>JAFKKS010000247.1:5257-31986 GCA_017304555.1 Hyphomicrobiales bacterium
ATCGTTTTGCAGCGAAGGAGCCGTCCTCTCCTAGTTGCAGGATTTCACCGACCTGCAACCAGCCAAAAAGCCGATGCTCAGGCGCGCCATAGAAAATCCAACGATTCTTTCGCTCAGCGTGTCGGAAGAGTCCCCAAAACAAAAATAGGTCTCCGACACTGACCCCTTCGTTCGACAGATGGCTCTGTGCTGCGCCGACTTGCCCCAGTGCGCCACGCCAACCGGGCAAGCGAGGTAGGACAGAGGGATTCAGATCTGGATCGAGATGGCAACGGCTATGCCGGTCAATTTTGCCTTTCGTCAGGTCCTCAACGAGCGACTCATAGTCGCCGATCAAATCCATGTACCGAATTGGACTCGGTGTTGTCCGCACTGGGATGGGCAGTGAGATGGGTTGACCATCGACAATCGGACTCGGGCAGCCGCCGGCACTAGAGTCAAAGCCCTTGCGGCTGAAGACGACGCGCATCGCGTTCCTATTCGTTGAAATCAGGCCGATCGGGCAAAGATTATTGTCCGAGAACCCAAAGCTCAACCTGCGCCATGGCGCGCTGATGATCGGGCATTGGGAAGAGGTGGCCATGAGTGGCCGGCGAATGTCATGACCTCTTTGATCGAGAAGCCCTGCTCGATCCAGAGCGACACCGCAAAATGGCGCACATCATGCACAGGCATGGTACCGATCGGCATTGCGACAATCGCCGCGGGCTAACGGTGACACGACGGTGCGCGTGCGGCTCGATGGGATCGCGACGCTATCGGCATGACGAGCCGCCCATTGAGGACTGAAGCTTGACGCATAGCCACGCTGACAACATCCTCGTGATGCAAAGCGATTAGCACCGGCTGGCGTTCTGTGCATCGGGAGGCCTGAGATGGCGGCAATGCTGTTCTGCAACATCGGCTGGATGAGCCGATATGAAGGCCTCGTTGGAAAGCCCGATAAAATCGTCGGCGGCGGGAAGTGGGTGACCGAGAACAAAACTGGCCACGAGGTATGCAACTTTGTGTTTTGCCGTGACGGGTATGTTTACGGTCACGTGGAAACGATCCAAGGCGAGAGAGATCGAAAAATTCGCATCGAAGCGGTCGGCGGAAACGGCAACTTCGTCGAAGGCATCGACGTCGTATGGACTGCGACCGATCCAGATGAAGGCGGCCGAAAAGTCGTGGGTTGGTACCGAAATGCGACCGTTTTCCGGGAGAGACAACTATTTGCAGGGTCACCGTCGAAGCAGCATGCGCGAGACGAAATAAGCAGCTATCGCGTTCGCGCCTCTGCGAAAGATGCACGTCGGCTCGATCTTGAGAAAAGGACCTTGGCCATGGGTCGCGGACCTGGATGGATGGGCCATACGCCATGGTGGACCCCATCCGACGATAGCCCGCGTGAGGTTCGCCAGTTCGTGAAGAAGACGCGGGATCTGCTGGATGGGCTATCTGGCCCGGCCAAAAGGCCCAATGGACGCAAACCGGGCCGCAACAGCCCTGCCGCAGCTAGCGATCCCTACCTAAGATACGTGGAAGCCTATGAAGTGCGGATCACGCCGAGGCACAGTGCTCTACAGGCAAAGTTCGAACGGTTCCTTGCGACGGACGGAGCAACAGAGATCCGGCCGAATATGGCCAGCGTGGATCTCCGTTATCGCGACGCCGCTAAAGGTACCATCCTGGCCGAGATTAAGCCTTGCGAACGCGCGAACGTGCGATATGCGATCCGAACCGCTATCGGGCAATTGCTCGATTATCGGCAGCGCGCGAAAGAGGACAGCTTGCTGCTGATTGTCGTTGAGGCGAAGCCGAAGGAGGAGGATCGGCTCCTCGCAACTTCCAACGGTTTCGGGATCGCATATCCCGTCGAAGATTCGTTCAAGGTCCTCTGGCCGACTGCATGAACACCGTCTGGACCTAGTTCGGCAACCAGCAGTCAGCGCGAAAGTCACGACCGCTCGCAATCGCCGCGCAGCCGTGCGCTCCCGGAATATGTTGCGAACTGCAGTGCTTTCCGTGTCGGATCCGTGTCGCACGGAATTGCCGTCAATGTTCGTGAGTCTTTGATGAGCCCGAATCCATCACCTTGAGCCCCCCACTCCACTGGAAACCGTCTTAACAGATGCTCGAGCTGCAGCCCCGGGGGCTGCCTCCCATTCAGGATCGCTTCGACGATCTCCGGAGCCAGCAAGGTCAGACGCAGGACGCGCCCTACGTAGGACTCGTTGATCTTCTCGGCGTCCGCAATCTCCGCGATGGTCGCGTGGGTGCCATTCTCCAACATCTCCCGCCAGCGGAACGCCCTGGCCGTTGCCTTGACCATGGCGCTGTCCACGTGCCGTCGGGCTGGCGCCGTTGTGACGTCTGCGCCGTCAGGCGCGAGTACCAGCCTGCGACCTCCACGCTTCCTGATCGAAATCGGCACCCGTACCGTGACGGTCCCACCTCCATCCCTGAGCTTCGGCTTGGCCATCACGCTGCCCTCCGCTTTTCCGGCTGGATTGCGCTTAAGTCGGCGACGAGGCTCGTCAGCCCTTGCGTGCGCAGTCGGATGTCAGCGCCTTCGGTGCCGATGTCGATACGCTCGACGAGCAATTGTACGATGCGGGCCTGCTCGGCCGGGAATAGTTCATCCCAGAGCGGGTCAAGCCGCTCCAACGCGTCGCGCACGTCGGCTTCAGTGAGGCCGTCCAGCGACCGCCGCGCGATGCGCCATGTGCGGACGATGATTTCAGGGGACCGGAGCACGGCGCGGACTTGCTCGACGACCGCGCCCTCGATCTCGGCAGCAGGAATACGGCGCACTGGGCAGGCCTCCGCTTCGTGTTTCAGCGCGTCGGTCGAGACGTAGTAGCGGTAGAGCTTGTTGCCTCTGCGCGTGTGCGTGGGCGTCATCGCTCGCCCCGTCGGCCCGAAGATTAAGCCCTTCAGCAACGCGGGCGTCTGGGTGCGCGTCAGGTTCGCACGATGGCGTGGGCTCTGCGCGATGATGCCGTGGACCTTTTCCCAGAGCGACTGGCTTACGATGGCGTGGTGTTCGCCCGGATACGCGGTGCCCTTGTGCACCGCCTGGCCGAGGTAGACGCGATTGTTCAATAGCTTGTAGACGTAGCCCTTGTCGACGAGCTTGCCCTGCTTTCCGGTGACGTCTTCCGCCCGTAAGGCATGCACCAGCGCGGTCGCCGAGCCGAGTTTCACGAAGCGCTCGAAGATCATCCTGACCTTCTTCGCCTCGGCCTCGTTCACGACGAGCTTGCGGTCCTTCACGTCGTAGCCGAGCGGCACGAAGCCGCCCATCCACATGCCCTTCTTGCGAGATGCCGCGAACTTGTCGCGGATGCGCTCGCCGATCACCTCGCGCTCGAACTGCGCGAAGGAGAGCAGGATGTTAAGCGTCAGGCGTCCCATGGATGTCGTGGTGTTGAATGACTGCGTCACGCTGACGAAGGTGACGTTGTTGCGATCAAACACCTCGACGAGCTTCGCGAAATCCATCAACGCGCGACTGAGCCGGTCGATCTTGTAGACGACGACCACGTCGACGCGACGCGCCTCGATGTCGGCGAGCAGGCGCTGGAGCCCTGGACGGTCTAGGGTCGCGCCGGAGATGCCGCCGTCATCATAGCGGTCTGGAACAAGCACCCAGCCCTCGGGCTTCTGACTCGCGATGTAGGCTTCGCAGGCCTCGCGCTGCGCGTCGAGCGAGTTGAACTCCTGCTCCAGGCCTTCTTCGCTCGATTTGCGCGTGTAGACCGCGCAGCGAAGCTTGCGCACGACCGGCTTCTTCATCGTGCCACCCGCTGGTTTTTGAGTCCGAAGAAGACGAGGCCGTTCCAGCGCGTGCCCGTGATGGCTCGCGCGATGGCCGACAGCGATTTGTACGGACGTCCCTCGTACTCGTATCCGTCGTCGCGTACCGTCACGCAGTGTTCGACGCCCTGGAATTCACGGATGAGCCGCGTGCCGGCGATCGGCCGGTCCTTGGCGGGCTGCCGTCGTCGCTTCGGATCGCCGCCGTCGAGCTCTTCGGCGAGGTCGCGGAGGCGCTTCAGCGTCTCCGGTTTCAGCCCACCGTAGGCCAGTTCCTGGATGCGGTAGGCGAGCCGGTGTTCGAGGAAGCGGCGGTTGTACGGGGGCGGTTCGTTCTCAAAGAGGTCGCGCCACCGCTGCTTCAGGACCCCGATCGGCGCGATCTTCAGGGCGGCCAGTTGGGCCAGCACCGTGTCGGTCACTTATGAGCCTCCATGCGACTTGAGACGGTCGGCATGACTGCTCTGGTGGGCGGTACAGTCGAGCAAACTGTCTCCGCTGACCGGAGATAAATGACTGGACTTCCTCAGCTTTAGCCGCATGAGGCCGGTGGCAAGGATGTCCGCCACCTCGTCGAGCCGTTCGGCTGGCTCCATCCGATCGGGGTGCATGGGATTGTCCATGCCCCCTCAGTAGCGCCGAAAGACCCGAGTTTTCCCAAGGGGTTGAACTGCGACAAAAGGAATTGCGTGATGACGCAATTTAGGACTCGACTCCGCCTTTCGATTGTGAGAACAAATAGAGAACAAAAACGAGGGAGCCGTCGATGACTATCCGAGCCGCCTACCGCCATTCCAGGCCCACCGCCGCACCGGCGAGGCTCTCGGCCGCCGAGGTCTGGTCGGTGGCGCGAGCGGTGCGGGGACAGCTCGCCATCGAACGAGCCGAGCGGAAGCTCGAGCTGGGAAACGTTGCAGAGCGGGTCGCCCAGCTGGAAATCAATGACATCATGTTCGACGTCGCCTGGGACCTGGAGCACGAGGTGCTCAACGTGGCCGGCAAGCCAGTGATGGGCGTCACCGAATACGACAAGGCCTCGCCCGACTGCGTGATGGTGTCGGTGAACGGCCCGATGCTCGCCGGCACGGAACCGCTGCTGCGCTCGACCATCGCGCATGAACTCGGTCACGTGGTTTTCGACGCACCTGGATGGGTTCGCGTGCCGCCTGCCGCGCCGGCTTATTCAGCGACTGCGCCGGCACATAAGCAAGGCGATCCGCGCGAGACGCGCGCCAACGAGTTCATGGGAGCGCTGCTGGTCCCTCCGACGCTCGCACGCATCGACCTGCAGCGGCAGGCAAAGCGGCAGCGCCTTCCCGCTTCAGTCCGCCCGTCGAGCATCGTGCCAGGCGCGATTGCCTTCGACGCATTGCGGTTGGACCGGGAGGCGATCGAAGAAGTGATCTTCGAACTCGCCGAGCGGTACGGAGTGTCGACAAGCTTTCTGCGGGTCCGGCTCGATCGCTATGACCTCCTCCGCACCGGCCGCAACTGGGACCTTGATTGAGGAGTGCACCGCCATGGCATTCGGACAATGGATCAGAGCCGAGCGCGAGAAGGCCGGCATCTCATTGAAGGACTTCGCGCTGTCGATCGGCATCTCGCAAGCCTATTGGTCGCGCATCGAGCGCGGGCTTGAGCTCGCGCCGAAAGACTCCTTGATCATCGCGGCCTGCCAGCGGTTGGAATTGGCAACCGATCGCGCCTTCATCGCGGCGCAACGGCTGCCGCCCGACATGCAGGGCGATCTGGAGGTTGCCGTCTCGGTCTACCGCGAGTTCAAGTCGCGTAGTCCAACGTAAGGCGTCCAGCACCACAGAAGTTTCATCACCGATCGAGCCCGGAAGCAGCGATTCCGGGAACGGGAGGAGTGTGTCCAAGCGTCTCCTTTGGAAGCGGTCCATGAAAGCCAACGCAACATCCGAAGCTGTCCAAGTCACGAGAACAGAAGAAACGAGCGGCCCTGACCCACGGATGCTGCGGGTGATGTTGGCGGCCGCCGCCTATCATGCGCGCAAGGTCGCCCGCACAATGCGACTGTCGGATGTGGACCGCGAGGACGTCGAGCAGGACATCCTGCTGGTGTTGCTGGAGCGCCGCCGCTTCTTCGATCCGGCGCGTGGGGCTTGGTCCTCGTTCGCGGACCGCATCGCACGGCAGGCAGCGCAGGGAGTCGCCGACGAGATCGGCGCCGAACGCCGCATTCGCGGCGGCTCCCTCGATCAGCCCGCAGCAGATAATGGAAGCACGCTCGGCGAGCTAATCGAGGCGGAAAGGCGCCCCGATCACGATGCAGAGCATGAGCTGCAGCTTCCGCTCGCGCTCGCGAAATTCATTGCGGAACTGCCCGAGGAGCTCGCCCTGGTCGCTCGATGGTCCCTCCAGGAGGATGGCGATCTTGCGGAAGCGCAACGCCGCTCAGGTCTCTTTACCAGCGAGTTCTATCGTCGTCTTCGCGAGGTTCGCTACCGGCTGGTCTGTCTCGGCATCGTTCGGCACCGGTTCGGCCCAACAGCGGAGGAATGAGACGCTCTGACCTCTTGGGAAAGACGAGGACGTCTTTCGCTACAGAGGGGACGAGAACCGAACGGCATCTTCAGCCGTCCAGGTTCGAGGAAGCGAAGTCCAATATCGCCAAACAGTCATCACGGCTGCGCGTCCGCGCGAGCCGAAGCGGAGAGGTCTGCCCATGCATCACCGGTTGGTCGCGCCCATCACCCCGCTGCTGCCGATCAGTCGGTTCGCGGTGCCCTTCGACGAGAACACGTTCGTCGACTGGCTGATCGACGCCGAACCGGGGGACCGAGCCGTCTACTACCGCGGCCATCTCGGTTTCGATCGCATGCCGAGCGCCAATGTTCTCGATCGGCCGACGCGCGCCAACCTGCATGCCGTTGCAACCCGCGTGATGGTCGCGGCCGGCCAGGGCCTCGTGATCCCGGTGCAGAAGCGGATCGGCGACGAGGACTACCTCTATCTCGCCGTGAAGACGCGGCCGGGTCGAATGGGTCATTCCCGCTCAGCAGTACCGCCGCGCCGCTCGTTCACGCCTCTCGTTGCAAGCGAGACCCAGACAATCCCGACCGCATTAGCCGCCTGAGGGGAACCAGCATGCCAGACATCGCTGTGATCGCCGAACACGTCCGTGACCTCGATGCGGAAGCCATCGCGTCGCTCACGGCTCCCGAGCTCGCCTGCATCCTTGATGATCTCGCCGAGCAGAAGGCAGGCCTCGCACGGATCGAGGACAAGGTGCGCAGCGCGCTCGACCTCAAGTACGGAGCGCGCGCCAAACAGCGCCGCGCCGAGGAGGGGAAGGACACCGGCGTCGTCCGGTTCGAGGACAACGGCTTCATCGTTATTGCCGACCTCCCCAAGCGCGTGAAATGGGATCAGGACAAGCTAAAGCATGCGGCCGAGATCATCCGGTCCGGATGGGGCGACGATCCGGCTGACTACATCAAAGCCAAGCTTGAAGTCTCGGAAGCGGCCTTCGCCAACTGGCCGCGTCCGGTGCGGGAGCTATTCATTCCGGCGCGCACCGTCGAGACCGGCCGGCCGGTCTATCGCATCGAGACCCCGAACGAAGCCAAGGCCGAGGCGGCCTGATGCGCACCCGATGTGCAGCACGAATAACGGCGGGGCGGTCCGCCTCGCGAGAGCGGACAGGCAATCCTTCGGCGCCCGGTCAACGCCCCGCCGTTTCCACCATGTCTCAATTTAGATCTAGGAGCCACTGATGCCGGTCAGGATCGTAACCGCCGACGAGCGTCTTGCCGTCGCCAACAACACGACGTCGGTAGCTATTTTCGGCCCAGCCGGCTCCGGCAAGACGTCGTTGCTCCGGACGCTTCCGTCCGACCGGACCGTCTGCCTCGACCTGGAAGCCGGCATGAAGTCCGTCCAGGACTGGCCCGGCGCCAGCATTCCGATCCGCAGCTTCGTCGATTTCCGGGACCTGGCAGTACTGATCGGAGGGCCTGATCCCGCGGCCGACCCGAACGCCTGGTACAGCGCGCAGCATCACCAGCATGCGCGCTCGGTCTACGCCGGCAGCGGGGTCGAGGAGTTCCTCGCGTCGAAGTCAATCATCTTCGTCGACAGCATCACCGACCTGACGCGGCAGACGATGGCGTATGCCAAGCAGCAGCCGGAAGCGTTCTCCGAACGCACCGGCAAGCCTGACGTGCGCGGCGCCTATGGTCTCCTCGGCCGCGAGGTTATCCAGGCGCTCAAGCACCTGCAGCATGCGCCCGGCAAGACCGTGATCTTCGTCGGCGTCCTGGAAAAGATCACCGACGAGTTCAACGTGACCACCTGGCAGCCGCAGATGGAGGGCTCCAAGGCCAGTCGCGAGCTGCCGGGCATCGTTGATCAGGTGATCTCGCTGCATCTGTTCTCGCGCGATGCCGAGGGCGCCTACGTGCTCGACGAGAAGGCGAGCGAACGGCGGCTCGTGTGCCGCGCCGGCAATCCTTACGCGCTTCCGGCGAAAGACCGCAGCGGCCGCCTCGATTTGACCGAGCCGCCCGATCTCGGCGCGCTGCTCGCCAAGATCAACACGCCACAGGCGCGCGCCGCCTGATCCGAAACTTGATCAAAGGAGACTGCGATGTACGACCTCAACGATGCCCAGCCGCAGATGGCGCCGCTCGGCGAACTTATTCCGGACGGCACCTTCGCCAAGGTGAAGATGACGATCCGACCGGGTGGCGTGAACGGCTCGACGCAGGCCGATGTCGGGTTGCTCAAGGCTTCCCAGTCGAGCGACGCCAAGATGCTCGATTGCGAGTTCACCGTCGTGTCCGGTCCCTACGCGCGGCGCAAGTTCTGGCAGAACTTCACGGTGGCCGGCGGCAAGCTCGACGAGAAGGGACAGTCGAAAGGCTGGAACATCTCGAAGAGCGCGTTCCGCGCCATGGTGGACAGCGCGCTCGGACTCGATCCGAAGGACGAGAGCCCGGCCGCGAAAGGCAAGCGCGTCATCCAGGGCTTGAAGCAGCTCGACGGGATCGTGTTCGCGGCACGCATCATGGTCGAGCCCGCGTCGAACCCGAACTACCGCGACCAGAACAAGCTCGCCAACATCGTGCTTCCTGGCGAGCCGCAGTATGCCGCAATCATGCGCGGCGAGAACGTGCAGCCGGATCCCGTGAACGCCAAGCCACGCAAGGCGGCGGAGACGCCCGCCGCGGCTACGCCGGCCTGGGCGTCTTCCCAGGCGTCAGCGCCCGCTTCCGGCGGCGTGCCGTGGGCCAACCAGGGAGCGGCCAACCAGGCCGCGCCAAAGCCGCAAGGCACGGCCGCACCCGGACCGGCGTGGCTCAACGGCTAGGGACGCCGGCTCGTGACCGACGACGAGTGGCAGGCCCATGTCACCCGTGAGGCCGCCAAGGCGATCGGCGAATGGCTCGAAGGAAGAGGAGGCCTGCAACAGCCCATCCGCTGCTTGACCATGCCCGACCTCGAGGCGACGGCGCAGAACGCGATCAGCACGTTTATCGTGAAGGCATCGCAGAGGATCGCCAACCGCCCCGACGAACCCGGGTCGCAGAAACTCTCGATGCTGCTCCTCTGAGGACGTGCGCGATCTGCAGCCGGTCCTGCCGCGGCTTCTATTACACCCATCAACTTCGCCCCGACCGCTACCCGACCTTCGCATTCTGCTCGATGCGGTGCCTGAACGCTGGCGCCGCCATTGCCAGAAGGAGCCGTGGCTTGATCGACAAGACCGATATGGAGAAGCGCGCGATCAAAGACGCGCGCCGCGTCCTCGCGGAAGCTCTCACTGAACTCGGCTTGATGACTCCGTTCCACGACCGGAGCGCCGAGGACATCGACCGCATCATCGAGGCCTGCATCGACGGCTTCCAGGATTCCATGCAGCGCCAGTCGCTCAATGACGAGATTCCTTGGTGAGACATGCTGACCGGAGAAATCTGGCGAGACGTTCCGAGTCTGCCCGGCATGCTCGTGAGCAGCGAGGGGCGCGTGATGCACGTCCCGCATCGCGAGGCAATGCCGAAAGGCGGCACGCGTCCGTATGGCGGGCAACCGACGTTCGGCGTCTGGAACAAGGCCGACGGTCGCTTCATCGTCGTTGTCGAGGGTAAGACTTACAAGGTCCATCGCCTCGTCGCCGAAGCGTTCCACGGACCCGCTCCGTTCAACGACGCGGTCGTTATGCATCTCGACGAGAACGCGGCGAATAATCGCGCATCGAATCTGCGCTGGGGCACACAGAAGGAGAATCTGAACGCCGAGGGCTTCCTCGCCTACTGTCGTGGGCGAACCGGTGAGCGCAGCCCAATCGTCAAGTCGCGACGAAAGGCTGGGCCATGATCGATCTCAACCACGGGTCGGGCTTTCAATATGAGCGACCGGACCGGGCTCCGGGCATCGGCATCGCTGTCAATGCCGCGATCGATGCGGCGCTGATCGAACGCAACCGCGCCGAGCCACCGCGGCACTATGTCAGCACGTCCGGACTCGGACGAGAGTGCCTGCGCCAGATCCAATACGATTACCTCGCTGTGCCGAAGGACGAGGGTCGAGAATTCGAATCCAAGACCCTGCGAATCTTCGAGGCCGGCCATCGCGCTGAAGATGTCGTAGCCGCATGGCTTCGTGCCGCCGGCTTTGATCTGCGAACCGCGCGATCGGACGGCCGGCAATTCGGATTCTCGGCTCTTGATGGTCGCTTCTGCGGCCACATCGACGGATGTCTCGTAGGCGGGCCCGTCGCCATGGCCTATCCGGCGCTCTGGGAAAACAAGGCTCTCGGCGCCGCGTCCTGGAAAGAGGTCGTCAAGCGCGGCGTCGTCCTCGCCAAGCCGGTCTATGCCGCACAGATCGCGCTCTATCAAGCATATCTCGAGCTGCCGAACCCGGCTCTGTTCACGGCGCTGAACCGCGACACGCTTGAGCTCCACTGCGAGCTCGTGGCGTTCGACGCCTCTCTCGCGCAACGCGCAAGTGACCGCGCCGTGCAGGTGGTGCGGGCGAGCGAAGCCGAAGAGCTGTTGCCGCGCGCCGCAATGGATCGGACCTCCGCTGTGTGCCGCGGCGGCAGGAGCGCCGGCGAATGGTATCCGTCCTGCGCTTGGCAGGACCGTTGTTGGAGGACTGCGCGATGACGGACATCACGCCATCCGACACCCAGGCGCGCGCCATCGCGGGCATCAAGGACTGGTTCAAGAACGAGACGGGCAGAAAACAGATATTCCGCTTGTTCGGCTACGCCGGCACCGGCAAGTCGACGGTCCTGAAGTTTGCGCTCGCGGAGCTTGGTCTTGATGCACACAAGAGCGGCCGCGAGGGTGGCGAATGCGTGCCGGGTGTCGTGACCGCGACCTTCACCGGCAAGGCCGCGCTGGTGCTGCGCCGCAAGGGTACGCCGGCCCGCACCATCCACAGCCTGATCTACAGCGTGATCGTCGCGACCGACGAGGAAGTCGAGGCCGCAGCGAAGAAGATCGAGGAGGCGGAAGCGAGCGCGCGGGCGCTGAGCGGTTTCGAGCGCACCGCCGCCGAGGCCGCGATCGAGGCCATGCGTCATGCTGTATCCCAGATGAAGAAGCCGCGCTTTGCACTCAACCCGCAGAGCGACGCTGCGCATGCCAGGCTAATCGTGCTCGACGAGGTCTCGATGGTCGGCGAGGAGATGGCGCGCGACCTTATGAGCTTCGGCAAGCCCATCCTGGTGCTCGGCGATCCCGGTCAGCTGCCGCCGATCAAGGGCGAAGGCGCGTTCACGAACGAAGCGCCCGACATCATGCTGACTGAGATCCACCGCCAAGCCGAAGAGAGCGCTATCATCCGGCTCGCCACCATGGCGCGTCGCGGCGAGCCGATCGGCTTCGGCCAGTACGACACATTCGTCTGGAAGATGCGCAAGATGGACGTAACGCCGGAGCAGTGCTTGCGAGGCGGCCAGGTGATCTGCGGGCTCAACGCCACGCGGCTGCAGCTCAACAATGCCATGCGGCGCGCCGCGGGTTTCTTCGACGGCTATCTCCCGACCGGCCAGGGCGAGAAGATCATTTGCCTGAGGAACCAGAACGACATCGGCCTGATCAACGGCATGTTCGTCACCCTCGAAGACGTCGTCGACGAGGGCAGTCTCTACTTTTCTGCGATCGTCCGCGACGAGGAAGGCAATGCGATCGGGCGGGTGAGCGCAGAAGGCAAGCCCGAGCGGCTCCGCATCTACAAGGGACACTTCGAGGACCATGTCGCTTTCGATCGCGGCCGGCATGATCGCGACTGGAAGAACAAGCGCCTGTTGACCGAGGCCACGTATGGCTGGGCGATCACCGGCCACAAGTCGCAAGGCTCGCAGTGGGAGAACGTGATCGTCTGGGATGACGGACTCGGCCGCAACGACGCCGATCGGCGCCGCTGGCTCTACACTGTCATTACGCGTGCCGAGCGAGGACTGGTGATCCTTGCATGATCGACCTCAACGAGGTCTGGCGGCCGCCGGTCCGGTACGACCTCGAGGAAATCCGGGAACGGCTTTGCGCCACGGCAGCCGATTGGCTGCCGCAATTGTTTCCGCATGCGCGGATGTCGGCCGACCGCAAGACCCTCCGCTGCGCGGATTTGTCGGGCCGCGCGCCGCACAACGAGGGCTCCTGCGTCATCCACCTCCGAGGGCCGCGCGCCGGCTGGGGATATGACCATGCGACGGGGGAATGCGCGGGACCGATCGACATGATTCATCATGGCACCGGGCTCACGCCCCCGGCGCTGTTTGACGAAGCCGCGCGCTACGCCCGGCTGGACTGCCCGGCACCGGTTCGACCCGCGCCGGCGACACCGGACCACAGCCACGAGGTCGCCCGCATCCTCGCGGGCTGCGCGCCGCTCGCCGGCACGGTCGCCGAGCGCTATCTGCAGTGCCGCAGTCTCCATGACCCGGCGTCGCCCGACCTGCTGTTCAACCCGGACCTGGCGGATTTCGAGACGCGTCGCGGTTGGCCGGGCATGGTCGTGCGCGTGCGCAATGGCGCGGGCGAGCCCACCGGCGGTATCCATCGCACGTTCCTGCTCGACGACGGTTCTGGAAAAGCGCCGGCGGGCAAGAAGATGCTCGGTCCCGTTGCCGGCGGCTCGGTGCGGCTGTTTGCCATCGGTGATGATCGTCATCTCGGGATCGCCGAGGGCATGGAGACCGCGCTCGCCGCACAGGCGATCTTCGGGATTCCGACCTGGGCGGCGCTCTCCGCCGACGGTCTGAGGAAGTGGGAATGGCCTTCTGACATCAAGCGCGTGACCATCTTTGCGGATGCGGGCGAATCCGGGCAGCAAGCCGCGGCGGCGCTCGTCGAACGCCTGAACCTTGCAGGCATAGCGAACATGATCGTCTCGCCGCTGCATGGTGACGACTTCAATCACGACCTGCAGCATGGTGCATCCGCCAGGGACTATGCAGTCGCGACTCCAGGAGCCGCGCCTATGCTCGCCACTGCGGCCGATTTCGAAGCCGCAGCCCGCGCATTGACCAAACCGCCCGAGCTCCACGCGCTGGGCGCGATCTTGGGCCAGCTCGTCACTGTGCGCCTGGAACCGCTGCCCGAGCGGCAGGTGCTCAGTTCGATCAAGGCGGCCACCGGCATCCCGGTCGCGATCCTCGAAAAACAGATCGGCGAGTTGCGCCGCCGCCTGAACACCACGGGCGACATTCATCGACAGCCGGCGCGGCCGCGCTGGGCGAGCCAGCTCCGTCTCGACCTCGCCGGCACACCGGAGCGCAACGAGGCGAACGTCATCACCGCGCTTTCGAATGACGAGGCATTCGCCGGCGCGCTGGTGTTCGACGACTTCCGCCAGGAGATCATCGTGAGCCGGAACCTGCCGTGGGACGAATCCGTCCCGCCTCTGCCGCGGGCCTGGAGCGACGCTGACGATGTGCGCTGTGCCGAGTGGCTGCAGCGCCGGGAGATTAATGTCGCACCTGTAATGGTCAGCCGCAGCGTCGGCGCGGTCGCACGCGAGGTGCGCGTCCATCCGGTCCGCGATTACCTCAATCATCTTCGCTGGGACGGAGTACCGCGGCTGGCGCAGTGGACAGTGTCCTACCTTGGTGCTGATGAGACAGAACTCAACAAGACCTTCGGCGCACGCTGGATGATCTCGGCAGTGGCGCGTGTCATTCAGCCCGGAATTAAAGCCGACCACATGCTGATCCTCGAAGGTCCGCAGGGCAGCAAGAAGTCGAGCGCCATCAAGACACTGGCCGGTGCGGACTGGTTCACCGACGAAATCGCGGAGATCGGCAGCAAGGATGCCGCCCAGCAGATGCGCGGCATCTGGATCATCGAGATCGCCGAGCTCGACGCCATCAGCCGCGCCGAGGTATCGCGGATCAAGGCCTTCCTGACGCGGACCACCGATCGCTACCGTCCGCCCTACGAGCGCTACATCGTCACGGTGCCGCGCCAATGCGTGTTCGCCGGCAGCGTCAATCCCGAGACCTATCTCCGCGATGAGACGGGCAATCGCCGCTTCTGGCCGGTCCGTTGTGGAAGCATCGATCTCGACGCGCTCGCGCGCGACCGCGACCAGCTCTGGGCGGAAGCCGTCGCGCGGTACCGAGATGGCGCGATCTGGTGGCTCGACGAGCCGGAGCTCGTTGCCTCTGCCAAGGCCGAACAGGATCAGCGCTACCATGCCGACGCGTGGGACGCCCGCATCGACCGCTGGCTCGTCTACGAGCGTCGCCGGGTCAACCACGGGTACGGGAATTACGACGATTGGCGGGACGAAGAGGTCGAGCGTCCGAGCCCGCTGACGGACACCACCGTCGGCGAGATCCTCGAAGGTGCGCTTAGCATCGAACCTGCGCGCTGGACGCGTGCCGACCAGATGCGGGTGACGGCTTATTTAAAGGCGCGAGGATGGGAGCGTTATCAGGTGCGAAAAGGCGAGTCCGAACGGCAGTGGCGCTATCGCCGAGGAGCGAAAGCGTAAGTCGCCCAAGCGACCGAAATGCCTATCTCAGCCCGACCGCACGGCAAGTTCGCGGATGGCCACCCCTTCGGGTATTGCTTGCGCATGCTGGTCCTGAATCAACCAAGCGTCCGACTTCGACCAACTATGCTCACGTCCGCAACTCGGGCAGGCAGTCTGGGTGATGACAAATGGCAGCTTCTTGAAGTCGTCATCCTCGCATTCGATTCCTGTCGAAATCTCGCTGCCTGTTTCGGGGCACCGGATCATGATTACGCTCAAGCGGTGCTCCCTTCGTTGTTAAGCCACAGCGAAGCGATGAGGCAGATGAGCGACACCACCGATGCAAAGATGACCATCAATTCGAGATCGCCCATGACTTTGTTTCCCTCAGTTGCGCCATCTTCGGGACGGTCATTGGGGATGCTTTGAGCGGCGGCGGATATGGTGCGGCTCTTCGTAGGGCAGCCGCACCTGGAAACTTCGGAGCAGGCGGATCGGGCTCTCGCCCGAAATCGACATGCACGACGTTGTGCTCCCGCCCGAGGACATAGCGGTTGCAAGGCTTCATAGCGGACACCTACTGAAGCGTTCGGCCTTGATCATTGCCGTCGTTACGCGGCGTATTACGACGCGAGCGCAGACCGAACGGACTTCGATAGCGAGCTCCGTTCGCTTGCTTATCGAGTGACCGCAACGCCTCCATGATGTCGTCGAATCGGACCGGAGCCTTGGGTCCCTTTCGCAACTCCGGCGCGGCCTCGACGGCACACGCGTCGGATGCCCAGGACGCCAAGATGGCGCGCTTTTCGTTGAGGGTCAGGTCGGGGTCGTTCACCACCTCGGACGGATGATTGAACGCCTGGGCGGGATGCAGCAGTTCGTCGAGCTCAAAGTTCACACCAGTTCCCTTCGTCATAACCTCCTCCCAAAAAAGGGGGTGGGCACGGTGCGGTGCCCACCGTTGCCAAATCGCACTCAAGCGGCCTTGCCGCTTCCTTTCGTTTCAAGCTTCGTGACGTTGCCGATCGCGATATTGCGCGGCTTCAACTTTTCCGGAATGCGCCGGACCAAGTTGATGTGGAGCAACCCGTTCTCGAAGTCGGCGCTCTCGACTTCGATGTAATCAGCCAGGTTGAAGCGCCGCTCGAACGGGCGCGCCGCGATGCCCTGGTACAGATAGTCGGTGTCGTCCTTCTCCGGCTTCCTGCCCGTCACCGTGAGCTGGCTTGCTTCTGCCGTGATGGAAATCTCATCGCGTGAGAAGCCGGCGACGGCGATGTTGATCTGGAACTGGTCCTCGCCTTTGCGGACGATGTCGTAGGGCGGATAGCCCTCATTGGCGTCCCGGGGCCAGTCGTTAAGGCGATCAAAGAGGGTCTCGAAGCCGATGGCATTGCGCGCAAACGGCGAGAAATCGAAGGTCCTCATAGTCATATCCTCCGTGAAGCGACATGAGTACGAGCTTGCGCCGGACACCGCCGGCGCCCGCATCAGGCCTCTTTGGAGCGCCTGACGGCGAGCGATTTAGGAAGACCGCATTTCGATTTCAAGACCGGTAAAACCGGGTCGTGGGCGCGGGGCGTCCAGTGTTCGATGCGGAGATTAGCGTCCCTATTCTCCGCAGAATGTGCGGAGAATAGACTTGAACTTGCGGTGATTAGCCTCCATAATATCCGCAGAAGGTGCGGAGATTATGCCGAAATACATCCATCAGCTGCCAGATTGGCCGAAATTCCAGTGGAATCAGACGGCTTTGGTCGGGCCATTGGCCGCCCTGCGACATCGCCAAGGCCGCTTCGTCGGGCGCATGGAAGCCCTCGGCTTCCCCCTCCGCAGCGAGGCCATGCTTCAGACGCTCACCCAGGACGTCGTCAAGTCGAGCGAAATCGAGGGTGAGATCCTCGACAGGGAGCAAGTGCGCTCATCGATCGCGCGCCGGCTTGGCATCGAGATCGGCGCACTGACACCAGCCGACCGCGACGTCGAGGGCATCGTCGAAATGATGCTCGACGCGACGCAAAAATACGATGAGCCCCTTACCGAGGAACGCCTTTTCGGCTGGCATGCGGCATTGTTTCCAACGGGCCGCAGCGGCATGCACAAGATCACAGTCGGTGCCTGGCGCGACGACTCGTCCGGACCCATGCAGGTTGTCTCGGGGGCGATCGGCAAGGAGCGCGTCCACTACGAGGCGCCGCCCGCCGCAAAACTTCCCGGCGAAATGAAAGCGTTTCTCGATTGGTTCGAAACCAACGACGACACCGATCCTGTGCTGAGGGCCGCGATTGCCCATCTCTGGTTCGTCACCATCCACCCGTTCGACGATGGCAACGGACGCATCGCACGCGCGATCGCCGATATGGCGCTCACTCGGTCCGACCGGAGTTCGCAGCGCTTCTACAGCATGTCCGCGCAGATCCGTCAGGAACGCAATGCGTACTACGACATGCTGGAGGCGACGCAGAGGGGCGACCTCGATATCACGCCCTGGCTGGAGTGGTTCTTCGCTTGCCTTGATCGTGCGCTCGACGGCGCAGAGAGCACACTTGCTGACGTGTTCCGGAAGGCCGAATTCTGGAAGAAGCATGCCGGGGCCGCCTTCAACGATCGGCAGCGCAATATGCTCAACCGTCTGCTCGACGGGTTTGAGGGCAAGCTGACGACGTCGAAATACGCAGCCATCGAAAAAACCTCACCCGACACGGCGTTGCGCGACATCACCGATCTCGTCGAGCGCGGCATCCTCAGCAAGGACGAGGGTGGCGGCCGCAGCACGAGCTATTCGTTGGCTGAACAATAGTTCACGCGACGAATCGTTCTCTTGTCACCAACCTACATGTGTCACCAACCTCTTCGCCAAAGTTGGTGACACGAAAACTGCTGCAATAACAACCGTGTCACCAACGTCACCAACGTCACCAACGGTTTGGAGAGTCATGCGCGGAAATGGATGCGAAGGTCGGAATCTATTTTCCCTATAGAAATGTTTGCGTCGCGGTTGGTGACGCCGAGGTTGGTGACGCAGCGGTTCAACGCCCTGAAAGAACAGAACAAAGTCGTGTCACCGACGATCGCAGAGGTTGGTGACGCCGCCGCAGTCTGAGACGCGCACGAATTCGTTATCCGGCGTGACGAATTTTGTTGCGTGCTGAATCCCGGATTCTAGAATCCGATCCGACCAAAGCCGAAGGCCCACGTCTCGTGAGCCTTCGTTGTGAAACTCTCAAAAGCATCCCTGCCGTCGCGGGCGCGCGATCCCGCCGCAAAACTGTTTTGCGGTGGCAGATCGACTATTCTTGCCCTCGATCTCGGCTCGTCGACCGGCTGGGCGATTCGTGGCGCCAACGGCGCCATCACCAGTGGCGTGCAGCAGTTCCGGCCGAACCGCTTCGAAGGCGGCGGCATGGCCTTCCTGCGCTTCAATCACTGGCTGAGCGAACTCGCAGAAAGCTCAGGACCGATCACGGCGGTGTTCTTCGAGGAAGTGCGCGCACATGCCGGCACGCTTGCAGCCCACGTCTACGGCGGTTTCCTCGCGCACCTTGAAGCCTGGGCTGAATTCCGCGACGTGCCGTACCAGGGCGTTCCAGTCGGCACGATCAAGCGCTTCATCGCGGGCAAGGGCAACGCCGATAAGAAAACGGTCATCGCCGCAGTGAAAGCGCGCGGCTTCGCGCCGGCCGACGACAACGAGGCCGATGCGATCTCCATCCTGCTCTGGGCAATCGAGAACTATGGAGGCGCGTCGTGACCCGGACGCGTCTGCCAGGCCGCCGGCCAAGCATGACCATGCAGTTCGTCTACGAGGCGAACAACTACTCGGTCACGCTCGGCTTCGATGTCGCCAACGACCGCATCGGCGAGGTGTTCACGCACGGCGCCAAGATCGGCTCCGCGATGGACCGCATCCTCGACGATGCCTGCGTCGCGCTCTCGCTGCTGCTCCAGCACGGCGTCGAGCCTGCGGCGCTCTCCGCGAGCATGGGGCGGCTTGGTGACGGCAAATCACCCGCGTCAGTCATCGGCGCGCTCGCCGATCTGATCGCGCGTGAGTCGAGGGCGCAATGACGAAGAAGCAGAAACAGAAGCTGCGCTTCAAACCGAGCGCCGAGGCCGGGCAGCAGCGCGCGACACGGGTGGTCACCGAGTTCGACCCGAACGGGATCGAAGTGACCCATCACCGCACCGTTGACACGCTTGGACTGATGCTGCGCTCGGGTGCGATCACGGGAGCAATGCACGCGGCGGGCCGCGACTTCCAGGCCGCGTTCACCGTTGCGTGCTTCGATTCGATGCCGAGGGTGAATCTGAACCTAATGGGGCGGTCACCATCGCCAGCGCATGACGTCTACAACCTCAGCGACCGTCAGCTCGCAGCGCGCGAGCGCGTGGCTCGCGCCATCGATGCGCTCGGCGGCCACGGCTCCCCGGCAGGATCGTGCGTCTGGCACGTCGTGGGCATGCAGACGTCCGTCCGCGAATGGGCGCTCCGGCAGGGCTGGGGCGGACGGCCGGTGCGGCAGGAGAGCGCGCAAGGGATCCTCGTTGCTGCGCTTGGCGTACTCGCGAAGCACTTCGGCATCCGCGGGTCGGGCGAGCGGCGCTGTGCTTGAAGCGAATGCTTCTGATGCAGTGGGCTCACGACATCCACGAGTCGCATCAATGGCTTGCAGACAAAATGCACTCGTCGATCGTTTTCGGATTGACCGGTGACCGATGCAAGTCCTAGCGTTCAATCACGGTGCCGAATTGCGCGAGAGACCGAGACGGCAAAGACGTTGCGGCAATCGCGGGTCCTCCCTGACCGAGAATGGTATGCGGGGGGCAATGGCCCGAAATTTCGCCACCGGCAGCCCGAAAACCTGAGTTACCAGTTACCGCGCCAGGTAGGCGCTTCCGTGCGCCACAGGCGCGCAGCGGCGCGCGTTTCTCGCCGAGCCGGCCGGTAACCGCCGGGCGGTAACTCGCGCCACGGTTACCGCCTGCGCGGTTTCCTCGAACACGGACCACATGACGCCGCGACTGCCAGACGCGGTCGAGCACTGGCCGCTCGACCGATTGATCCCGTACGCGCGCAATGCCCGCACGCACAGTGATGACCAGGTGGCGCAGATCGCAGCTTCCATCATCGAGTTCGGCTGGACCAACCCGATCCTGGTGGACTCGGAGGGAGGCATTGTCGCCGGCCACGGACGTCTGATTGCCGCGCGCAAGCTCGACCTTGATACCGTTCCGGTCGTCGTCCTTGATCATCTCACGCCGGCGCAGCGACGCGCCTACGTCATCGCCGACAACAAGCTCGCGCTGAACGCGGGCTGGGACGAGGAACTGCTAGCGGGCGAGCTGCACGCGCTCAACGGCGAGGGCTTCGACCTGGGGCTCACGGGCTTCATGGAGAGCGAACTCGATGCGCTGATGGCGCCGCTCTCCGATGAAAAGGAAGCGGAGGAATCGGCCAGCAACGATGCCGCCGACGAGACGCCTTCGGCATCGCGCGAACCGGTCACTCGTGCGGGCGATCTCTGGCTGATCGGCAAGCATCGGCTGCTCTGTGGCGACAGCACCGACGAAACGACTGTGACGCGCGCGATGAAGGGCGAGCGAGCGGCGCTCGTGTTCACGTCGCCGCCCTACGGCAACCAGCGGGATTACACCACCGGGGGCGTGGGCGACTGGGACACCTTGATGCGCGGCGTCTTTGCCGCGTTGCCGGCCTCAGATGCAGCACAGGTCCTCGTCAACCTTGGCCTGATCCACCGCGAGAACGAGTGGCAGCCCTATTGGCACGACTGGCTCGGCTGGATGCGCGAGCAGGGCTGGCGAAGGTTCGGCCTCTACGTCTGGGACCAGGGACCGGGACTGCCCGGCGACTGGAACGGCCGGCTGGCGCCGGCCTTCGAACTCGTCTTCCACTTCAATCGGAAGGCCCGCAAGCCGAACAAGATCGTGCCCTGCAAATGGGCGGGCCACGTCAACGACACGCACGGCGGCATCCGCCACAAGGACGGCCACGTCGGCGAATGGACGCACGCCGGCCAGGGCGTCCAGGAAACACGGATACCCGACAACGTCATCCGCATCACGCGCCACAAGGCACGCGGCATCGAGACCGAGCACCCCGCGGTGTTCCCGGTCGCGCTGCCGGAATTCGTGATGCGCGCCTACAGCAACGAGCGCGACACTATCTACGAGCCATTCGCAGGCTCCGGCACGAGCATCATCGCTGCGGAACGCACCGGCCGGTGCATGCGCGCGATCGAGATCGCGCCCGAATACGTCGACGTAGCGCTGCGCCGGTGGCGCAAGCTCTTTCCTGACCAGCCAGTGAAACTCGATGGCGAAGGCCAAACCTTCGAAGCGGTCGCGCGCGAGCGCGGGGTCGCAATCCCTGCCGACGACTGAGCCGCTGCAGGTCGAGAGCTGGCCGATTGAGCGGCTGCTGCCCTACGCGGCGAATGCGAGGACGCATCCCGACGACCAGGTCGCGCAGATCGCCGGCTCGATCGCGGAGTTCGGCTTCAACGTGCCGTGCCTCGTCGACGAGCGTGGCGTCCTGATCGCCGGCCACGGCCGCGTTCTCGGCGCTAGGCGGCTCGGCCTGCAGCGGGTGCCCGTCATTCGGCTTGGGCATCTGACGGACGCCCAGGCGCGCGCGTTCCGGCTTGCTGACAATCGCATTGCCCTCAATGCGGGCTGGGATGATGCGCTACTGTCGGCAGAGCTTGATCGGCTTAAGGAGGATGGCGTCAACCTCGAGCTGCTCGGATTTGCCGAGGATGAGCTCGACCGTCTGCTCGACCGTCTGGACGAGGGTGGTGCATCCGAGGAAGAGGCCGAAGTCCCGGAGCCGCCGAGCGAGGCAGTCACTCGACGTGGCGACCTCTGGTTGCTTGGACCACACCGTCTGCTGTGCGGCGATGCAACAATCGCGACCGACGTCGAACGTCTCCTGGAAGGCGCACGACCGCACCTGATGGTGACGGACCCGCCGTACGGGGTCGAATACGACCCGAACTGGCGGAACGAGTCCGGCGTCTCCGTTACGGAGCGCACCGGCAAAGTCAACAACGACGACCGCGCCGACTGGCGCGAGGCCTGGAGCCTGTTTCCGGGCGAGGTCGCCTACGTCTGGCACTCGGGCATCCACGCGCGCACCGTCGCGGAAAGTCTTGATGCGTGCGGCTTCCTGATCCGGACGCAGATCATCTGGGCCAAGCCACGCCTCGTGCTCGGCCGCGGCGATTATCACTGGCAACACGAACCGTGCTTCTACGCGGTGCGCAAGGGCGCAACCGGCCACTGGCAGGGCGCGCGCGATCAATCGACACTCTGGACCATAGGCACCGCCGAGCACGACGAAGCCACCGAGCACGGGACGCAGAAGCCCGTCGAGTGCATGCGCCGGCCGATCGTCAACAACAGCGCCAAGGGTGAACTCGTGTATGAGCCGTTCGCGGGGTCCGGCTCGACCTTGATCGCTGCAGAGTCGGTCGGCCGCGTCTGCCTCGCTATCGAAATTGACCCACGCTATTGCGATGTGGTCATCAAGCGCTGGCAACGTTACGGGGGAGCCGCATCGCTCACAGGCGATGGCCGCAGCTTCGATGAGGTGCAAGAGGAGCGATTATCGCCCTGAACGGCAAAGCGCCGCCGGTTTGCGATCCCGACGGCGCTCCGCATTCAGTCTAGTTCAAGCGATGCGGTAGACACGGCCGCGGCCCTCGACCTTTTCGGAATCGACCTTTAAGCCGAGCTTCTTCTTGAGCGCTCCGGCAATCGCGCCGCGCACCGTGTGGGCCTGCCAATCGAACTTCTTCACGATCTCCTCGATCGTCGCGCCGTCACGGCGCTTGAGCATTTCGATGAGCTGGGCCTGCTTGCTGTTGGCGCGCGTGGAAGGGGCGGGCTTCTCTTTCACCTTGCCCTTTTTCGCCTTGCGGCTCGTGCCGTGGACGGCATCCGTGTCAGTGGCGGTCTCTGCGCGGGAAGGCGGCTCAATGCCGAGAGCCTCGAAGGCGGCCGGGGTAGCGCGCAGAGTCAGACGACCCTTCTTCTTGTCCTCGCGCCACACGGTATCCTGGGGCTTGGCCTGCAGCTCTACGTCGCCGATGCCTGGACCTCCAGGAACCATGGCTCGGGGGGTGGCTGGTCGACGGCCGGCTTCTGCTCCCCATCCACGTCGATCGAGGTGGCCTGCGAGGCGGGCGTCGCATCCGAAAGTCGAACCATGGTGTGGCTCCTTCGCAGTGGGGCCGCGACCATCGCGACCCTTCTACGACCCCAAGCCCCGCATCGCAGCGGGGCCGCAGGAGCCGGGGAAGCGGGTGGCGCTTACGCGTCTGCCTCCGCCATGATCTCGCAATCGGTGACGAAGCCGACGAGGTAGGGCAGTCCGCGCGGGATGCCGGTTTCGCGTGACGTGCGCCGATCAATCGTCCACGTCATCCACCGCTTGATCGCGGCATCGATCGCGTCCACGAGACCGCGCCCTTCAAACAGTCCGTTCGCCACGTCGTCGGCGAAGTGCCGGCCATGGCGGCTGTCGAGGAAATCGCGGACGCCTTCGTCGGCGCAGCCTGTGGCGATTGAAATCGCCTTGAAGGCTGCGAGCCAAGCCTCCGCGGGATCGGCGTGGTGGCGGATGGTGCCCCAGAAGCCCCAGGCTTCGTTGTTGGTGGGCAAGACCTTGTGCATGGCGCTCTCCGTTTTGATGACGCCATACACGCGCTGCTCTCCGCGGGAGCCAAGTCAATAATCGCCCCCATGACATCTTTTTTCTGCTGCATGTCGCGGTGCAAACTGGCCCTGATCTGAATGGGAATTTCGATCCGCGCTTACGCCAAGATGCGCGGCGTGAGCCACGTTGCCGTCCTCAAGGCCGCGAAGGCGGGTCGCGTTCCGCTGGAGCCGGACGGCACGATTGATCCCGCGAAAGCCGATGCCGCCTGGCAGCGTTCCACCGATCCCGTTCGCGGCAAGGCGAAACCCAAGCCCACGAGTCCCAATACGCTCCGTCCGGTCGCTGAAGCGGCGCTCGGCTCCGTACGCGACACGCTGAAGGAGCAAGGTCTTCCTGCCGGCGGCAACGTCACTTTCGTCCAGGCGCGCACTGCGCACGAGATCGCGAAGGCGCATCTCGCGCGGCTGCGACTGCAGCGCATGAAGGGCGAGCTGGTGGATCGGGCACGCGCCACTGCTCTGGTGTTCCGCTTGGCGCGCGAGGAACGGGACTCATGGCTCAACTGGCCCGCCCGCGTCGCTGCGCTGATCGCAGCCGATCTCGGCGTAGAGGCGCATTCGGTCCAGAGACTCATCGAAACCCATGTCCGCGGTCACCTCGCCGAGCTCGCCGAGATTCGGGCCGAGTTCGGGTGACCTGTTCGCCTTCGACGGCGCTGAGGAACTGAGCCAAGCCTGGCGTGACGGTCTCACGCCCGACCCCGCGCTCACTGTTTCCGAGTGGGCTGATCGTCACCGCGTGCTGAGCCCGCGCGCTTCCGCCGAACCGGGGCGCTATCGCTCCGATCGCACGCCCTACATGCGCGCGATCATCGATGCGCTTTCGCCGACGCATCCGGCGCGCCGCATCGTGGTGATGAAGTCGGCGCAGGTCGGCTTCACCGAAGGCGGCAACAACTGGATCGGCTACGTCATCCACCATGCGCCGGGGCCGATGCTCGCGGTGCAGCCCACCGTCGAGCTCGCCAAGCGCTTCTCGCGCCAGCGCATCGATCCGCTGGTCAACGAAAGTCCGGCGTTGCGCGAGCGGGTGAAGCCCGCGCGCTCACGCGACGCCGGCAACACGGTGCTGTCGAAGGAATTTCCCGCGGGGCTCCTCGTCATCACCGGCGCGAACAGCGCGGTCGGCCTGCGCTCGATGCCGGCGCGCTACCTGTTCCTCGACGAAGTTGACGCCTATCCGCCGTCGGCCGACGAGGAAGGCGACCCTGTTGCGCTTGCCGAAGCTCGCACGCGCACATTCTCGTGGCGCTCGAAGGTCTTGCTCGGTTCGACGCCCACCATCCACGGGCTGTCGAGGATCGAGCGCGAATACGAGGCGTCGGACCAGCGTCGCTATTTCGTGCCGTGCCCGTATTGCCGCGAGATGCAGTGGCTGAAGTTCGAACGGCTGCGCTGGGATAAGGGCAAGCCCGAGAGCAGTCATTACGAGTGCGAATCCTGCGATTGCCGGATCGAAGAACATCACAAGACGGCCATGCTCGAGGCCGGGGAGTGGCGCCCGACCGCGGAAGCGCAGGATCCCGGCACCATCGGCTTTCATGTCTCGGCGCTCTATTCGCCCGTTGGCTGGCTGTCCTGGGAGAACATCGCACGCCTTTGGGAAGTCGCGACCACCTATGACGCCAAGCGCAGTTTCACGAACAGCGTGCTCGGCGAGACCTGGGTCGAGGTCGGCGAGGCGCCGGATTGGCAACGGCTCTATGAGCGCCGCGAGTCCTGGCAGATCGGAGTCGTGCCGAGCGGCGCACTGTTCCTGACGGCGGGCGCCGACGTCCAGAAGGACCGCATCGAGGTTGACGTGTGGGCCTGGGGCAGAGGGCTCGAAAGCTGGCTCGTCGACCACATCGTGGTCGAAGGCGGACCCGAGCATGCCGGGACCTGGGAAGAGCTCGGGCGTCTGCTCGATCGGACCTGGCCGCATGTGCACGGCACCCGGGTCGCGATCGCGAAGCTCGCGATCGACACCGGGTACGAGGCGCCCGCCGTCTATTCGTGGGCCCGCCGCGCAGGCTTCGCACAGGTCGCTCCGATCAAGGGCGTCGAAGGCTTCAATCGCGCGGCGCCGGTCATCGGACCGACCTATGTCGATGTCAGCGAAGGCGGGAAGAAGCTGCGCCGCGGCGCGCGGCTGTGGACGATCGCCGTCGCCACGTTCAAGAGCGAGACCTATCGGTACCTGCGGCTTGCGGCGCCCACCGACGAAGAGATCGAAGCCGGCGCACGCCATCCTGCAGGTTACGTCCACCTGCCGCACGGACCTGAAGCCGAGTGGGTGAAGCAGCTCGTCGCCGAGCAGCTTGTCACCGTCAAGACGAAACGCGGCTTCACCCGACTCGAATGGCAGAAGCTGCGTGAGCGCAACGAGGCGCTTGACTGCCGGGTCTACGCGCGCGCCGCGGCCTGGATTGCCGGCGCGGACCGCTGGACCGATGCGATGTGGCTCGACCTGGAGAATCAGATCGGCCCAGCGGACGCAGGAGAGCGTGATCAGGCCACGGTCGCCACGACGAACAGTGAACCCGTAGCGGGGGTGATCCGGAGAAGACCGGAGCGCCATACTCGGCGAGTGTTCCGGTCGAGCTACTTGACCTAGTGCCAACGGTGCTCAGCACGCCCGACCGGCTTCCCACACTTCTCACCTGTTTGTCCGATGCGACGTAGTCAGCAAGGTGCTCAATGTGATTTCAGGGAGAGGGACGGAGGGCCGCGAGAGTGGCGACCACGCGCGAATCACTGATTGAGGCGGCAGCTTGATGATGAACGCACTCCTGAAAACCGTGCCAAAGCGTCCACCGAGAACAACGGTGTTGGCATGATGCGCTTTGACGACGTCAGGATCGTGACGCGCAAGATCCAAAAGGGCGATGCGCCTATCCTGGTCGTCAGTCGCCCATGCGCGTTCGGCGTATTGTAGGACGGCGGGCCCAAACGCCTGCGCGAGAGCGGGGCGCGCCAGTTCGGGCTCTCCGAGTTGAAAGACGGTAGCCAGAAAATCCCGTCCGTCGATCGCAATCGCATCTTCGTCCGCCTCAAACTCAACGATGACTGGCGTGTCGTTCTCGCGGGTTTGGTTATGCTGCCACGCGTAATAGGCCGCGCCCATTTCTTCCCCGCACGCGCAGACCGCGGGGTCACCTGCCTGGTCGTGCGGTCTTGTGTCTTGCGTGGAGAGGTCAGATTTGGCGAACAACGCATGCAGTGGGCCGGGGTGCCTAAACTCGAAGTTCCAC
>JAFKKS010000248.1 GCA_017304555.1 Hyphomicrobiales bacterium
CATCTTCGCCGGCAATGCGCCTTCGGCGAACACTTTCTGGCTGAAGGCCTGGAATGCGGCTTCGGTCTCGGGCGCCAGAGCACGGCGCTTCTGCGCCAGTTCCCGCGATGCGGGCGGATATAGTCCTTCCGACATGATCTCTCCTGACTTTAAGCGACGCATGCGCTACGCAGCGAGGCTCGGCGTCGGCGGCAACAAGTAGAACTATCGCCGCCGCCGGCGCAGCACCGGCAACGCGTAGTATTGAATATCTCCGCTAGGCATATCCCTTCGAACGCGCGAGCACACCGCGCGACGCGAACATCAAGACCAGGATGCCGAGAACGACGAAGTTGATCTTCGCCGCCGTGCTGGCGACGCCGAGGATCCATGACGAGATAAGAAGCCACACTCCGAGCGCGATGTTGAACCATTCCTCCCAGCGGCGGAACGCGGATAGCGTGACCAGCCCGACGGCGATGATCAGCGTACCGACGGTGACCGCGTTCGCCGTTGCCGCACTCTCGTAGCTGTAGCGAAGCGCCCAGGGCGACAGCAGCAGCCATATACCGAGAAGCCACGCACACCAGTCTTCCCAATGGCTCGGGATTTTCGATTTTGCACGGGCCACGACGTCCTCTCTCGATGGGTGTTGTCGCGAAGGTCGGTGCTACGAGCCCTGACCCTGTTTCCGCCTGGAACGATCCCATTCCAGCAAACAACCGACAAGCTAATTTAATTGACAGTTGAGTGCATTTTTAATGCTATATCGCCCATGGACACCGAACGCGGCGGAGCGGTTGCACGTCGGGCAGACGACAGTCAGCGCGCGCATCCGCACGCTCGAGCAGCAACTCGGGCGGCCGCTATTCGTCCGCAACAAGGGCGGGGCATCGCTGACGCCGGCCGGCGAGCAGTTTTTGCGCTACGCGCCGACCTTCGTGCAACTCTGGCAGCGGGCGCGGCATCAGGTGGCGGTGCCGCCCGGGCATCGTGCGCTACTCACGATCGGTAGCGAGGTCAGCCTCTGGCAACCGCTGCTACTCGACTGGGTGATCTGGATGCGCCGCTCGCTGCGCGACATCGCGTTGCGGGTGCAGGTCGACGTGCCGCATGACCTGATCAATCAAGTCGCGTCGGGATGGAGCGACATCGCAATCATGTAGGCGCCGCAGCAGCGGCCGGGACTCGCGATCGATCTCCTCATGGAGGAAGAGCTCGTTCTCGTGACGACCAATCCGGAGGTGCCGCCGGCCGACGATCCGAACTATGTGCAGGTCGATTGGGGCCCCGACTTCGGACTGCATCACGGCATCAGCTTCCCGGAAGCGTCGCCGAGCCTTTCCGCCAATCTCGGTCCTTTGGCGCTCAGCTATGTCCTCGCAGGCGGCGGCTCCGGTTACTTCAGAATGCACGCCGTCCAGTCTCACCTCGACGCGGGAGAGTTACATCTCGTGCCCGACGCGCCGCGGTTCTCCTATCCTGTCTACGCGGTGTATTCCGCCAACGCCGACGATGCGGCGTTGGCGCCGGCGCTGGCCGCCTTGCGTGAAGTGTCCGCGACGCAGTTCAAGTAACGCGCGCCGCGAACCGCGGCCGCGCTATGAAATGCGCGGCAGCGTTTCGTATTGATGGAACGGCGGCGGGGACGACAGCGTCCATTCGAGCGTCGTTGCCCCCACGCCCCACGGATTGCCCTCCGCCCTCTCCTTCCGGATCAAGGCATAGGCGATCCCGACGAGGAAGACGACGAGACCCGCGGCCGAAATATATGCGCCGATCGACGAGACCAGATTCCAACCGGCGAAGGCATCGGGATAGTCGACATAGCGGCGCGGCATGCCGGCGAGTCCGAGGAAGTGCATCGGGAAGAACGCCAGGTTGACGCCGACGAACGTCAGCCAGAAATGCAGCCAGCCCAACTTCTCGGAATACATGTAGCCGGTGATCTTCGGGAACCAGTAATACCAGCCGGCGAAGATCGCGAAGACGGCGCCGAGAGAGAGCACGTAGTGGAAGTGCGCCACCACGTAGTAGGTGTCCTGGAACGAACGGTCGACGCCTGGGTTGGCGAGCACGACGCCGGTCACGCCGCCGATCGTGAACACGAAAATGAACCCGACCGCCCACAGCATCGGCGTCTTGAAGCGGATCGAGCCGCCCCACATCGTCGCGATCCAGGAGAAGATCTTGATGCCGGTCGGCACCGCGATGACCATGCTCGCGACTGCGAAGTATCCTTGAGAGCCGGCGGACAAGCCGACCGTGTACATGTGGTGCGCCCAGACGATGAAGCCGATGAAGCCGATGGCGACGAGGGCGTAGACCATGCCGAGATAGCCGAAGATCGGCTTGCGGCTGAAGGTCGACACAACGTGGCTGATGATGCCGAAGCCCGGCAGGATCATGATGTAGACTTCCGGGTGACCGAAGAACCAGAACAAGTGCTGGTACAGGATCGGATCGCCACCGCCTTCGGCCGAAAAGAAGGTCGTGCCGAAATTGCGGTCAGTCAGAAGCATGGTGATGGCGCCGGCAAGCACCGGCAGCGACAACAGCAACAGGAACGCAGTGACAAGAACCGACCACGCGAACAGCGGCATCTTGTGCATGGTCATGCCCGGCGCGCGCATGTTGAAGATGGTGGTGATGAAGTTGATGGCGCCGAGGATCGACGAGGCGCCGGCGATGTGTATCGCCAGGATGACGAAGTCGACCGAAGGACCGGGATGGCCGGTCGTCGATAGCGGCGCGTAAAGCGTCCAGCCCGTACCGGCGCCATTGGCGCCCGGCTCGCCCTCGACGAACATGGAGATGATGAGGAGCGAGAACGACGTCGGCAGCAGCCAGAACGAGATGTTGTTCATGCGCGGGAACGCCATGTCCGGCGCACCGATCATCAACGGCACCATCCAGTTGCCGAACCCACCCATCAGCGCCGGCATCAGCGCGAAGAAGATCATGATGAGGCCGTGCGACGTCACCAGCATGTTGTAGGTGTGCGGGTCCGCGAAGAACTGCAGACCCGGCTCCTGCAATTCCATGCGCATGAGAACGGAAATTATGCCGCCAACGACACCCGCGACGATGGCGAACGCGAAGTACATCGTTCCGATGTCCTTGTGGTTCGTCGAATAGAGATAACGCCGCCAGCCTGTCGGGTGACCGTGGCTTCCTGCGTGTCCGTCCGAAGTTTCAACCGCTGAAGACATATCGATTCAGTTCCGTCCATCTGTACGCGAGGCGAATTGCACCGCCGCAAGATATGCGGCGCGAAAGAGCGGCGGCCTCACGCAATTCCGGTTTTCCGGTTGCACCGCTCGGGGGAGGAATGCGCTACTCGGCGTTGGTCGCGATAAGCTTCCACGTCGGGTCCGACGACGATTTGTCTTGCGTGAACGTCCAGATATCCCGGACATTCACCACCTTGTGCGGATCGCCGCTGACGACCCTGCCGTTCGCCGCGCGTGTCGTCGTCACCAGCTCGCTGTCGAAGCGAACGGTGACCTGCGCTGTGTCGGTATCGGTGTCGGTCTCCAGGATCTCCGGCGGCTGGATGCGCACGAAAGCGAGCTCGACCTCTTCGCCTTTGCGCCGCCGCTCGTTGATCGCCGCTTCGAAAACGCCAAACGCATCGCTTCCCAGCAGGCGCTTCAGGGACGCGGTGTCGCCTTCCGCATAGGCTTCGACAATTTTTTCATAGGCGGCCCAAGCGCCGCTCAAGAAAGTGGGCGCATCGAAGCGCCACCCGGACTTCTCATGCGTCCCGCCAGCGGAATTGGAATCCGATCTCGCCGACAGGAGGCCGACGCTCTCGATCGCGTAGAGCCCGTAGCCCGGCGTGTCCGGCTCGGACTTGTCTTCGTTGGCATGTCTATGAATTGCGTCACGGACCGAGAGCTGCAGGAAATGCACATAGGCTGCAGCACAGATGAGCAGGATCCAGAATTCTAATGTCGACGTCTCGGTCATCGCGGCACCTCGGCGCCAGCGCGGGCAAATGAATGGGGCTATGTCCCCCTTATCGTGCTCATCCGAGCGACCCCCAACAAGCGAATTTTATTGCCATTTGTCAGCAATATTTCTGCCGACAATAGAATGGGTAGCGGAATCCGGCCTGCTCCGACGCGCGCCGCCGTCATGCCCGCACTTGTTACGGGCATCCACGTCTTTCTTTGGGGTGAAGAAAAGCAACGCGTTGGATGGCCGGGACCAAGGGTGTTCACGCCCGTCTTTGATGGGCTATGCCCGGCCATGACGAAGATGGCGCACCAGCCAGCAGGTTGGACCGCTAACGGCCGGCGCACCATGCCGAGCCGCCGGTCCTTGTGGTCTCGACGGATCGCGTCAGCGTTCGACGAAGGCGCGCTCGACAACGTAATGGCCCGGGCGGCTGACGCTTCCTTCGGCGAACGCCGAGCCGGCGAGGAATGCGTGCAGGTCCTTCACCATGGCCGGGCTTCCGCACAGCATCAGCCGGTCGCACTCGGAGTCCAGGCTCTTCGTCCCGATCTCGTCAAAGAACGCGGAGGACGCGATCAGGTCGGTGATGCGCCCGCGATTGCGGAACGGCTCGCGCGTCACCGTCGGGTAATAGGTCAGCTTGGTACGGATTTCCTCGCCGAGGAACTCGTCGTCCGGCAGCGTCTTGGTGATCGTCTCGTAATAAGCGAGTTCGCCGACCTTCCGGCATCCGTGCACCAGGATGACGCGCTCGAAGCGCTCATACGTCTCCGGATCGCGGATGATGCTCATGAACGGCGCGAGGCCGGTGCCGGTGCCGAGCAGATAGAGATTGCGGCCGGGCAGGAGATTCCCGAGCACCAGCGTGCCGGTCGCCTTCTTGCCGACGATCAGCTTCTCGCCGGACTCGATGTGCTGCAGGTGCTGCGTGAACGGGCCGTCCTGCACCTTGATGCTAAGAAACTCCAGCACTTCGTCATAGGCGGCGCTGACCAGACTGTAAGCGCGCATCAGCGGGCGCCCGTTGATCGGCAGACCGATCATGGTGAACTGCCCGCACTGGAAGCGGAACGAAGGATCGCGCGTCGTGCGCAGACTAAAGAGCGTGTCGGTCCAATGCCGGACTTCCAGAACTTCTTCGTAGGTATGGCTCATCGGCTTTCTTCCATGGCTCGTACACGGCGCAAAAGCGCCCGTGGTTATTGGGCTTTCAAGGGATACGATTTTCGCTGGCTAACGCTTCGCGGTGAGGTAGGCGCCGAGGACGTGACCGTCCTGCAAGCGCTTGGAGGTTTCGGCGCAGGTGCGCCGGATGATCGTTGCGAACTTTTCCATTCGCTTGGGATCGGGCGGATAATCGAAGTAACTCACGCTCAGCGCCGCGACCGCGCGGCCGCTCTCGTCGACGATCGGCGCGCCGATGCCGGTGAGCCCGGCGTGACTCTCCTCGTGCGCCAGCGCCCAGCCGCGTTTCTTCGATACCGCGAGATCGGCCTGCAGCTGCTTGCGCGTGACGATCGACTTCGGCGTCAAGCGGACGAAGTTCTTCGGCCGCCCAAGCTGCGCGTCGACCTCGTCCTCAGACATCAACATCAGAATCGCTTTTCCGAGCGCCGTCGTCGTCGCCGGCAAACGGTCGCCCGCCTTCCATATGAATTGCACCGGCTGCGTGCCGTCGCGCGTGTTGAGAAACAGGACGTCGCTGCCATCCAGGATTCCGGCGTAAGAGGCGCACTGGGTGCTCTCTGTCAACGTTTCGAGCGCATCGGTGAACAATCGCGCAAGCGGGTTCGAGCGCAGATAGAGCATCCCCATCTCGAACATCTTGACGCCAATAGTGAACCCTTCCTTTTCCGAGAGACGTGAAACGAAACCGAATTCCTGCAGGCTCGCCAGCACCCGCAGGACATTCTGCCGCGGCAGATCCACCCGCCGCGCGATCTCGGAGACGGACAGGGGGCCGTCGGCGCGCGGAAAGCAGTTGAGCACGCGCAAGGCGTTCGTGACGGTCTTGGACTTCTCAGCCATAGGCCCCTGTTCCGGTTGACCGTTCACTCCGGCCGCGGTCGGCGCGAACGTCTACACCTCAAAGAACGGCACTTTCTTGACCAAATCGCTCGTTCGGCGACGCCTGGCCGAGATAAAGCTCCGCCGCCCGCTCGTCGGCCAAGAGGTCCCCCGCCCGGCCGAGCAGCGCTACCTGACCACCGTCCAGGATGCAGCCCCGGTGCGAGATCGCGAGCGCCTGCCGCGCCCGCTGCTCGACCATAAGGAGAGATACGCCAAGCGTGGCGAGAGACGCTATCAGGGCGAAAGCGTCGGCCACCTTGGCCGGGGAAAGCGCGGCGGTCGGTTCATCGAGGATCAGCAGGCGCGGCCGCGGCATCAGGGCACGCGCGAAGGCCAACTGCTGGCGTTCGCCGCCCGAAAGACTGCCGGCACGCGTCTGTGCCCGCTGCCCGAGCGTCGGAAACGTCGCGAACAATTCCTCGATCCGCGCCTTCTGCTTCGCGACGCCGGCGACAACCTGCAGGTTCTCTTTGATGCTCAGGCTCGGAAAGACATTGGCGACCTGCGGCACGTAGCCGATGCCGCGCTGGACCCGGTCCTCGGCGGCGAGAGGGACAAGGTCCTCGCCCTCGAACGCAATCCGGCCACTGACGCGCGGCAGCAAGCCGACGATCGCCTTCGCCAAGGTCGACTTGCCCGCGCCGTTGGTGCCGGCAATGGTGAAGATCTCGCCCGGCTCCATGTTGAAGCTGACACCGTTGAGGATATCGACCTCGGTGTAGCCGCCGCGCACGTCATCGATCGAGAGGATGCTCACGCCGGCCCCCCCAGATAGGCGGCGCGCACGCGCGCGTCCGCGAGAACCGCCTGCGGAGCACCTTCGGCGATAACGGTGCCATAATCCATCACGGTCAGCCGTCCAACGAGACGCGTCAGCGCTTCGAGATCATGTTCGATGACGAGAAAGGATATGCCGCGCTCATTCAGCTCGATGATCCGGTCGATGATCTCCGCGATTAGCACCGGGTTCACACCGGAGAACGGCTCATCGAGCAGGATCACGCTCGGCCGTGTCATCAGCACCCGGCCAAGTTCCAGGAGTTTCTTCTGCCCGCCTGACAATTTCACCGCCGGCAAATCGGCAATCCGCTTCAGCTTGAGAAAATCGACCGTCTCCTCGACCAGCGCCGCGCCTTGCTCTTCCTGGATGCGCACCTGTTGCGGCTTAAAGAAAAGATCGAACAGATGCTCGCCCGCCTGATCCGGTATTGCGGCCATCAGATTCTCGCGCACGGAGAGATGGCTGAACTCGCGCGGCACCTGGAATGTGCGCACCATGCCGGCGCGGGCGCGCGCGAACGGAGACAACGTATCGACCGGGCTGCCGCGCAAGCGGATCGTCCCCTCGCTCGGCGCGATGAAGCCGGTGATGATGGAGAACAGCGTCGACTTGCCGGCGCCGTTCGGGCCGATCAAACCGACGAGACCGCCGGCCGGCACACTCAGCGACACGTCGTTGAGCGCGCAGAAGCCGCCGAAATGCTTGCTGATGCGCTCGACCTCGAGCACCGGCGGGGCACCGGATGCGCCTCGATCCGCAACGATCGCGTTATGATGGGTGATGGCGTTCATCGCTTGGTGAAATCGCCCATCAGGCCCTGCGGCCGGTAGATCGTGAACAGCACAAGCGCCAGACCGACGACGCCGATGCGGATGGACGCCATCTGCACGGAAGAGATCCAGGGCAGGAAATCGCCGAGGAAGCGCGAGCCTTCAAGGAAGAACATCAGGATCGCCGTACCGACGACCGCACCGGAGACGCGGCCGACCCCGCCCATGATCACCGCCATCCAGACATAGAACGTCGCCAGTGCCACGAACTGTTCCGGCACGATATAAGTGACGTAATGCGCGTAAAGCGCGCCGGCTATTCCCGCTAACGCAGAGCCGACGACCAGCACCTGAATCTTGAAGCGGGCGGGATCCTTGCCAATCGCCTGCACCGCCTCCTCATTGTCGCGGATCGCCGCGATGATGCGGCCGAACGGCGAATGTGCGACGCGATGGATCAGGAAGATCGCCGCCACGGTCACGGCGAGAAGGATCGCGACGATGACAAACGCGGCTGCCGTTCCCGTGCCCTCATAGATCGGCGGGATGCGCGAGAGCCCCTGCACGCCGTTGGTCAGCCACTTCTCGCTGGTCAATGTGAGCCGCACGATCTCCGCGAAGCCGAGCGTGACGATGGCAAAGTAGTCGTCGCGCAGACGCAGCGACGCGAGGCCGATCGGCCATGCGGAAATTCCGGCAACCACCGCGGCCGCCGCAACGCTCAGCACCACTGGCACGCCGTGCAGCGCGAGCAGCGCCGACGTGTAGGCGCCGATGGCGAAGAACCCGACCATGCCAAAGTTGATGAGGCCGGTGAGGCCGTATTGCAGCGTCAGGCCGAGCGCCAGCAGCACATAGATCAGCATCACCGAGACGATGGCGGCGAGATACGCGTCCATCAGCGCACCGCCTCGGCCTTGCCGAACAGTCCGCGCGGGCGAAACACCAGCACCGCGCACATGACCGCGAACGACACCGCGATCTTGTAGGTGAAGCCGACGAGCGGCGTCGACAGTTCCTGCGCGACGCCGAGAATGAGCCCGGCGGCAACGGCGCCGATGGGCGAGCCGATGCCGCCGAAGATCGCGGCGGCGAAAGCGGGCAACAGAATCTCCCAGCCGATCTCCGGCGCGACGATCGTCTTCATGCCGAGCATCACCCCGGCGATTGCGGTCAGCGCACCGGCCAGCAGCCAGAGCGAGGCCATCACGCGTTGCGGGCGAATCCCCGAGACGCGCGCCAAGTCGCTGTTGTCGGCAACGGCGCGCATCTGGCGGCCGATCGAGGTCATGTAAAGAACGCCGAAAGCCGCCGCGAGCGTGACGAAGGCGATGAGAGCGAGCTTGAGATCGAGCGGACTGACGCGAACGCCGCCGACGATGTAAGGCCGCGTCAGTTCGATCTCGTACACAAGCTGGCCATGACCGAAGCTGACGCCGAGCACAGCGCGTATCATGAAGGCGACGCCGATCGAGGCCACCAGGAGCGACACCGCCGAACGTCCGGCGAGACGGCGGAACACCGCGTAATACATCAGTAGAGAGAGAAGTGCGGTCGCGGCGATGGCAGCAAGGCCCGTCGCCAAGAGCGAATGCGTCGCACTGAACGCGAAAAGCCCCGCGTAGCCGCCGAAGGTCAGCATGTCGCCAGCCGCGGCGTTCGGAAACCGTGCGATGCCGAAGACGAGCGTGATCGACAGCGCCGCAAGGCCAATGATCAAGCCTTGAGCGATCCCGTTCTGAACGAGCACAAGATACGACATCGTCTACTCCAGACCCGGCGCGCCGCACATGGCCGCGCGCCGGCCTCGGCTGACCGGCCTCAGGCCTGGAACTTGTATTTCTGCACGAGCTTGCCGCCCTCGACGGTCCAGGCGCCGAAGGTCGGCTTCACATCGCCGGTAGCGTCGAAGTCGAGCGCCGAGGAAGCGCCCTCGTAATTGATCTTGCCCTTCTTCAACGCCGCCTTGCCCTCGGCGAAGCTCCCGACCTTCTGGCCATCGGGGTTGGCGACCTCGCGGATCTTCGCCTTCAGCGTATTCGCATCGACGGATCCGCCGGCCGCTTCGATCGCAAGCGTGAGGCAATTGACCATGTCCCAGCATTCCGCCGCGTAGACATTGCTCTGGCCGGGCTTGCTCATCGCCTTCTGGTACGCGGCGTCGAACGCCTTGAAGGCCGGATCGTCTTCATTCGAGATGGCGTCGACCGACATGATCCCTTCCGCCGCCGTCGGGCCAATGGCGCGGATGAGTTCGGGCGTGACGGCCCACCCCGGAATCGCCCAGGCGACGGCCTGACCGGTCTGGAACCATTCGCGCAGAATGATCGTGGTGTCGGCGAGATAGGAGCCGGTAACAATCACGTCGGGATTGGCGGCGAGCACCTTCTGCAGTTCGGAGCGATAGCTCGGCTGGTTGGGCTCGTAGACGACGCTCTCGACCACCTTGCCGCCGCCGGCTTCCCAAGTCTTGCGGAAGCCGTCGACATTGCCGATGCCGGACGCGTTGTTGAACGCCATCGTCGCCGGGCGCGTGAACTTGCGCCGCTTGCACAATTCGGCGAAAGCCGCGCCGGAGCGCTCGTTGTTGGCGTGGAAGCGGAAAAACAAACCCTTGCCGTTCACTTTTGGCGTCGACAGCGCCGGCGCGCCGGACGTGTGCATCAGCAGCACGTTGGCGTTCTCCGCGAGCGGCGCGACCGCGAGCGAGACGCCCGATGACCAGGTGCCGAGGATCGCGCTGACCTTGTTAATCTCGATGAGCTTCTTGGCCGCGAGCACGGCGGCTTGCGGGCTGGTCTGGCCATCCTCCGCGACGATTTCGATCTTGCGCCCGCCGGCGCCGCCGGCAGCGTTCACCGCTTCGGCCGCAGCGAAGATCGTCTTCTGCATGCCGGAGCCGTAAGGGCTGCCGCTCCCGGTGATTGGATTGAGCGCGCCGATGCGGATGATGTCGGCGCCTTGCGCCCGAACGACCGCCGGCATCGCCACCAGCGCCACGCCGGCGCCGAGGCCTCTCAATACGTCACGACGATTCCCTCTCATAATATTCCCCCGTTGTTTGGCCCGATGGCCGGTTGCTTGTTAATGGCGCCGCGCCGCCATCGCGGCCCGGTGTGCGGACGCCGCGGCATAGGTGCACAGCAGCGCGATGTTCCCGGCGACGAAGTCGACGTCGCGCTTCTCGACGTCGATCGTCGGCATGTTGCATTGGACTTCGTCGACGAGATCGACCTTGCGCACGTCGGCGCACAGCGCCTTCGCCAGCAAGTCGAGGTCGCCGCGAAAATGGTGAAAGCTGCCCTGGCCGACATGCAGGCCGATGCTGACCTCGCGCGCATTGAGCGGCACGCAGCCGACGTGCAACTCCCACAACGTCCACGGCTGGAACGTGAAGGCGAGAAACGGCGCTAACGCGTTGCGTTGCCGCAGAAGGATCGCCTGCGGCGCGTTGCTGTGCTCGTACTCCTCGCCGGTGTGCGCCTCGATCCCCCAGTCCATTGCGCCGAAGCGATCGAGCGTGCGGATACGGACCTGCCGGCGCAATTCATCCATGCCGGCGGCGCTCACAGCGTGTAGCCGAGCTTGCGCATCTTGGTGAGATAGCGCTCCGGGTTCGCGACCTGCCAATGCAACGGCTCGAGCGGATCGACCGGCGCGTAGCGCGGATGAATGGGCCGCGCGCCAACGAGTTCCGGCAGTTCCTCCTCGGCGATCGTGAGACCCGCATCCGCGACTTGCGCAATCGTCTTGGACGCGATGTCGACGAACGGGCGGACCTTCGTCGCGTCGGCGCCGCGGGCGGCAAGAAGTTCCTCGAAGGCTTGCGTGGCGCTGCCGAGAAGCGCGATCAGTTGGCCCGGCTCGCCGTTCAGCCGCCGCTGGAATTCAGCTTGCGTCAACGCGAAACGCACCGCGTAGTCGCGCAGATCAAACGCCGCGAGTGAAGCCGCCGCGCCGTCGTTGTCGGCATGACCGCCTTCGGCATAGAGCGTCAACGGCTTGAGCACCTGCTCGATGCTCGCCCACCAGCCATTGAAGCGCGTCGGCACCATGCGCTCGCCGAGCGGCACGCGCAGCCACTCGTCGCAGATGTCGATATCGCGCGCCTGCCTGATCCAAGTCTTCGCCGCCGAGGGAATCTCACCACCGATCTGGCCGTTCACCGCCGGGAACGGGCGCGGCTCGACTTTTCCCTCGACGCGCTCGTAGTCCGACTTGCCCTTCTCGATGAAAGGCATCGAAAGCTCGTCGAACGGGACCTCGTCGCGCTCCCAGACTTTCAGATACGGATAGCCTTGCCACGACGATCCGCAGGTCGGGTCAGGATGCGGCGCGTAACCGCGCGAACGCTCGATCACCTCGGAGCGGTATGAGTAAATGACGACGACTTCTTCCCAGAACTGCCGATTGACCTCGTGCAGCGCCTTCTTCTCATCGTCGCTGAGCTTGTCCGAAGCGTCGAAGGCGTCGGCGAACGCCGCCTTCATCGTGTACATGTAGAGAAAGAATTGCCACGGGCGCGTGTCGATCTTCCAGTGAAAATCGACCTGCCAGCGCGCGTAACGCTGCGCCGCATTGCCGCCCGACCATGACGTGAGCTGCTCGATGTCGAGCCCGCGATCCTTGTCGCGCGCGTACTTGGCCAAGCTCTTCGCCGTCAGCGTGCACGCATGAATCCATCCGTCGATCTTGGTCGGGATGATGCCGTCGCCGATGCAGATGTTGAGAAGCTCGTCGGTCGATCGCGTCTTGATCGAGTGCCGACGCCAGCCGAACCCGGCTTCCTCGCCCAATGAAAGGAGCACGCTGATCGCGTTTTCTGAGACGTGTCGCGTCATATTTTTTGTGTGTCCGATTATCGTACATATTGTCCGAATTCAAATACTTTAAAGGAGCCGCATTTTGCTTGTCAACGGCGCATGCGTTTTCGCGCGCCGTGTGCGCCTCATCCCATCGAATCATGAGAGCTGCTGGTGGAGCGCGCGAACAGCACAGCGGCCGCGCAAAACGCGCGCCGATCGTTCAGGTCAGAAACGCTAAGGTGGAAACGACGAAGACGTTCAGCCGCGGCTTGCGATCGGCAGCGCGCCGCCGCTCTTGATCTCTTCCATCACGGCGTAGGTGCGCGTCTCGCGCACGCCCGGCAACCCGACGAGGACTTCACCGAGAAGCTTGCGGTAGGCGGCCATGTCGGCGACGCGCGCCTTCACCAGGTAATCGAAGCCGCCCGCGACCATGTGACATTCGAGAATCTCCGGCGTGCGGCGCACGGCCGCCGCGAACTGCTCGAAGATGTCCGACGTTGTCTTGTCGAGAAGCAGTTCGACAAAGACGAGCAGGTCGAGTCCGAGGCGGCCGGGATCGAGCTGCGCGGAATAGCCGACGATGGTGCCGTCGCGCACAAGCCGCTTCAGCCGCTCGCTGGTCGCGGTCGGCGACAGGCGCAATCGCTCCGCCAGGTCGACCGTCGAGATGCGCCCGTCCGCTTGCAGGACCGTCAGCAGCTTCGCGTCGGTTGCGTCCATGCCATCAATCCCTGCTTTACGGCATATCCCTAGAGATTTTCACTACCTGAATGCCAATATAGCTAATGGATACACTACAAACATCCCTATATAAAGAGAAATACGTCAACCGGCTTCTTGCCTCCAGGGTCACCGCGCATGTCGCCCGCTCCGCTTCCGTCGCCGTTTTCCGTCTTCACCGCCGGCGTCCAGAACCAAAGCGCGCTGCGCGCCGCCGTCACCGCCGCCTATCGCCGGCCGGAAGAGGAATGCGTGCGCGACCTACTGCCCGGCGCGACGCTGTCCGAGCCGGCGGCCGCGCAAGTCTCCAAGGTCGCGCGCCGCCTCGTCGAGGCGCTGCGCGCGAAGGGCGGCCCGGCCGGCGTGCAGGGCCTGATCCACGAATACGCGCTGTCGAGCCAGGAAGGCATCGCGCTGATGTGCCTCGCCGAGGCGCTGCTGCGCATCCCCGACGCCGACACGCGCGATGCGCTGATCCGCGACAAGATCGCGACGGGCGACTGGCGCGCGCATCTCGGACACAGCCCATCGCTGTTCGTCAACGCCGCCACCTGGGGGCTGGTCGTGACCGGCAAACTCACGGCGACATCGAGCGAAGCCGGACTGTCGTCGGCGCTGACACGGCTGATCGGCCAGGGCGGCGAGCCGCTGATCCGCAAGGGCGTCGACCTCGCGATGCGGATGATGGGCGAGCAGTTCGTCACCGGGCAGACGATCGACGAAGCGCTCGACAACAGCCGCAAGATGGAAGCGAAGGACTTTCGCTACTCCTACGACATGCTCGGCGAAGCGGCGACGACGGCGGAAGACGCCGCGCGCTATCTCGCCGATTACGAGAACGCCATTCACGCCATCGGCAAGGCGTCGGCCGGCCGCGGCATCTATGAAGGCCCCGGCATTTCGATCAAGCTCTCGGCGCTGCATCCACGCTATAGCCGCGCCAAGTTCGACCGCGTGATGCAGGAGCTTCTCCCGCGCGTGCAGAAGCTCGCCGTGCTCGCGCGCCAATACGACATCGGGCTCAACATCGACGCGGAGGAAGCGGACCGGCTGGAGCTCTCGCTCGATCTGCTCGAAGCCCTGTGCTTCGATCCGGCGCTCGCCGGATGGAACGGCATCGGCTTCGTCATCCAAGGCTACCAGAAGCGCTGCCCATTCGTGATCGACTGGATCGTCGATCTCGCGCGCCGCTCCGGACACCGGCTGATGATCCGGCTGGTGAAGGGCGCGTATTGGGATTCCGAGATCAAGCGCGCGCAGGTCGACGGGCTGGAAGGCTTCCCCGTCTTCACGCGCAAGGTGCATACCGACGTTTCGTATCTCGCCTGCGCGCGCAAGCTCCTCGCCGCGCCGGACGCCGTGTTCCCGCAATTCGCGACGCATAACGCGCAGACGCTCGCCAGCATCCTGACGATGGCGGGCGCGAACTTCTATCGCGGCCAGTACGAGTTCCAGTGTCTGCACGGCATGGGCGAGCCGCTGTACGAGGAAGTCGTCGGGCCGGGAAAGCTCAACCGGCCGTGCCGCATCTATGCGCCGGTCGGCACGCACGAGACGCTGCTCGCTTATCTCGTGCGCCGGCTGCTCGAGAACGGCGCGAACTCATCCTTCGTGCATCGCATCGCCGACCCGCACACGCCGCTCGACAGTCTCATCGCCGACCCAGCCGCCGTTACGCGCGCGATCACACCCGTCGGCGCGCCGCACGAGAAGATCCTGTTGCCGCGCGACCTCTACGGCCCCCGCCGCCGCAACTCGACGGGCGTCGACCTCTCGAACGAGCAGCGCCTCGCCTTGCTCGCCAAGAACCTCGAAGCGAGCGTCGACGCCGCATGGAAAGCGCTGCCGAGCGGCGCGCAGAGCGAAGGCACGCTGACGCCCGTGCGCAACCCGGCCGACCAGCGCGACATCGTCGGCTATGTGCGCGGCGCAACGCCGGAAGAGATCGAGGCGGCGCTCGCCGCCGCGGCCGCTGCGGCGCCGCGCTGGGCCGCGACACCGCCGCAGGAGCGCGCGGCCATCCTGTGCCGCGCCGCCGACGCGCTCGAAGCACGCACCGATGTCCTCGTCGGCCTGATGGCGCGCGAAGCCGGCAAGTCGTTCCCCAACGCCGTTGCGGAGGTGCGCGAGGCGGCCGACTTCCTGCGCTATTACAGCGCCGAGATCGTGCGCACCTTCGGCGACAAGGCGCCGGCGCCGCTCGGCCCCGTCGTCTGCATCAGCCCGTGGAACTTCCCGCTCGCGATCTTCACCGGGCAGATCACCGCGGCGCTCGCCGCCGGCAATCCGGTGCTTGCGAAACCCGCGTCGCCGACGCCGCTCATCGCGGCGGAAGCCGTGCGGGTGCTGCATACGGCGGGCGTTCCGTCCGACGTACTGCATCTCATCCCGGGCCCCGGCCGCGTCGGCACCGCGCTCGTCTCTGATGCGCGCGTGCAAGCGGTGATGTTCACCGGCTCGACCGGCGTCGCGCGGCTGATCCAGAAGCATCTCGCCGAGCGCCTCACGGCGCATGGCCAGTCGATCCCGTTCATTGCCGAGACCGGCGGGCAGAATGCGCTGGTGGTGGATTCTTCCGCGCTTGCCGAACAGGTCGTCGGCGATGTGATGGCATCGGCGTTCGACAGCGCCGGACAGCGTTGCTCGGCACTGCGCATCCTATGCTTGCAAGAGGACGTGGCGGATCGCACGCTGACGATGCTCAAAGGCGCGCTGCGCGAGTTGGAGATCGGCAATCCCGATCGCCTATCGGTCGATGTCGGGCCGGTCATTTCCGCCGACGCGCGCGACGAGATCCTTCAGCACATCGAGACGATGCGCGGCCGCGGCCACACGGTCGACAGCCTGCCGCTTCCGCCCGCCGCGGCGGCGCTCGGCACGTTCGTTCCGCCGACGATCATCGAGATCAATCGCATCGCGGACGTCGAGCAGGAGGTGTTCGGCCCGGTGCTGCATGTGCTGCGCTACCGGCGCGACAAGCTCGATCAACTCGTCGACGACATCAACGCCTCCGGTTACGGCCTGACCTTCGGCCTGCATACGCGCATCGACGAGACGATCGCGCGCGTGACGGAGCGCATCGGCGCCGGCAACATCTACGTGAACCGCAACATCATCGGCGCCGTGGTCGGCGTGCAGCCCTTCGGCGGGCACGGACTTTCCGGCACCGGGCCGAAGGCCGGAGGCCCACTCTACACGCAACGCCTGCTGGCAGAGCGCGCGCCGGTGGCGCCGCTCACCCCGGCCGGCAAGCCGGTTCCCGCAGCGCAAGCGTGGCTCGCTCATCTGCGCACGATCCAGTCGGACGCGACGGAGGCCTGCACGCGGCTCGTCGCCCAGGCGCCGACCGGCATCGCGATCGATCTCCCCGGGCCGGTCGGCGAGCGCAACGTCTATGCGCTCGCGCCGCGCGGAAGCGTGCTCTGCCTCGCGCGGACGGCGCGCGGCTTGCACCTGCAGATCGCGACGGCGCTGGCGAGCGGCAACCGCGCGCTCGTCGACGTCGGCGCACTGCCGGCCGATATCGATCGTGCGTTCCTGGTGAAGCCTCCAGCGGCCCTCGCTGGCTGGCTCGCAGCCGTTGAGGATCGTGCGAAGGCGGACATCGACGCCATCTTGTTCGAAGGCGACGAGGACGCGCTGCGGGCGCTCAACCAGGAACTGGCGTCGCGGCCGGGCCGCATCGTTGCGGCGCACAGGGCGACGAACGGGCACGGCGATCCGGCGAACGCGACCTATGCGCCGGAATGGCTGATGAACGAGCGCTCGATCAGCACCAACACGGCCGCGGCCGGCGGCAATGCCAGCCTGATGGCCATCGAGTGATCGATAGCGCGCTGCCGCGCCCGTGTCCTGGAAATAAGCCGAGAAGCCGCCGGAAGCGTCGACATCCGGTGCGCGCGTGCGGTATGTCACGCGCAGAGAGCATGATGCCGAAAAGTGTGAAGCGGTTTTCGGAAGACATCATGCTCCTAGGTATGAGAATCGCCGACGCGACATGACCTCCGTTGAGCCTGCAGCGAAAGCCGATACGTCCCCGCGCCAGCGGCGGCTATGGACATGGGCGGACGGCCAGGTGGCGACGCTCTATCCTGGCTGCTTCGCCCTGGTGATGGCGACAGGCATCGTCTCCAACGCGCTGTTCGCCGAAGGCGCGCGGGACCTTTCCGACCTCCTGTTCGCCATCAACGCGCTCGCCTATCCGTGGCTCGTGATCCTCACGCTGTCGCGCATCGTTCGCTTCCCGCAGGCGATCTGGGCGGACCTGACAAATCCGCGCCTCGTCTTCTCCTTCTTCACACTGGTCGCGGGCACGGACGTTTTCGGCGCCGGCCTCGATCTGCGTGGCTTCGCGACCGCCGCTTTGTATCTGTGGATCGCCTCGCTCGTGCTGTGGCTCGCCCTCACCTATTTCAGCTTCAGCGTTCTGACCTTCCTCAATACCGCGCACGGCGCCAATGTCGTTCACGGCGGCTGGCTGATCGCGATCGTCGGCACCGAGTCGCTGGTGGTGCTGGGAACGCGGGTCGCGCCGCTTCTCGGCGACGCAAGCGCCACGACCTTCGTGCTGCTGCACGTGCTGTGGGGCATCGGGCTCGGGCTCTACGCGATCTTCGTCACGCTGTTCATCTACCGCATCGCGTTCTTCGACATCGGCCCGGACGACATCACGCCGCTGCTCTGGGTGGTGATGGGAGCCGCCGCGATCAGCACCAATGCCGGCTCGACGCTCATCCTCAGCGATAGCGGCCTGCCGTTCCTGCACACGATCCGGCCGTTCATCGACGGCGTGACCTTGCTGATCTGGGCGTGGGGAACGTGGTGGATCCCGCTGCTGATCCTGTTCGGAATCTGGAAGCACGGTGTGTGCCGCGTGCCGCTGACCTACGACCCGCTGCTGTGGAGCCTCGTCTTCCCGCTCGGGATGTATTCGATTGCCACGCAACGGCTTTCGCTTGCCGCCGAGTTCTCGCCGCTGCTCACCATCGCGCACACGATGCTGTGGATCGCCGTTGCGGTGTGGACCGTGACGTTCGCCGCGCTCGCCATCGCGTCATGGCGAAGCTTTCGCGATTGGAATGGACGCCGCCAGTTCGCTGACGCCGCCTGACGTTCACACTGTAAGTTTTGGAGTGTCGCTGACGTCCGCTACGCCGGGTGTGCCTTCCCGTGCGTGCGCGCATCCTCCATCACCTTGGCGCGGTCGCCCGCCGCCGTGACATAGCTCTGCGGCGTGATATCGAGGAGCTTGGCGATATCCATCGCCGCAGAGACCGCCGCCTGCGTCGAAACGCCGGTCTCGACCTTCATCTCGTTGAGCAGATGCACGATGTCTTCGGTCGCGAGATTGCCGACGGCGCCGACCGTCGTCGGCATCATGATGCCGCCGCCGATGCCGCAAATGCTGCCTTCGATGAAGGACGCGCCACCGTCCAGCGCGGCGACGATGTTCGCCATGCCGTTGCCCGCGAGGTTATGGACATGGAACCCGATCTCGATATCGGGGAAGCGCTCGAGCGCCCGGCGGATCAGCCGATTGACGTGGCGCGGGTCCTCCATGCCGAGCGAACCGGCGAGGTAGTACCGCTTGATGCCGCCGTTGCGGAGTTGCGCGAGCAGATCGAGCACGTGGTCCTCGGGGATCACGCCCTCGTAGGCGCAAAAGTAAGCCATGCCGACCGCCATGACGAACGGCGTGTGCGCCGCGTCGGAAATGCGGAACGTCTCGATCGCCGAGGCGACGCCCTGCTCCAGCGTCATGTTCTGGTTTTTCTTATTGTACGTCGCGCTGGCGGTGATGAGGCCGAGGATCTCCTGCGCCTTCGCGGCGACGGCGCGCTGCGCCCCGCGCGCGTTCGGCGCCTGCGCGCGATAGACGATGCCGCCACGCCGCGCGATCCGCTCCATCACCTCCTCGGCATCCTTGAGATGCGGAATGACGCGCGGGTGTGCGAAATTCGTCACCTCGATAACGGGAAAACCGGCGGCGGAGAGACGATCAACCATCGCGACCTTGACGTCGGTGTCGACCCAGCGATGAAAACTCTGCAGCCCATCGCGCGCCGAGACGTCGACGACCGTTGTTCGTTCAGGAAGCTCAAGCACGTGTTCTCTCCACGTCGTTCATGCCTTGTCGATGACGCGGCTCACCACCGGCCAATAGAGATCGCCGTAACCGGCGTCGGCCGCCTGCCGCAGTCGCTCGTCGGCCATCTCGGCGCCGCGCGCATCGACATCGAACTGCGCGGCGAGCGCGAGCGCATAGGATAAATCCTTGCGCGCGTAATTCGTCGAGAAGGCGCGCTCCGGAAAGGTCCCCGGCAGCACCGCCTTCATGCCGTGGTTGCGCAGCGCGAAGCTGTCGGCCGAGCCCTTCGCCAGCGTCTCGAACAGCACCCTGCCGTCGAGCCCGGCGCGCCGCGCGACCGTCAGCGCCTCGGAAAGCGCGACCACCGTCTCGACCAGAACCATGTTGTTCAAGATTTTGACGATCTGCCCCGCGCCGACATCGCCGCAATGCGTGATGTCGGTCGCGAGCGCGCGCAGAAGCGGCTGCAGCGCCGCGAAAACCGCATCGTCCGCGCCCACCATGATGCTGAGCGTGCCGTCCTCTGCTGCTTGACGGGTCCGCGCGATCGGCGCGTCGGCGTAACGCACGCCGGCTTTCGCGAAGCGCTCCGCAAGATCGCGCGTGAGATCGACCGGCGACGTTCCGAGATCGACGACGAGGCCTCCCGCTTTTGCGTTCGCGAGCAAGCCGTCCGCACCGTCGCAAACGGCCTGGACGTGCCGGCCGCTCGGCAGCGCCATGAAGATGACGTCGCAAGCCGCCGCCAGCGCAGCGATGCTGTCCGCCGCCGTCACGCCGAAGGCATGCAGGCGTTCGAGCGGCTCAGGCGCGCGGTCGAAGCCGAGAACGCGACGGCCGCTTTTGCGCGCAAGATTGCGGCACATCGGTTCGCCCATGACACCGAGACCGATGAAGCCGATCGCCGCGGTTTGTCGATCATCGGTCATGCGCATGCTCCCGAACGCTTCGTGCGATGCTTAAAACGTCATGCGCGGGATCGGTCCCGCGCATCCCTCTCCACAAATCCGTAAAACGGATGGATCGCCGGGCCGCACACTGGGCCCGGCAATAATGCGAACGCTTCGACGCCTTCGGCGACCTACTGCGCCAGGCTGACGGTTACGCTCTTGCGCTGCGTGAAGCCGTCGAGCATGCCCTCGAGCGAGAATTCACGTCCGAGGCCGCTCTGCTTGTAGCCGCCGTAAGAGTGGCCCGGCGACTGGCCGGCGCCCTGGTTCACCTGCACCCATCCAGCTTCGATCTCGTGCGCTGTGCGGATGCCGTCGCGGATATTGTGCGTCCACACGTAAGCGGCGAGACCGTAATGGCTGTCGTTCGCCATGCGGATCGCTTCGTTGATGTCGGTCCACGGCACGGCGACGAGAACGGGGCCGAAGATCTCCTCGCGCGCGAGACGCCAGTCGTTGGAGTTGGCGGCGAAGATCGTCGGCTGCGCGAAGTAGCCCTTGCCCAGCGGCCCATCCTTCGGCAGCAGGCCGCCGGTGATCATCTTGGCGTCCTTCTGCTTCATGCCGTCTTCGATGTAGCCGCAGACCTTGGTGAACTGCTTCTCGTTGATGATCGTGCCGACATCGGTCTCTTCCTTGATCGGATCGCCGATCTTGAGCTTCGCGACCTTCTTGGTGAGTTTGTCGAGGAAGGAATCGAAGATGCTCTGATGCAGGAACAGGCGCGAGCCGGCGGTGCACGACTGGCTCTGCCGCGTGAAGCGCATGGCGTTGATCATGCCGTCGACGGCCCAATCCTCGTCAGCGTCGGCGAAGACGATCGACGGGCTCTTGCCGCCGAGTTCCAGCGAAACCGGCAGCACGCGCTCGGCGGCCGCCTGCATGACGAGCTTGCCGACCGCGGTCGAGCCGGTGAACGAAAGCTTCGAGACCTTGGGGTGGTGTAGCAGCGGCTGACCGGCCTCGGAGCCCGTGCCGGTGAGCATGTTGAGCACACCCGGCGGCAGGTGCTTCTGGCAGATTTCCGCCAGCAGCAGCACGTTGAGCGGCGCGTCCTCGGCCGTCTTCATCACCATCGTGTTGCCGGCGCAAAGCGCGGGCGCGATCTTGACCGCCGCCAGCATCAGCGGCGCGTTCCACGGGATGATGGCGGCGACGACGCCGAGCGGCTCGCGGCGCGTGTAGCTCAGCACGTTGTCGTTGAGGGGGACGGTCTCGCCCTTCAGTTCGCTCGCCAGCCCGCCGAAATAGCGGAACACGTCGGCGGTCGTCTTGACCTCGGGGCGCGCCTGGGTGCGGATGGCGTTGCCCGTCTCCAAGGCGATGGTGCGCGCGAGTTCCTCGGAGCGCGCGTCGATGTCCTCGGCGATCTTCTGCAGGATACGGCCACGATCCCGCGGCGGAACCCGCTTCCAGGACTCGAAGGCCTTCAGCGCGTGGTCGACCGCGAGATTCACGTCGTTCGCGTCGCCGCGCGGCACTTCCGCAATGACGGTGCGGAACGCGGGATTCTCCACCGTGAAAACCTTGCCGGATTTTGCGCCGACCCACTCGCCGCCGATCAGCATGCGCCGGCTTTCGACCGCCTCGCTCTTCAGGTTCGCCGCTGTGTTCGCCATCTCGTCACTCCTCGAAAACAACCATTGTCCGTGAACCATTCTTCTTGGGCAGAGCTACTCTCTTGGCTCGCGCTCTACAACTGCCGCGCCGCCCGCCACGATGTCGCGCACACGATCGAAATGCGGCACTGCAGCATTACGAGAACATTACATGACCGCGAAAGTCATTCGACGAAAGGCGCAAGAACTAAAGTGGCATTGACTGAATCTGTCGTTGGTTTCGAATGTGATTTATCGGCCGAGATCGAGTTGTGCGCCCTGCGCCATCATCGATCTCTTTTCATATTCAGCCGCCGCGCCCTCGCCGGCGAGAACCACGAACAGTATGGGAGGAGACATCATGTCGATCAAAAGAACCGGGCAGAGCGACCTCAGCGTCTCGCGACGGTCATTGCTGCAGGCCGGCGCCGGCCTCGCGGGCGGCGCCTTGCTGCCCATGACGATGGTGATGCCGGTCTATGCCGACGACAAGCCGCCGATCGGCACCTGGCCGGAAGGATCGAAGGGCGACACCGTCAACATCGGCGCCGCCGTGCCGCGCACCGGCGCCTATGCGGTGCAGGGTGAAGACGAGCTCAAGGGCTGGCAACTCGCCGTCGAGCACATCAACACCAACCACGAACTGATGAAGAAGCTCGCGCCGAAGATCAACAACGGCGTCAACGGCAAGAAGGTCAATCTCGTCGCCGCCGACTCGGGCGCCAAGCCGAACCAGGCCGTGCAGGAAGAGCAGACCTTCATCAACCAGAACAAGGTCATCCTGATGACCGGATCGACCTCGTCGGCCGTCGCGGTTGCGCTCAACAAGTTCGCGCAGCGCGAGCATGTGCTCTACGTCGCCGGCATTTCCGGCTCGAACGACACCACCGGCAAGGACTGCGTGCGCTACGGCTTCCGCCAGAACTTCTACGGCGAGACCGCCGCGAACGCGATCGGCCCGGCGCTGGTGAAGGCCTACGGCAAGGGCAAGAAGGCGGCGTTCATGACGCCGGACTACACCTACGGCCACACCGTCACCAAGTCGGTCAACGACTACCTGACCAAGAACGCCGGCTGGACGCAGGTCACCAACCAGGTGTCGCCGCTCGGCACCCAGGACTACAGCCAATATCTGACCAACATCGCCAACTCCGGCGCCGAGTTCATCATCAACGTGAACTGGGGCCGTGACGCGGTGCTCTCCGTGCAGCAGGCCAAGCAGTTCGGCCTGACGCCGAAGATGAAGATGGTGATCCCGTATCAGATCCCGTTCCTCGCCAAGGAAGCGGGTCCGGAGCTGATGGAAGGCGTCTACGCGGCGACCGACTACTGGTGGACGCTCGAAGACAAGTATCCGCTCGCCAAGCTGTTCAATGCGGCGTTCGAGAAGAAGTTCGGCTACAAGCCGGAATGGGGCGCGGAGAACGCCTATGTGAGCTTCGCGCACTGGGCGCGCATGGTGACGGAAGCGGGCAGCTTCTATCCGCCGGATGTCATCAAGCAGTACGAGAAGGGCGAGACTATCCCGTCGCTGCTCGGCGACGTGCACTACCGTCCGCAGGACCACCAGTGCGTCCGCCCGGTCATCATCGTCAAGGGCAAGGCGCCCAAGGACATGAAGAACAAGGAAGACTTCTGGGAAGTCGTCGACGTTCTTCCGGGCGAGCCGCTGATGCAGAAGCCGGATGCATTCGGCTGCAAACTCGGCGATTACACCTGATGCAACGAAGCCACCTCCGCCGACGGCGGAGGTGGCTTTTTCCGCGTCGCGGCCGGGCTGAAAGTCGTCAAGGCCGCCGGCCATATCGGGCAAGACAACAACAGACACGAACGGGGCGGGCTTCTTGTGATCAGCTGGGGTAACTTTATCTCGCAATGTTTCAACGGGCT
>JAFKKS010000020.1 GCA_017304555.1 Hyphomicrobiales bacterium
GCTCGGATGCGGGATCGGACAGGGGGCGCGGTCCGCACTCGCCCGCGACATGACCGCGCATGAGAAGGAACTCTACGAGGCGGCGAAGAAGGAGGGCGAGCTCACCTGGTACACCGCCCACTCCGACGATCTGACGGCACAGGCGCTCGGCCGCGATTTCGAATCGCTGTTTCCCGGCATCAACGTGCAGGTGGTGCGCACCACGGCGCAGGTCGCTTTCCAGCGCGTCTCGCAGGAGATCAAGGCGAGCGCCATGCAGGTCGACGTCCTCTCCTCGACCGACATCGGGCACTACGTCTATCTCAAGGAAAAGAAGCTGCTTGCGAAATACGTGCCGGAGAACGCGGACAAGGTGCTCGACGTCTACAAGAACTACGATCCGGACGGCTTCTATCACGTCACCTCCGCGGGACTGATCGGCATCGGCTACAACACGTCGAAGCTGAAGGAAGCCGACGCGCCGAAGAACTGGCCGGACCTGCTCGATCCGAAGTGGAAGGACAAGATCGCGCTCGGCCACCCCGGGTTCAGCGGCTATGTCGGCACCTGGGCGGTGTCGTTAAAGAAGCTGTATGGCTGGGAGTTCTTCGAGAAGCTTGCGAAGAACAATCCGCAGGTCGGCCGCTCGATCAACGACACGGTGACGATGCTCAACGCCGGCGAGCGCATCGTTGCAGGCTCCGGTCCTGCCGGCACGCTGATGAACAGCGTGCAGAAGGGCAATCCGCTGGCCATGATGTATCCGACCGACGGGACGGTGCTGATCATCGCGCCATCGGGCATCATGAAGGGCTCGAAGCACCCGAACGCCGCGCGCCTGTTCATGGACTATCTGCTGACGGTCGAGGCTTCCACGGTCTGGGTGAAGCACTTCAACGAAGCGATGCGGCCAGAGGTCTCGGCGCTGCCGGGCGCCAAGTCGGCGAAAGACGTGAAGACGATCCACCCGACCGTCGAAGAGATCACCAAGGGAATCCCCGAACTGATCAAGCAATGGCGCGACACCTTCGGCGTTTGATCTGCTCCAGCAGACCGAAAGCCGATGGCTGACAGCGCGCGCACTCTTTCCGCATCGCCTGCGTCCGGCGCGTTTTCGCGCCGGCTTCGCCGGTTCGATCCCAGCATGGTGATCTGGTTCACCCTAATCGCCGTGCTGATCTTCCTGGTCGCCAGCCCGCTTGTGCGCCTCATCGTGTCGAGCTTCCAGACGGCCGAAACCGGCACCTTCACGCTCAACAACTACGTGGAGGCTTACGGACGCGTCCGGCATCTCCAGGCGCTCTTGCATTCGCTGGAACTCGGTCTCGGCGTGGCTGTGCTCGCCGGCCTGTTCGGCGTGCCGATCGCCTGGGCGATTTCGCGCACCGACATGCCGTGTAAGGGGCTTATCCGTGTTCTCGTTCTTGGCGCCTTCATCACGCCTCCCTATCTCGGCGCCATCGGCTGGATTCTTCTGGCCGGGCCGAATTCGGGCTGGCTGAACAAGGTCTGGATCGCGCTGACCGGCGCGGACCACGGCATCTTCAACATCTATTCGATGGCGGGCTTGATCCTGGTCGTCGCGGTGACATCGTTTCCTTACGTCTTCGTATTCACGAATGCCGCGCTCGATCTTGTGTCGTCCGAGATGGAAGACGCCGCCCATATTCTCGGCGCGGGCAAGTGGCGCACGACCTTCAAGGTGACGCTGCCGCTTGTTCTCCCGGCAATCCTGGGCGGCCTGATCATCAGTTTTCTCGAAGCGATCGCGCTGTTCGGCGCACCGGCGCTGCTTGCTTTGCCGGCACGCTTCCATGTCGTCTCGACACAGCTCTGGCAGTTCTTCGAGTTTCCCGTCCGCGTCGAGGTGGCGGCGGCTTACGCGATGCCGCTCCTGCTCATCACCGTCGCGCTGTTCTATTTGCAGAGCCGTGTGCTCGGACGGCGCGGTTATGCGTCGGTCACCGGCAAGGGTGGCGAGCGCCGTGTGATGCAGCTTGGACGCTGGCGCTGGGCGATGTTCGGCTATGCCTGCTTCGTGTGCCTGCTTTCCGTCGTGCTGCCGATGACCGTGCTGCTCCAGGCGGCGTTTGCGAAAGCCTGGGGACGGGGCTTCTCGCTCGAGAACCTGACGCTGCGGAATTTTCATTATCTCCTGTTCGATCAATCGCAAGCGCAGCAGGCGATCATCAACACGTTCGTTTATTCCGGCGCGACGGCATTCATCGCCATCGGCCTTGCGCTCGCCATCGCCTACGTCGTCAGCCGCAGGCTGGTGCCGTGGAGCCAGGCGCTGACGTTCCTCTGCATGGCGCCGTTCGTGATCCCGGGTATCGTGCTGGCAATCGGCTTCTATGCGGCCTATGCGCCGCCACCGCTGGCGCTCTATGGCACCGGTACCATTCTCGTTCTTGCCTTCGCCACGCGATTTCTGCCGATCGCATATACGTCGAGCGCGGCGGGCATGCGCAGCATCAATCCGGAAATGGAGGATGCGGTGCGCATCCTCGGCGGCTCACGGCTCTTAGCAATCCGCAAGGTGCTGGCGCCGCTTCTCAAGAAGAGCCTCGCGGGCGCCTGGATTCTCGTCTTCATCCCGGCGACGCGCGAGCTTTCTTCAGCGATCTTCCTCGTCGGGCCGCAGACGCGCGTCATCTCGGTGATGCTCTTCGACCTGTCGGAGGAGGGGAACTTCGAGGTGCTGGCGGCGCTGGGCACGATCCTGCTCGTCATCACCATCGCGATTGCGGCGATTGGCTTCCGGATCATTGGCCGCGACTTCATGTTACGGAGGACGGCATGAGCGCGCTGACGCTGCGCGGGATCGAGAAAAGCTTCGGCGACTTTGCTGCGGTTCGCGATTTCAATCTCGAAATGGCAAGCGGCGAATTCGTATCGCTGCTTGGTCCATCGGGATGCGGCAAGACGACGACTTTGCGTATGATCGCGGGTTTCATGGACCCGACCGCCGGTGTCATCGAGGTCGATGGTCGCGAGATATCGTCGGCGCAAGGCTCGGTGCCGCCGGAGAAGCGCGGCATGTCGATGATCTTTCAGAGTTACGCGGTGTGGCCGAACATGACGGTGGCGGAGAACGTCGCGTTCGGTCTCAAGTTGCGCAAGATATCGCGCGCCGAGGTCGAGGAGCGTACGCGCCGCATGCTCGACATCGTGCAGATGGGGCATCTGGGCGCGCGTTATCCTTCCGAACTCAGCGGCGGCCAGCAACAGCGTGTGGCGCTCGCGCGTGCGCTCGTCATTCAGCCGGACGTCCTGCTGCTCGACGAGCCACTGTCAAACCTCGACGCCAATCTCCGCGAAGAGATGCGCTTCGAGATTCGCCGCCTGCACGATGAGTTCCGCATCACGACGGTCTACGTCACGCACGATCAGAGCGAAGCCATGGTCGCATCGGACCGGATCGCGGTGATGAACGGGGGGCGCATCGAACAGATCGATGCGCC
>JAFKKS010000021.1 GCA_017304555.1 Hyphomicrobiales bacterium
GCCCGGACCGTGGCGGATCGTCGCGGTCAGCGACGGCAGCTTCAAGGGCACATCGCCGATGCTGCGCGCCCCGATCACCAAAATGGGGCCGACGGCGCTGCTCTCGCAGGGCGGCGTCGACGTCCTCGTCGCCACCATCCGGCAACAGCCGGTGCATCGCGAGGTGTTCACGCACCTGGGCGCAGGCCTGGGCGCCGATCTCGGCACGCGGCCGATCATCGCGCTGAAAAGCTCGGTGCATTTCCGCTCCGGCTACCAGGAGATCGCGGAGAAGGTGATTGTCTGCCTGGCGCCGGGCGTGAACCTGGAGGATCCGGCGAGCTTCCGCTTCACCCGCATCCGCCCGGGTGTCCGCGTTCGGCCAAAGGGGTGATGAGAGCCCATAGACGAGCGCTCAACCATTCGCGTCATGCCCGGCTTTATGCCGGGCATCCACGTCTTCCTTCGGAAATCCGGCAAGCAAGACGTGGATGGCCGGGACAAGCCCGGCCATGACGGAACAGTTGCGGCCGCGCCCCGAATAACGCCTCTTGATCCCGCCGCCCGTTTCGGAGAGATTGCGCGCCCATGAGCACGCCCGAGCCCAGCACCCCGACGTCGAGCCGCCGCAAGCGCATCAATTGGCTGCACGTCTCGACGGTGATCAGCGCCGTGATCCTGATCGCGGCGGAAGTCTTCGGCGGCACCTTCGCCGCCGGCTGGGCGTTCGCGATCCTGTTCGGCCTTGGCCACTACGCTCACTGGGTTCTGCAGGCCATCTTCTTTGCCTTCGGCATGGTGGTAATGGCCGCCTTCCTGCGTTCGGCGCGACGCATCGAGCCCTTCACGACGCAGGACTGACGCCGCGGCGGCGGCAAAAAATCTTAAAGGCACGCTAAGCGGAACTTTCCTGGGCTTAAATTTTTTCCAAGCTCAAGAAACTCTTGCACTGCAAGTTCAAATCGCTTATCTGCCCGCTTGCCCAAATTCGCACGTGCCTGTGGTCGCGTGTCGGTCGGTAGGTATCCGGACAAGAGGCCGGACAGCCGCCAAGGATCAGAGCCTCGGATCAGAACCTCCGAGTTTTGTTGTCCTTGCAACCGTGACCGGCAGCCGGAGGCGAAACCGGCGCACCTCGCTCTCAACGAGGGACGCGGCTTAAAGCAACGACGGAGCGGGCTTTTTTGGTCTCGTTGGCCCTCCAAAGGTCAACACCGAAGAGGCTTGTCCATCTTTGCCGGGCGTGCGGAACGGGACTTCCCGCTCCAATCCAAGGCAGCATCGTCGGGTGAAGAACTCTTCGCGCCCTCCGTGTCTCCATCGCACGGCCGCACGAAGCCTCCTCATCCGCTGACGCCGGACGGCGCCGCGCAAGCGCACCGTCTGAACTTCAATCCGGGCCACGCCGGCCCATTGAACTTGGGTAAGGAGCGCATCTCATGACCGAGCGCATCCAGGACTTCCTGCGCAACCGCCGCGAAGACGGGCGCGACAACGAGCCTTGCCTCGTCGTCGACCTCGCGGTCGTGCGCGACAACTTCCAGACCTTCGCACGGGCGCTGCCGGACAGCCGGGTGTTCTATGCCGTCAAGGCGAACCCCGCGCCGGAGGTGTTGAGCCTGCTTGCGTCGCTCGGCTCCTGCTTCGACACCGCGTCTGTCGCCGAGGCCGAGATGGCGCTCGCGGCCGGCGCAACGGCGGATCGCATCTCCTTCGGCAACACGATCAAGAAGGAGCGTGACATCGCACGCGCCTACGCGCTCGGCGTCCGCTTGTTCGCGGTCGACTGCAAGGCCGAGGTGGAGAAGGTCGCGCGCGCCGCGCCCGGCGCCAAGGTCTTCTGCCGCTTCCTGTTCGACTGCGTCGGCGCCGACTGGCCGCTGTCGCGCAAGTTCGGCTGCGATCCGGCGATGGCGATCGACGTGCTCGAGCATGCGCATCGGCATGGCCTCGAGGCCTATGGCGTGTCGTTCCATGTCGGCTCGCAGCAAGGCCGCACGCAGGCGTGGGACGAGGCGCTGAAGTCGGCCGCCGCGATCTTCCGCGGCTGCGCCGAGCGCGGCATCACGCTCTCGATGGTCAATCTCGGTGGCGGCTTCCCGACCAAGTATCTCAAGGAAGTGCCGGCGGTGAAGGCTTACGGGCGCTCGATCTTCCGCGCGCTGCGCAAGCACTTCGGCAACCGCATCCCGGACACGATCATCGAACCGGGCCGCGGCATGGTCGGCAACGCCGGCGTGATCGAGGCCGAAGTCGTGCTCGTCTCCAAGAAGAGCGAGAGCGACGACGTGCGCTGGGTCTACCTCGACATCGGCAAGTTCGGCGGCCTCGCTGAGACGATGGATGAGGCGATCCGCTACCCGATCCGCACGCCGCGTGACGGCGCGGAGGTCGGCCCCTGCGTGCTCGCAGGCCCGACCTGCGACTCGGCGGATGTGATGTACGAGAAGGTGCCCTACGATCTCCCGGTCAGCCTGGAGATCGGCGACAAGGTGCTGATCGAAGGCACCGGCGCCTACACCGCGACCTACTCCGCGGTCGCCTTCAACGGCCTCCCGCCGCTGAAGACGTATCACATCTAGGCGCCGCGACCGCGGCTCTTAACCTCCCCCTAAAAGGGGGAGGTCGGATCGCGAAGCGATCCGGGTGGGGGTCAATTCCGTCGCCGCGCAATTATGACCCCCCTCCCCGACCCTCTCCCTTTCAGGGGGAGGGGGAAGAACGCCGGGAGATGGCATGCGCCGTCTCCCCTTCCTCACGAACCCACTTTGTTTCGCGAACGCGACGGCTTGTCGTCGCGGGGAAGGAGTTGACCATGGCCACGATCCGTCACGAACGTTCGACCGATATCGCCGCCCGCGAGCGCTTGCTCGATGTCGCCATGGGACCGGCGCGCCACGCCAAGGCCTCCGAGCGCGTGCGCGAGGGCCGCTTCGCCGCCGACGGCTTGTCGTTCTCGGCCTTTGAGCGCGGCCGCCTCGTCGGCACCGTGCGGCTATGGAACGTCGCGGCGGGCCCCGGCCGCCCGGCGCTCCTTCTCGGCCCGCTCGCAGTCGCCGAAGACGCACGCGGCCGCGGTATCGGCGCGCAACTGATGCAACGCGCGCTGCGCGAGGCGCGACGGCTCGGTCATCGCGCCGTCATCCTGGTCGGCGATGCCCCGTATTATGGGCGCTTCGGCTTCAGCACGGCGAAAACTGGCAATCTGCGACTCGCCGGCCCGTACGAGCGGGAGCGTTTGCTCGGGCTCGAACTCGTCGCCGGCGCCCTCGACGGGGCGAACGGCCTCATTCGCGCCACCGGCGAGAAGCTGCCGCGCGGACTACCGGATTTCCTCTTCGGAAATATCCGTCCGTCCCTGCCGCTCGCCGCCTGATCGCCGTAAACTTGCGGTGCCCCGCGCAAGCGGGGCACCCGTTGCCTCTACGCCCCGCCGATTCCGCAATCACCCGGAGCATTGA
>JAFKKS010000022.1 GCA_017304555.1 Hyphomicrobiales bacterium
AGCTTCAAGGATCGTGGCGCCAGCGTGATGATCTCCATCCTGCGCGAGCAGGGAATCACGGCCGTGCTGGAGGACAGTTCCGGCAACGGCGGCGCGGCGATCGCCGGCTATGCCGCGGCCGCGGGCATACGCGCGAAGATCCTCACGCCCGCGTCGACGCAACCGGCGAAGACGGTGCAGATGCGCACCTACGGCGCCGAGGTCGAACTCGTGCCAGGCACGCGGCAAAACACCTCCGAGGAGGCCGAGCGCCAGGCCGCGCACATCTTCTACGCGAGCCACAACTGGCAGCCGTTCTTCCTGCAAGGCACCAAGACACTGGCTTACGAACTATGGGAAGACCTCGGCTTCCGCGCGCCCGACAACGTGATCGTGCCGACCGGCGCGGGCAGCAACGTTCTCGGCTGCGACATCGGCTTTGGCGAACTGATGCGCAGCGGTGAGATCACGCGGCTACCGCGCATCTTCGCCGTGCAGCCGGAGAACTGCGCACCGATCCACGCGAGCTTCGGCGCCAACACGGACGCGCTCATCCCATTCGAGCCGAAGCCGACGATCGCGGAAGGCACGGCGATTGCAAAGCCCGTGCGCCTGAAGGAAGTGCTCGACGCCATCCGGCGCAGCGGCGGCGCGACCGTCTCCGTGAGCGAGGACGAGATCATCGCGGCCCTGCGCGATCTCGCCGCCGGCCACGGCATCTATGCGGAGCCGACGAGTGCGGCGGCAGCCGCCGCCTGCACGAAGCTGATCGCCGACGGCACGATCACGCCGGATCAAACCACCGTCGTCGTGCTCACCGGCAGCGGCCTGAAAGCGACGCAGCGGATCGGGGAGTTGCTGTAGCGCGGCGGCTGCGACAGAGCGTTGCTTTAGGCATGATGTGTCCGACTTGATCCGTCATGCCCGCGACGGGCCCGGCCATGACGGGTCACGTTGAGCGCGTCACGCTTTAGGCTCGCACGCTCAGATCTAAGCGAAGCGCTGGACGTCGTAGGGCCGCATATCGACGAGCGGCGCGCGCCCGGCCGCCATGTCCGCGATCAAGCGGCCGGTGACGGCGCCAAGCGTGAGGCCGAGGTGCCCGTGACCGTAAGCGAGGTAAGCGGACGGATAGCGCGGCGCGCGGCAGATCACCGGCAGGCTGTCGGGCGTGGACGGGCGCTGCCCCATCCAGCGCGTGCGGCTGCGGCCATCGAGACCGGGAAGAACACGTTGTGCAATCTTCAGCAGGCGCTCGGCGCGGTCGTAGTTCGGCGGCGCGTCGACCTTGGCAAGCTCGGCCGTGCCGGCGAGGCGAATGCCGTCCGTCATCGGCGTCACGGCAAAGCGATAGTCGCCGGAGATCAGCGGCACGCGAAGCTCGATGCCAGGATCGGTCAGCATCAGGTGATAGCCGCGCTCCGTATCCAGCGGCACGTATGATCCGAGCTGCTGCGTCCATCGCTTGGAATGCGCGCCTGCCGCGACAACCAGCTGGTCGAGCTTGCGCCGTCCGCTGTCGGTCGTGAGTGCGACTGGCGCATCGTTTTCGATGACGATGTCCTGAACATTGGTCTGGACGAATTCTCCGCCGTTGGCGACGAAGTTTTGCGCCAGCGCCGTCATCACCGCGAACGGCGTCGCCGTCTTCAGCGAGTTCGGCAGGTAGACGCCGCGGTGAAAGATCGGCGCCAGCGCCGGCTCGAGCTGACGCAATTCCTCCGGCGGCAGATCGACGACCTCCACACCGCGCTTGCGGCGCAGATCGTGCCACGTCTTCGCGGGGGTGTAGGATGCGGCCGTTTCGTAAACGTAAAGTTCGCCTGTGGTGGTCAACAGGTTCAACCCGTTCGCATCCGCCAGCAGGTTGCGATAGGCCTCGCCCGCGTGTTCGAGGACTGCTTGCAGCGCAATCGAGATTTCCTCGACACGGCTCGGCCGGGCCGACGCTACGAAGCGCAGCAGGTAAGGAAGCAGCGACGGCAGGTAACGCCAGCGGATGACCAGTGGTCCGTTCGGATCCATCAGCATCGACGGGACCTGCCGCAACACGCCCGGCGTCGCGATTGGAACGACCGCGCCCGTCTGGATCAGGCCGCCGTTGCCGAACGACGCGCCCGTGCCCGGCGGATTTCGATCGACCAGCGTGACGGCATGGCCGTCGCGCTGCAGCCACAACGCCGTCGAAATGCCGACGGCGCCGGCGCCGATAATGGTGAAATGTTTGCGGACGATATCTGCGACCATCGCGTTTCCCTCAGCCCCCAATGCCCGCGGCAACCTCCACGCCGGCGAAACGCAACGTCGCAAATGCGGGATGACGCCGAAGAACGCGGTCACGCCGTCCGGGCGGACGGCTCTCAGCCACGCGGCACTACATCCTAAAACCGAGATTTGTCAAAGACATCCGGCGTTCGGCCGGAAAATCGCACCGTTCCGGCGTGGGAGGTTGCCATGGCTTGATATCGTTCGATATAAAGGACGAGCCGGCTCAATGCCTCATGCCCCTCGGGATAGGGACGAACGACGATGGACGTGACCGACAAAAAGATTCTCGACCTGCTGCAGCACGACAGCACCCTGTCGATCGCCGAGATCGGAAACAAGGTCGGGCTCTCGCAGACACCGTGCTGGAAGCGCATCCAGCGCCTCGAGGCCGACGGCTATATTCAGCGCCGCGTCGCGCTGCTGGATCCGGACAAGCTCGGCCTCGGCCTCAACGTCTTCGTCTCCGTGGAGATCAGCGACCATTCGCACGAGTGGCTGTCGCGCTTTTCCGAAGCCATCATCAACATGCCCGAGGTCATGGAGTTCTACCGCATGGCCGGCGACGTCGATTACATGCTGCGCGTCGTCGTCGCGGACATGGCGGCCTATGACCAGTTCTATAAGCGGCTGATCGCGGCCTTCCCGCTGAAGAACGTGACATCGCGCTTCGCCATGGAGCGCGTGAAGGCGACGACGGCGCTGCCGTTTTACCAGCCGGGCGGCAAGGCCACGAAGCCGGCCTGAGGCTCGCCGGCTGGTGATCAGAGGTCAGACGGCCGAGTTGGTTCGTTCTTTAAATCGAACTCTTCCGTGAAGCGGGATCGGCATGGCCCCGGCATTCACGGCCGGCTTCTGATTCTCGACGTTCTCCATCGGCTGCTTCGGCTTTACCGCCGCGGCCGCCCCGATGAGGAACCAGGTGAGGCTCGCGGTCTTGATCGTGTACGGCGAATTACTGACGCACAGGATCGTTCCGTAATAGAGGGCCATCAGGTTGCGCAGCGTGTAGTACTGGCGGTCCGGCCCCTTGGCGGCAAAGAGGATACTCCACAGCGCGGTGAGCCCGATCACGCCGATGCCGCTGATGGTGTAGGCGTAGCCGGAATCGAAGGTCTGCCTCTGCGCGGCGCGCAAGCCGAGCCACGTCCAAACATCGAACTCGCCGAGGATCTGCGCCGCCAGAACGAAGCTGCCGGTGACGACCAACGGCGTGATGATGAGAACGACCAACGCCACCAATGGAAGGACGACGACGCCGGCGGTCGCGAGACCGAGCGGGAAGAGCATCAGAACGAAAGCCAGAATGCAGAGGTAGGCGCCGAAACGGCTGTCAGCCAAAACGATGAGCACGAACGCGGCAAGCAGCAGTCCGATTTGATAACTGTCGCCGAACTTGGAGCGCACTATCGCCCAGATCGCGACGATGACGCCGAAGTTTCCGAGCGACACCGGCTCGAGGAACACCGACGAGACGCGGTGATCGCCGAGGAACGGAAACAGGTTGCGCCCGCCCTCCGCGCCTGCCGGGCGCATGCCGCTGACGAATAGATCGGCCGACTGCAGCGCCTGCTTTGCCTCCATCGTGCCGCGCGCGATGTAATATTTCGCAACGCTGAAATACTTGATGAACGCATCGAGCGCGAAATATTCGAACAGCGCAAAACCGAGAACGACCAGGACGATGACGCGCACGATGAAGTCTGCATGCTTCAGATTCTTCACGCGTAGACCGAGCAGAAAGAACGCGATCGGGATGATCAGATCGCGCACGATCTTGATGTCGAAAGCGTCGTCGGTCATGAAGATGACGCGCAGCGACGACAGCAGCAGCGTCCACAGCACGATGCCGCCGATCAACAACAAGTGCGCCTGGTTCAGTTCCTTATAGGCATACAGAAGCGTCGCCGTGATGATGATCGCTTCGCAGCCGATGACATGCAGATTGCTGACCGTGATGAACCCGGTGTTGAGAAAGCACAGCCCCATGTTGAAGGTGACGGCGCCGAACACCAAAGCCAGCATGATCCAGAGCGAACCCTCCGTCGACGCGGCAGGGTGCGCATAACCGCGCGCAGGATCGGCGAACGTCGCCGCGCCTCTGTGTAACGGAATGGCCGATCCGCGCTGCATCAGTTCACGCTCCGCCGCTGGGTAGCCGCCGCCGGCGCGACATGTCGGAGCAGCACTTGCAGTTGCGGCGGGTCAACGCCATTGACCGGCTGAAGATTCGTGAAGTAGGTCGGCTGCCAGGGGCCGGCCGCCCAATAGGTCCAGCCCATCCAGGCATCCGCGTTCTCGGCCATGTAAGTCAGCATGCCGTCGAGCGCGGCGAGACATGTCGCGTCCTTGCCCGCGCCGAACTCGCCGAGCAGCGCGCGGCGCTTATGCGCACGCAACCATTGCGTCATCGCGGTGAGCTTTTCCACGCCGATGGTCGCGCTTCTGCACTCCGGCTTCGTGCCGGAATAATTGCTGTCGAGATATTGATGCACCTCGTACGCGAAGTTGTTCGCGGGGTCGACGACGCGCGCCATGGCCTCTGCATTGGGCGTGCCGTAACTGCGGCTCGCCCAGCTATGCGCGCCGGTCCATCCATTTCCCGGAACGAGAATGAGGTTGCGCGCGCCGGCGCTGCGGATCGCGGCGATGGATTTGTTCGCGGCATCGAGCCACGTCTCGGTGGCGAGCCCCTTCGGCTCATTCATCAAGCCGAAGATCACCTTGCCATTATTCTTGTAACGCGCTGCAAGGCGCTTCCACAGATCGGCGAGTGCATCCGTCGGCACGTCGGCCGTTCCGATCGGCCGCCGCATGAAGGAGGCATAATTGTGAACGTCGAGAATGACGCGCGCGCCCTTCCCGGTCGCATAATTCACGACATCATCGAGGAGTTTGGCTTCTCCGGCATCGACGTCGCCATAGAGCGCGTGCTGCATCCGCTCCCAGCGAAACGGAATACGCAACGTTCGCAAGCCTTTTCCGATAAACAGATCCATGTTGGCGCGCGACGGATAGAAATAATCGGTGCCGTGCTTCCCCGGCATCTTCTTCTCGCCGAACTCCGCGCCCGCAATGTTTACACCGGTAAGAAATTGTGAACGGCCATTCTGCTGGTCCGAAGCCTCGCCGCTCGTCACCGCGAAACTCAAAAACATCACAAGCGCACTGGTGGAAACAACTTTGAGCACAGCGCCCCGTCAAATATTCAACAGCGAATCGTTGCTTGGGCGATAGCGGCGCCAAGATCGCAGAATCCGCGCCAGCATCATTTGCAATTCTCTAGGCGCGTGATGCGACCTCAGCGTGACTCAACAACGG
>JAFKKS010000249.1 GCA_017304555.1 Hyphomicrobiales bacterium
CTTTCTCCGCCTCGATACGCAGCGCCGTCTTCAATCCGGAGAATGAGAAGTTAGGCTCGGCGCGCCCGAGCATCGGACGCGGCAACGGGAAACGGTTGGGGTTGCCGCGGATCGCCTGCGCCTCCACCTCCGGCCCGCCGGGATAGGGCAGGCCGAGCAGCTTCGCGGTCTTGTCGTAGGCTTCGCCGATCGCGTCGTCGAGCGTGGTGCCGAGGCGCACATAGTGGCCGACATCGAGCACCGCGACGATCTGGGTGTGGCCGCCCGACGCGAGGAAGAGGCAATAGGGAAACGAGAGGCGATCCGTCAGCCGCGGCGTCAGCGCATGCGCCTCGAGATGATTGATGGCGACGAGCGGCTTCTCGGCGACCAGCGCGATCGCTTTCGCGGTCGTCAGTCCGACGATGACGCCGCCGATGAGACCGGGCCCCGCCGCCGCGGCGATGCCGTCGAGATCGGCGAAGCCCACTTCCGCATCCAGCATCGCCTTGGCGATGATGTGGTCGAGCATCTCGACATGGGCGCGCGCAGCGATCTCGGGGACCACGCCGCCATAGGGCGCATGCACCTCGGTCTGCGAAAGCACGACATTGGAGAGGATCGCGCTCTGGCCCACCGGGCCGCGCTGGACCACCGCCGCAGCGGTCTCGTCGCAGGTGGTCTCGATGCCGAGAACCAGCATGATCCTTTTTCGCCCCGTTCACGGATGCGTGCGCTTTCGCGCCGGCATCTTTATGATCCGCGTTTTCACGTTCGGCGTACCATTGCGAGGTCGCCGGAGGCAATCTTTCACCCTGTCGCTCGTTCTTATCCGACCCGATCGCATGCATCTTCTCGTCACACGACCGCAGCCCGAGGCCGAACGCACGGCAGTGAGCCTGCGCGAACGGGGCCATACGGCGACGCTGGCGCCGCTACTGGCGTTCGCTCCCCTCGATGCAGCTATCGGGGCGGGCCCGTGGGCCGGCGTTCTGCTGACCAGCGCCAATGCCGTGCGGGCGGTACGCAGCCATCCGGCGATTGCCGCGCTGCGGGCGCTGCCCGCGATCGGCGTCGGCGACCGCACGGCGGCGGCGGCGCGGGAGGCTGGTTTCACCGATGTGGCCTCGGCCGCCGGTCACGCGCGCGACCTTGTCGCGGCGGCTACGCGGCGTTTCGCAGGTGTCGGCGGGACGATCCTTTATCTTTGCGGTGAGGACCGCGCCGCCGATGTCGGCGCGGCGCTGGCCGGTGCCGGGGTGAGGGTTGCGACGACGCCGGTCTACCGGATGGTGGCAGCCGAGCGCTTTCCGCCGCCCGCGGCCGATGTGCTGCGCACCGGGCGCGTTCAGGGCGTGCTGCATTACTCCCGCCGCAGCGCGCTGGCCTACCTCGCCTGCGCCGGGAACGAGGGGCTTGCGGCGGCGGCCCTGCAGCCGGTGCATTATGTGCTCTCCGCGGCGGTCGCGGCGCCGCTCCTTCAGGCCGGCGCCGGCGATGTGCGGGTGGCCGCGCGGCCGGACGAGCCGGCGCTGCTCGACGTGGTTGGTTCGGTTTAAGCCAAGTTGCCGCCACGACCGCGCCGCAGTATGCCGGTGGAGGACTCTTCCGGCGGGCAGCAGATTCGTGAGAATGCAGCGAAGAATCGACGATTTTTGTCTGAATCGCCTGCCGTGCCGCGCGCGGAGGCGTCGCGGCGGTATGGCCGGAGGAGGAACTGTATGAGCGACGGCGAGCGGAAGCCTGCCGGGCCGGCCGAACCGTCCATCTCTGCGGAAGCTGCGCGGCGGCGGCCGAATCCACCGACTCTTGACCTTACCGCGACCGAAATCGCTTCGCAGGCGACCGAATCGGCGGCACAAGCCGCCGCCGACCCTGCCCTCTCGGTATCGGAGCCCCGTCGCCCCGTCTCCGAGCACTCCCCTTCGGCTGAAGAGATTTCGGCCGCGATCGAGGAGTGGATCCGCCCCGACGAGCCGTTGCGGGTGCGCATCGAAAGCGGCGAGCATGAGCCGTCCTCGCCGCCTCCACCGCCGACAGAGCCTCCGGTCGCCGCGCAGGCTGCAGCCGCCGCGCCGCCGCCGTCTCATTTCGGACGCGGCGTGGCGCTCGGCATCGGGGCCGCGCTTCTCGGCGCAGCTGCCGCGCTCGGCACGCTGTGGTCGCTCGGGGAATGGCCGCGTCAGGATGACAGCGCCGCCATGACCGCACGCATCGGCGCGATCGAAACGAACGTGTCGCGGCTGGCGAGCCGTCCGGCGCCGCCGGTGGTCTCGGATCAGCACATCGCCGAGATCGCCGCCAAGGCCGTGGCTGCGCAGAACGCCGGTGCGTCATCGGCGGATCAATTGAAAAATCTCGAAGCACGACTTGCGAAAGCGGAAGCCGCGCTCGCAACCTTGCCGGGTGCGTCGGCGGACGCCGCGTTGAACGAGCGCATCTCCTCGCTCGACGGCAATGCGAAGGCGCTCGCGACGGATATCGAGTCGATGCGTAAGCGTCTCGACGAAATGTCGACCGCCGCGCAGGCCGCGCGCGACGCCGCGATGCGCTCCTCCGGGGCGGCGAGCACCGCGACCGCTGAGGTCTCGAGCGACCTCGACGCCCTCAAGCAACGCACCGCCGCGCTGGAAAGCAAAGCCGCCAAGCCAGCCCCCGACATCGATCGCGTTGCGCGCACCGCTGCCGTTGCCGCCGCATTGCGCGACACCGTCGAGCGCGGCGCGCCGTATGCCGATGAACTTGCGGCGGCGAAGGCATTGGCGGCGGGCCCCGCGATCTTCGCGCCGCTCGAGCCATTCGCCGCGACGGGATTGCCGACGACAGCGGCGCTCGCCAACGAACTGCGCGCGATTGCCGCGAAGACGCGCGCCGCGGCGCTCGCCAACGAAAAGGGAGGCCTGTTCGAACGGCTGCAGGCGCACGCGGAAAAACTGGTGCGCATCCGCCCGGCGAACGAGGCGGCGCGGCCGGAGCCGGGCGATTTCACCGTCGCGGAGCAAGCGGCAGCGCGCGGCGATCTTGCCGGCGCGGTCGCGGCGTTGCGCGCGCTGCCGGCGCCGGTCCGCGCACCGGCCGACGCCTGGATCACCCGCGTCGAGGCGCGTCAGGCGGCGCTCGACTTCGCCCGCAAGCAGAGCCGCGACGCCGTCGCGGCACTGGCGCAGCAGCCGAAATAGGCGCCCCGCATGTTCCGCGTCATCGTCTTCTTCGTCTTCGTGGCGCTGGCGGCTCTTGCCGGCGCCTGGGTCGCCGAGCGGCCGGGCGACGTCTCGATCAATTGGCTCGGCTATCGCATCGATACGTCGTTGATGGTCGCGGTTGCTGCGCTCGCCATCCTGTTCGTGCTGCTGATGTCGTTGTGGGCGGCGATCCGCCTCGTGTGGCGCTCGCCGCGCACGGCGCGCCGTGCGATGGCGGACCGGCGCTATCGGCGCGGACGGCGTGCGGTCTCGCATGGTTTGATCGCGGTGGCGTCGGGCGATCTGCGGGCGGCGCATCGGCTGACGGGCGACGCCGAACGCTTCGCGCATGACGAGCCGCTGGTGCTTTTGCTGCAGGCGCAGACCGCACAGCTTGCGGGCGACAAGACGCGCGCCGAGCAGGCGTTCCGCGCGATGGCGGAACGTGACGATACGCGGCTGCTCGGACTGCGCGGGCTTTACGTCGAGGCGCAACGCCGCGACGACCTCGTCGCCGCGCGCGGCTTCGCGGAGGAGGCGGCGCGCGAAGCACCGTCGCTGCCGTGGGCGGGGCAGGCAGCGTTCGATTTCCGCTGCGCCGAAGGGGATTGGGACGGCGCGCTCGGCGTGCTCGAAGCCAATCTACGCGGCAAGCTGATCGAGCGCGACACCTACCGGCGGCAACGCGCGGTGCTGCTCACGGCGCGGGCGATGGAGCTCGAACATAGCGAGCCCGCGCGGGCGAAGGCGCTGGCTTTCGAAGCGGCAAAGCTGGCGCCGGATCTGGTGCCGGCGGCGAGCCTCGCCGGCCGTCTCGCGCTCGAAGGTGGCGAACTGCGCCGCGCCGCCAAGGTCCTGGAGACGACGTGGCGGGAAAGCCCGCATCCGGAGATCGCCAACACTTACGCCTATTTGCGTACCGGCGATTCGGTGCGTGACCGCCTCGCGCGCATGCAGACGCTTGCCGCGCAGGCGAAGGGCCACCGCGAGGCGGGCTTTGCGGTGGCGCGCGCGGCACTCGATGCGCAGGAATTCAAGACCGCGCGCGAGGCGCTGGCGCCGCTCCTCGACCCGCTGACGCAACGCGCGGCGATGCTGATGGCGGAGCTCGAGGAACGGGAGCATGGTGACGTCGGCCGCGCCCGCGAATGGATGGCGCGGGCGATGCGCGCGGCGCGCGATCCGGCCTGGACCGCCGACGGTTTTGTCTCCGATCGCTGGATGCCGGTCTCGCCGGTGACCGGGCGGCTCGACGCCTTCGCGTGGCGGCAGCCGGTCTCCGAAATCGCGCATGCCGGGGTTACCGTCGAGCCGGCCGATGCGGCCCTGCCGCCGGTGGCGCTGCCTCCCATCGAACCCGTCATCGAGGCTGAGGCGCCTGTTACGCCTCCCGTGCCTGCGCCGGCGGTTGTTGGCGCAACGCCGCCCACCGAACCTGTCGCCCCGGAGCCCGCCGTCGTTCCGGCCGCTTCCGCAAGGCCCGCGGAGGCAGCCCCGTCACCGCCGCCGGCCGCCGCGACCCCGCCATCGCGGCCCGCGGCCGCTGCGCCACCGCGCCCGCCGGAGCCGATCATTCCGCTGATGCATGCGCCGGACGATCCCGGCCCGGAGCCCGATCCGCGCACGCCTTAGGGGTGGAGTAAAGGCCTTGGAGTTCTACGCATCGGCTTGCGCATCCCGCGAACGGCGGGTATTGCAACGCCCGGCGCCGCAATAGCTCAGCTGGTAGAGCACGTCATTCGTAATGACGGGGTCGGGGGTTCGAATCCCTCTTGCGGCACCAGCCATGTCTTTGACTCGATTAGAAAAACTTTTGGCCGTCGTTTCTCACGGAGCGAGCGGGACCTGTCGACCTCCGCGAGCCCATGATTCGTCTCGATAACATCAGCAAGCAGAATGGCCACCAGATCGTCTTCATCGAAGCGTCCGCGGCGCTGCAGAAGGGCGAGAAGATCGGGCTTGTCGGGCCGAACGGCTCCGGCAAGACGACGCTGTTCCGGCTGATCACCGGCGAGGAACTTCCCGACGAGGGGCAGGTGGTGATCGAGCGTGGGGTCACCATCGGCTACTTCAGCCAGGATGTCGGCGAGATGTCGGGCGCCAGCGCGGTCGCCGCGGTGATGGACGGCGCCGGAGCGGTGGCCGAGGTTGCCGCCGAGCTCAAGGTGCTCGAAGCCGCGATGACTGATCCGGATCGCGCCGACGAGATGGACAGCATTCTCGAAAGCTATGGCGAGGTGCAGCACCGCTTCGAGGAACTCGACGGCTATGCGCTGGAAGGCCGCGCCCGCGAGGTCCTGAGCGGACTGTCGTTCACGCAGGAGATGATGGACGGCGATGTCGGCAAGCTCTCGGGCGGCTGGAAGATGCGCGTCGCGCTCGCCCGCATCCTCTTGATGCGCCCCGACGTCATGCTGCTCGACGAGCCGAGCAACCATCTCGACCTCGAAAGCCTGATTTGGCTGGAGCATTTCCTGCAAGGCTACGAAGGCGCGTTGCTGATGACCTCGCACGATCGCGAGTTCATGAACCGCATCGTCAACAAGGTGCTCGAGATCGACGGCGGGGCGCTCACGGCGTATTCGGGCAATTATGAATTCTATGAACAGCAGCGTGCGCAGAATGAGAAGCAGCAGCAGGCGCAGTTCGAGCGGCAGCAGGCGATGCTCGCGAAGGAGATCAAATTCATCGAGCGGTTCAAGGCGCGCGCCTCGCACGCCGCGCAGGTGCAGAGCCGCGTGAAGAAGCTCGACAAGATCGAGAAGGTCGAGCCGCCCAAGCGCCGTCAGACCGTGGCGTTCGAGTTTCCGGTCGCGCCGCGCTCGGGTGAGGACGTCGCGACCCTAAAGCAAGTTGAGAAGGGATACGGCAGCCGCAAGATCTACGCGGACTTGGACTTCAGCGTGCGCCGGCGCGAGCGCTGGTGCGTCATGGGCGTGAACGGCGCCGGCAAGTCGACGCTCTTGAAGCTGGTGGCGGGCACGACCGAGCCTGACAACGGCACGGTCGCGATCGGCGGCAGCGTGAAGATGGGCTACTTCGCGCAGCACGCCATGGACCTGCTCGATGGCGAGCGCACGGTGTTCCAGCAGCTCGAGGACACGTTCCCGCAGGCGAGCCAAGGCGCGCTGCGCTCACTTGCCGGATGCTTCGGCTTTTCCGGCGATGACGTGGAGAAGAGATGCCGCGTGCTCTCGGGCGGCGAAAAGGCGCGGCTGGTCATGGCGATGATGCTATTCGACCCGCCGAACTTCCTCGTCCTCGACGAGCCGACGAACCACCTGGACATGGCGACGAAGGAAATGCTGATCGCGGCGCTGAGCGACTACGAAGGCACCATGCTGTTCGTTTCGCACGACCGCCATTTCCTCTCGGCGCTTTCCAACCGCGTGCTCGAGCTGACGCCCGAAGGCATCCACCAGTATGGCGGCGGCTACACCGAATATGTCGCGCGCACCGGCCAGGAAGCGCCGGGATTGCATAGCTGACGGCTATCGAAGCGTGCCTGCCGGCGACGAATGTCCGCATTTTATGAAGACCTTCGCCATTATCGTTGGCTCTTCGTAACCTTGACGCGCTTGGATTGCGCGAGACGGGAACGGCGGCCCGCCGTCGCGCCTTTCCCTCGCGAAGGAGAGCGACGATGACGTTACCGAAGATACCGCTGCCGCCCGAGGAGCCGCCGACGGAAGGCCTCAGCGATGTGCGCGGCACCTACGGGTACGGACGGCCGGCGCACGGGTCCGATCCGCAAGCGCGATACGGTTTCGAACCCAAGCCCGCCGTCTCGACGATAACGGAGTTTGTCGATGATAGCGTTGCGACGGAAGAACCCGCAGAAGAATGACGAAGACGATAGGCCGTCGATCCTCTCCTTCGTGGCCTGCCGGCACTGTGGCGAAACCATCCCCATAAGGAACGTCGAAAACCTGGCGGACGAATTCGCCGTGCTCTGCCCGCGTTGCCACCGCCGCTCGTTCCTCACGCGCGCGCATGTACAGCAAAACCGGCGGACGTAAGGTCGTTTAACCGACCGGGGCGCTATCGGCGCTCCCGAGGCTCTGCATGAACGCATCGAGGTCATGCGTCATCGCGTCGACACAGGCCGGAGGGCCGAGATTGGAGAGCAGCACGAGAAGCGTGTGCGCCTCCAGATTGCGCCAGACATAGGCGCTAAAGCCCTCCCACTCGCCCCAATGCTTGACGATGTGCGGCGCGACGATCTCCCAGCCGAAGCCGTAATCGACCGTGCGGCCGTCGTTCAGGCGGCCGGGCGCGTAGGCTTCGCGATAGATGTCAGCCGGCAGCAATCGGCCTTCGCGCAGCGCCGCGTCCCAACGCACCAGGTCGGCGGCACTTGCATAGATACCGCCGTCGCCGAACGTGCCGTCGAGATTGTTGAGGTCGCAGGCTTCGACCGGGTCGAGACCGCCGCCGTGCCGTGTGAAGCCGAAGGCGCGCTCGCGCAGCGGACATGAGGGCGAGGAGAGGTTGAAGGCGGCGCTGTCGCGCATATGCAGCGGGTCGAAAATCTCCGTCGCCATGAAGGCAGCGAAGCTCGTGCGCGAAACGCGCGCGATGATCTCGCCGAGCAGCGCGTAGCCGGTGTTGCTGTATTCGTATTGCGCGCCCGGCGCGAAATAAGGTTGCGGCCGCAAGGTCGCGAGCAAAGTGATGAGATCGTTCTGCGTCAGCAGGCGTGCCGGATCCCAATTCCGGTCGGCAAATTCCCCATAGTCCGGCAAGCCCGACGTGTGGTGCAGCAGGTGCGTGAGCGTGACCCCGGCATAAAAGGAAAGCTCGGGGATATGCTTCGCGAGCGGGTCGTCGAGGCGCAGCAGGCCGCGTTGCCGCAGCAGCAGGATGCCCATGCCGGTGAACTGTTTCGACACCGATGCCAGCGAGAACGAGGATCGCGTCGTGAGCGGCGTGCCGTTGGCGAAATCGGCGAAACCGTAATGCTGTGCGAACAGCGTCGCGCCCTCGCGCGCGATCCAGACGGCGCCGTTGAAGGTCTCGCGCGCCGCGAGATCGTCGAACCATTGCCCCAGCCGCTCGAGCCGCTGCACTTGCGATGCGGCGCCGGAAAGCTCAAGGCGCGGGATGTTGCGCCGGCAAGGATTGGGCGTCTCGCCGAATGTCATCGCCTGCCACCGTGTGTCATGGAGGATGCGCGATATCCGCCGCGCACGCTCAAGCGTACTTACTTAGTAGGCTGCGGTGCGTCGCGATCCAGTTGTAGAGCGGCCGGCCGATCAGCCGGCTCAGCACCGGAATGTAGAACAGCGGCACCATCCACCACAGCCCCGGCACACGCGGCACGACGTAGCGATAGGCCTCGAAGCCAGGGAGCGCGCGGCCGTCCGGCAGCACCAGATAGAGCGCCTTGTCGACCTTCTCGCTCGGCACGACCGGCGACGGGTTGGTGCGATAATCGCGAATGCTGATCTGGCGCAGGCCGTCGAAGGCGAGGAACGCCGCCATCGAGCGCTTACAGAAGCCGCACTGGCCGTCGTAGATCATCTCCATGGGGCCGACCTTGCGCACCCAGAATGCGCCGAGGCGATCCAGCCATTCGCGACGCAGGAAGCTCATGTGGCCCATCGCCATGACGAAGGAGAAATAATAGAGCCGCATCAGCAGCGCGAATTGCGAATGCAGGAACAGCGCGCCGGCGAGCGCGTAAGGCCGCGTGCGGCGCGGCCAAATGAAAAACACGTAAGCGAGCTCGATGACGATGGTGCCGTAGGTCGCGAGGGGGCTCAGCCAATAGTGCGAGGCGAACAAGGAGAGCATCAGGTCGTTGGAGTAGTCGACGTGGTAGAAGACGCGCCACACCGCCTCGCCGGTTCTCCAGTCCTCTCCCGTCATCTTATCGGTGGCGCTGACATAGAACAGCACCGCCATCTGGATCTGCATCAGCCGGATACAGGCGCCAGTCCAGGGGCTGGAGAATTGCGGAACCATTGCGCCGAGATCCGTGCGTTTGGCGCGCCGCACCGCGCGCACGCGGTCGAGGCTCAGCGCCTTTCCGGTCGGCGCGAAGCAGAGGATCACCAGCAGGCAGGCGAGGATGGCGTCGACGCCGTAGGCGAGGTTCGGGCTGCGCTGGTCGTAGGAGATGTGGCCGATCAGCACCAGCCATTTGAACAGCGATGTGCGCCAGCCGAGCATGAGAGCGGCGCAGCAGAAGAGAAAGAAGGCGTGGAACAGCGGCCACTGCCAGGCCGCGTTGAAATAGAAGAAGACCGATTGCTCCCAGATGCCGGCGCCGCCGTCGTTGGCGTGGAGCGGATCGCGCGGGAACCAGCCGTCATTGCCCCAGAGCAAGTAAAGGTACGGGGTCGCCAGGGCGTAGTGCAGCAGCATGGCGAAGCCGATGCCGATGCGGGTGATTTCGAGCGGCGTCGTCGGCCGGTCCTGGAACCAGATGCGCGACCACAAGCCGCCGAGCGTTGCGAGGGAAAAGAAGCCCACCGGGCGCGCGGTCACGTCGCTGGACATTGCGTCGATCCGAACGGGGTCGTGGTGATGAATTCCGGGTCGAGCGGGCTTTTTCCCGCCAGCTTATCCTCCGGCCAGAAGTCGTCTTGCTCGATCTCGATCAACGTGATCGAGACGGGATGCAGCTTCGCGTGTTGGCGGCAGAGCGAGTCGCCGAGCGCCTTGGCGAAAGTCTCGGGCGCGGCCATCACGGCGCGATAGCGGTCGCGGAACCAGATCGACGCGGGCGAGAACCGGCTCAAGGTATCCGCCGGCGTGAAGGTGTGTTCGGCCCCGGCCGCATCCTTCACGATGTAGCGGAACTGATAACCGCTGCCGACATTCGGCGCGAAGAACCCCCAATCGTTGTCGAGGCGAAGCAGCGTGATGTAGGGGGAGAAAACCGTGCGCAAGGCATCGGAGATACGGCTCTCCGGCAGGGCGGCCAGGACCATCGCGACCGTGTGCCAGGCGAGCAGCAGCGACAGTGCGGCGTAAGCGATCGGGCTGAACCGCTGTGACGCGGCGGCGTCACCCGTCTGCGGTGGTGCGGCGCTCACTTCGATCGACATGCAACGTCCCTCCGGCGACGGCGGAGTGCTCACACGAAATCACAATGACTCAAGCGCGCTCGCCCGTCCATCGGAGGAGACGGGCGGACGCGCCTTTGGCCTAACTCTTCATTCCCGTCTTCACGATCACCGCAATGTCGGAATAGGTGCGCACGAGCGGCGAAAGGAAGCGGTGCGCCCAGTTCTTCGAGATCAGCAAGTCGTGGATCGCCAGATAGTCGATGCCGGTGGCGAGGAAGCATTCCAGCGCGTCCTGCGGCGTCTCGACGATCGGCTCGCCCTTGACGTTGAACGACGTGTTCAAGAGCACCGGCACGCCGGTCAGCGCGTCGAACGCCTTAAGCAAGCGATAGAGCCTGTCGTTCTGCTGCTGGTTCACGGTCTGCACCCGCGCGGTGCCGTCGACATGCACGATGGCCGGGATCTTGTCGCGCCACTCCGGCTTCACGTGCTTCGCCATCAGCATGAAGGGCGAGTCGTGGTTGTCCTCGAAGAGCTCGGCCGCGCGCTCTTCCAACACGATCGGCGCGAAGGGACGAAAGGGCTGGCGGAACTTCACGCGCGCGTTGAGGTGGTCCTTCATCTCCGGCGTGCGCGGGTCGGCGATGATGCTGCGGTTGCCGAGCGCGCGCGGGCCGAACTCTGAGCCGCCTTGGAACCAGCCGATCACCTGCTTGTCGGCGAGCACTTTCGCGGTGTCACGGCAGATGTCATCGCTTTGCTTGGCAATCGTGGCGATCTTCACCAGGCGCTTGTCGGTGACCTCGTGAACCTCCTTGTCGGAATAGGGTTTGCCGATGAAGGCGTGCGTCATCACGAAGTCGCGCGGTTTCTTCTGCAGCGCCAGGCGGCCGTAATAGGCGCAGCCGATGGCGATGCCGTCGTCACCCGCCGCCGGCTGGATCCATACCTTGTCGAAGCCGGCTTCGCGCGCGATGCGCCCGTTGGCGACGCAGTTGAGCGCGACGCCGCCGGCGATGCAGAGGTTCTTCGCGCCGGTCGTCTCGCGCAGCCATCGTGCGCGCTCGAGCAGGACGTTCTCCGTATCGTCTTGCACGCGCCAGGCGAGGTCCTCCCAGTGGGGCATCGCCGGGCTCTCTTCCCACTTGTCGTCACCGTCCATGAGATACGGACGGTCGAAATCGGCGGACCATTCGGGGACCTGCAACTCGCCGTTCTGCATCTGCATCAGCGATTTGATGCGGTCGGGGCGGCCGTAAGGCGCAAGGCCCATGAGCTCGCCGCACTTGTTCCAGTCGCCGAAGACGTAGGTGGAGGCGCGGCTGTAGAGCGCGCCGAGCCCGGGCATGTTGAAGAACTCTTCGCTGAGCACGCCGCGGGCGGGCTCCATCCAGACCTTCTTCAGGCATTCGATCTCGGTGCCGCGGAAGCGGTAGTAGCTTTCCGATTCGCGTGCGAGCGGGTTGGCTTTCTCGGAACCGGGATAGGGTTCGGTGACGTCGGCGCTGTAGCTGCCGACGCCGTCGACGATCATCACGGCGCCTTCCTCGAACGGGCAGGGCGCGAAGGCGCTGTAGGCGTGCGCCAGATGGTGCGAGATGGTGACGACCTTGTCGGAAGGTGCGCCAAACAACGGGTCGCTCGTGGCGAGCGCGCGCTCGTCAGGGCTTAAGAACGCCGGCATGTCCTGATAGGCGAGGCGCGTCTCCAGATCCTCGACCTTCAAGATGTAACAGTTGCGCACAACGAGATCGACGTCGGCGAAGGTGATGCCTTCGGCGGCGAGAACGTAGTCGATCACCTCGCGATGAAACCCTTGAGCGTGCTTGCGCCGGGTGATTCGCTCTTTGGCGATGGCATAGGCGATGGCGCCGTCGCGCAGCAGGCAGGCGCTGACGTCGTGGTCATAGGTGTTCAGTCCGAGGACGTATGTGGGCTTGGTCATGAACTCTCGATTTTGCATGCGCGTCGCGCCGCCGGCGAAGAGGCGTTAGCGCAAAGGGCGCGTGTTGCGGGATAGGCGTGACGTAGAGACGGCCGGTCGAGGCCGGCCGGAGAAGAGAAGCGGCGGGTGCGCCGTCTGGCGGCGAGCAAAAAGCGGTTACGGCGATAGGCTGCCGCTTTTCGAACGCGGCGCGGAGCCTTAAGGAGGAGCCCCCGCAATCCTTGGAAGGACCAGCGATGGCTTGGATCATCAAGCTGACGGAGACGAGCGGACAGTCGGTCTACGTCAATCTCGATCAGATCGTGTCGTTCGAGCCGCACAAGTGGGAGAAGGGCGACGGAGCGCGTTTGCGCACCACGATCGTCGATGCGGACGGAAAGCCGGTGATTTTTGCCGTGCAGGAAACGCCCGATAAAGTTTACGACAAAGTGCTCGCAAGCCGCTGAGGATGGCACGCCGAATCGTTCCGATTGCCGGTTACTTGACGACGTCATGGCGCGGTTCTACCATACCGGCAGTGCCGCGCGCGAGTGTGCGATCGACACTCAAGTTGTGACGACGTTGGTTGCGATAACGTTCGCGGCTGGCTTCTCCGGGCCTCTTTTGCCGGAGCCTAACGAAGGCGGAGGTGTCGAATGAGAGCAAACGTGAGCGCTAAGCGTTCTTTGCTGAAGCGCTGCTTTTCCGTAGCAACCATGCTCGGAATGTACTGCCTTGCGATGATCGCGATCACCGGCTTTGCCATCAGTACGTCGACTGATGCCTTGGCTCGTGGTGGCCGTGGCGGCGGCGGAGGTCGCGGCGGCGGTATGGCCCGCGGCGGCGGAGGCCGAGGCGGTGGTGGCGCGCGTGGCGGCGGCCGTGGTGGTCGTGGCGGCGGCGGCATGGCGCGGGGTCGTGGCGGTCGTGGCATGGGTCGCGGCGGTGGTGGCCGCGGTCGAGGCCGTGGCGGCTGGCGCGGCGGCATCTGGTTCCCGTGGATCGGGCCCGGCATCTGCCATCATCCGTGGACGAGCGCCCGCGTGTGGTGCAACTACTGATCGCGTAGTTCACGCCGTAACAGTTAAGAGGCCGGCCGCGTTTGCGGCCGGCTTTTTCTTTGTTCGTGTTCATCTTTGCCCGCGTTCTCTTCGCGTAAGCTGCGTTTCGGGCGTCCGCGACGCCGGCCCGAATCAGCGGGCGAAGGACAAGCTTTGAGTGACGCCGCTCCCAACCACGACCGTGCCGCCTTCATCCGCGCCGAGACGCGCCTGCGGGCGGTTGCGCATGTGCCGGAGATTCGGTTGCACCTTGCCGATGAGGCGGTGCCGCTGTGGCAGAAGACCGAGGACGAGCTTGGGGCAATGGGCCTGCCGCCGCCGTTCTGGGCCTTCGCCTGGGCGGGAGGACAGGCGCTCGCGCGGCATCTTCTCGACTATCCCGCGCTGGTGCGTGGCCGCCGCGTGCTCGACCTCGGTTCCGGCTCCGGCCTTGTCGCCATCGCCGCGGCGAAAGCGGGCGCGGTGCCGGTCATCGCCGCGGAGATCGACGCCTTTGCGGCAACCGCGATCGAACTCAACGCGGCGGCGAATGAGGTCTACGTCGAAGTCCTTGTGCGCGACCTGCTCGACGATGCGGCGCCGACGGCCCGCTACGATACCATCCTTGTCGGCGACCTGTTCTACGAGCAGACGACGGCGGCGCGGGTTCTCGCCTGGCTCGACCGGCATGCGGCGCTTGGCGCCGCTGTCCTCGTCGGCGATCCGTGGCGCAGCTATTTCCCGACGGCGCGGCTTGAGAAACTCGCTGATTACGGCGTGCCTGTAACACGGGACCTCGAAGACAACGACATCAAGCGAACGGCGGTCTGGCGGCTCAACCCGCTGTAAAGCGCGCAACGGCGCTGCTCTGCCGCGGTTTTTGGCGCGCCGTAACGATACGGCGAAGGTCTAAACCGCCTCACCTTGTCCCGCCCCTGCCGGGTCCGCATAATGCCGGCGAACAACGGCGTCCCGCCGGGGACGGCGCATGTTGCGTTGGAGGAATGTGATGTCCGAAAAGATCTACGATGTGCCTGCCGATTGGGCGAAGCGCGCCTATGTCGACGCTGCCAAATACAAGGAAATGTACGCGCGCTCAGTCAAGGACCCGGAGGGCTTCTGGGGAGAGCACGGCAAGCGGATCGATTGGACGAAGCCGTTCACCAAGGTAAAGAACTCGACCTACTCCAACGGCGTCTCCATCAAGTGGTTCGAGGACGGCACGACCAACGTCGCCTACAACTGCATCGATCGGCACCTCGCCAAGCGCGGCGATCAGACAGCGATCATTTGGGAAGGCGACGACCCGAAGGATTCGAAGGCGATTACCTATAAGGAGCTGCACGCGGAAGTCTGCCGCTTCGCCAACGTGCTCAAGGCGCGCGGCGTCAAGAAGGGCGATCGCGTCACCATTTACATGCCGATGATTCCGGAAGCCGCTTACGCGATGCTTGCCTGCACGCGCATCGGGGCGGTCCACTCCGTGGTGTTCGGCGGCTTCTCGCCGGATTCGCTCGCCAACCGCATCGAGGACGCGAAGACGCCGGTCGTCGTCACCGCCGACGAAGGCTTGCGCGGCGGCCGCAAGATTCCGCTGAAGGCGAATACCGACGCGGCGATCGAGAGGGCCGGCGGCGTGGATACTGTCATCGTCGTGCGTCACACCGGCGGCGCCGTCAACATGCAGCAGGGTCGCGACGTCTATTACGACGAGATCGCGAAGACGGTCAGTGCGGATTGTCCATGCGAGGAGATGGGAGCGGAGGATCCGCTGTTCATCCTCTACACGTCGGGCTCGACTGGAAAGCCAAAGGGCGTGCTGCACACGACCGCCGGCTATCTCGTCTTCGTGTCGATGACGCACCAGTACTGCTTCGACTATCACGACGGCGACGTCTACTGGTGCACGGCGGACGTCGGCTGGGTGACGGGACACTCGTACATCGTCTACGGCCCGCTCGCGAACGGCGCCATCACGCTGATGTTCGAGGGCGTGCCGAACTATCCGTCGATGTCGCGCTTCTGGGAAGTGATCGACAAGCACAACGTCAACATCTTCTACACGGCGCCGACGGCGATCCGTGCGCTGATGCAGGCGGGCGACGAGCCGGTGAAGAAGACGTCACGCAAATCGCTGCGGCTGCTCGGCTCGGTCGGCGAACCGATCAATCCGGAAGCGTGGGAATGGTATCACCGCGTCGTCGGCGACGACCGCTGCCCGGTGATCGACACCTGGTGGCAGACGGAAACCGGCGGCACGCTGATCTCGCCGCTACCGGGCGCGATGAAGCTCAAGCCTGGTTCGGCGACGCTGCCGTTCTTCGGCGTGCAGCCCGCGATCGTCGACGGTGACGGCAAGGTGCTGGAAGGCGAATGCAGCGGCAACCTGTGTCTCATCGATTCCTGGCCGGGGCAGATGCGCACCGTCTATGGCGACCATCAGCGTTTCGTCGACACCTACTTCAAGACGTTCCCCGGCAAGTACTTCACCGGTGACGGCTGCCGCCGCGACGCCGACGGTTACTATTGGATCACTGGCCGCGTCGACGACGTGATCAACGTCTCCGGCCACCGCATGGGGACGGCTGAGATCGAGAGTGCGCTCGTGGCGCATCCGAAAGTTTCGGAAGCCGCGGTCGTCGGTTATCCGCATGACATCAAGGGGCAGGCGATCTACGCCTATGTGACCCTGATGGCCGGCGAGAAGCCGAGCCCGGAATTGCACAAGGAGCTTGTGCAATGGGTTCGGCAGGAGATCGGCGCTTTTGCCTCGCCGGATAAGCTGCAGTTCGCTCCCGGCCTGCCGAAGACGCGCTCCGGCAAGATCATGCGCCGCATCCTGCGCAAGATCGCGGAGGACGACTTCGGCAATCTCGGAGATACCTCGACCCTCGCCGATCCGACGGTTGTGGACGACCTCGTCGGCAATCGCCAGAACAAGAAATAGTCCAGCCATCATACGCCGGCGGTGGCGCACCCAGCCCCGCCGGCGTCGGGCGCATCACCGCGTGGTGGCGTTTGGCTACCGTTGTGGGCGGTGCTAGCGTGACGCGCTCCTGTTTTCCGTACCGAGTTGGCGTCGTGTGAAGCCCTACGAGGCACCGCTTCCACCCAATGAAACGCAACGCCTCATCGCGCTGCGCTCCTATGGTGTTCTCGACACGCCGGCCGAAGCGGCGTTCGATGACATCACGCGCATCGCGGCGGCGGTCTGCGGCACGCCGACCGCGCTCATCAGCTTCGTCACCGACGAGCGCCAGTGGTTCAAGTCGACGGTCGGCGCCGGCGGCCTGCGCGAGACGCCGCGCGACCTGTCGGTCTGCGCGCATGCGCTGCTGCAGCCGGATCTGCTCGAGGTACCGGACCTTTCCGCCGATGTGCGCTTTAAGCTCAATCCGCTGGTCTGCGGCGACCCGCACCTGCGTTTCTATGCGGGCGCCCAGTTGAAGACGCCGGACGGGTTGGCGCTCGGCACCGTCTGCGTCCTCGACACCGCGCCACGCCAGTTGAACGACGGGCAGCGTGCGGCGCTGGTTGCCCTGGCGCGCCAGACAATGACGCAGCTCGAATTGCGCCGCGCGTTGTCGATCGCCGAACGGCTACAGCGGCATCGCTCGCGACTGATGGCGGTTGCCGGACATGACCTGAAACAGCCGCTGCAGGTGATGACCATGAGTGTCGAGCGCGTGCGCCGCGCGATCACCGATGAGAAGCAGCGCCAGTGGCTCGGCCAAGCGCTGGACGCCGCTGATAGGCTTTCAACCGATCTCGATCGTCTGGCGGAGGCCTCCGACCTCGATGGGGTGTCCGAGTTGCCGCGGCCGACGCCACTGGCCGTCAACGACCTGCTCGTGCCGTTGATTGCGGGATGGCGGCAGCACGCGGAGCGTCGCGGCGTTTCGCTGCGGTTCATTCCGAGTTCGGCGCGTGTTGTCAGTGACCCGGTGATGCTGCGCACTATCCTCGGCAATCTCATCGGCAATGCGATCAAATATTCACGGGACGGCCGCGTCATCATTGGCTGCCGGCGGCGGGGGAATTCGATCGCCATTGAGGTGGCGGACAGCGGCCCCGGCATCCCGGAAGCCGAGCGCGATGCCGTCTTTGAGGCGTTCCGGCAACTCAACCCCGACAGCGAGGGGCTTGGTCTCGGCCTATCGATCGTCAAGCGCACCGCCGACCTGCTCGGCCATGGCCTCTATCTGAGGTCCGAAGTGGGCCGCGGTTCACGATTCGGCATCGTTGTTCCCCGCGCCGGCTGAGCGCGCGTGGCGGCGCCGCCACCTGTGTGGCATTTTCATGACCGGTTTAGGTTACTCGCAGTTCATCGCTGCCGCCTTGTTCGCATTGGATTATTGTCCGCCCCCGCTGAGGTTCATCGAGACGCCGTTGCCGCCAAGGCACAGCTTCTTGTCCGCGAGGGTTGATGGTCATGCGTGCATTTCTGGTTCCGGCCGCTTGCGCGGCCGCTGTCATTTCCGCTTTCGCTTTCGCACCGCCCACGGCGCAAGCGCGCGAAATCGTGGCGTTCCACGGCGATGCCGCCGCCGGTACGATCGTCGTGCGCACCAACGAGCGCCGGCTCTATTACATCATGGGTGACGGTCGTGCGGTTCGTTACCCGGTTGGCGTCGGCAAGGCCGGCAAGCGCTGGGCCGGCCAGACGCGCATCGACGGCAAATATATCCGCCCAGCCTGGTCGCCGCCGGCCGACGTGAAACGGGACCATCCGTCGATCCCGAACCTCATTCCCGGCGGTTCGCCGCGCAATCCGATGGGCGAGGCGGCGCTGACGCTGTCCGGCGGCAGTTATGCCATCCACGGCACCAATGTGCCGCGCTCGGTCGGCGGCTTCGTCTCCTATGGCTGCATCCGCATGTACAACGCCGACGTGCTCGACCTCTATCAGCGCGTCAGCGTCGGCACGACGGTTGTGGTGCAGTAGGCGGTTCCCGATCCGTCATGCCCGGCCTTGTGCCGGGCATCCATGTCCTCGAAAACAACAAGATATCGAAATCTTGGATGGCCCTTCACGCCGTCTTCGACGGCTTGTGCCCGGCCATGTCGTTGCGGCGCAGCGCCGCAATCCCTTGAGCGGAATACCGGTGCATCCTTATCTACCCGCGCGATAGCGGTCGCGGGGCCTCTCGGCTCAAGGCGCGGCCGCGGAGGGAGAGAGGAATGAACTACTTTCGCACGGCCATTCTGCTGGCGGGGCTCACCGCCCTGTTCATGGTCGTCGGGTTCCTGATTGGCGGACAGAGCGGCATGCTGATCGCGCTCGTCGTCGCCGCGGGCATGAACCTTTTCAGCTACTGGAATTCCGACCGGATGGTGCTCTCGATGCACGGGGCGCAGGAGGTCGACGCGCGCACCGCGCCCGACCTTTACGCCATGGTCGCGGAGCTTGCCCGGCGCGCGAACCTGCCGATGCCGAAGGTCTATCTGATGGACAACCCGCAGCCGAACGCGTTCGCGACCGGCCGCAATCCGCAGCACGCGGCGGTCGCGGTGACGAGCGGCCTGCTCAACACGCTGTCGCGCGAGGAAGTGGCCGGCGTCGTCGCGCACGAGCTTGCACATATCAAGAACCACGACACGCTGATCATGACGATCACCGCGACGATCGCCGGCGCGATCTCGATGATCGCGCAGTTCGGCATGTTCGCCGGCGGCAACCGCAGCAACAACAACGGCATGGGCATCATCGGCACGATCGCCATGGTGATCCTGGCGCCGCTTGCCGCGATGCTGGTGCAGATGGCGATCAGCCGCACGCGCGAATACGCCGCCGACCGCGAGGGCGCGGCGATCAGCGGCGCGCCGCTGTCGCTCGCCTCGGCGCTGGCGCGCATCTCCGATGCATCGCATCACATCGAGAACGACAGCGCCGAGCGCAACCCGGCGACGGCGCACATGTTCATCATCAACCCGCTCTCCGGGCACCGGATGGACAATCTGTTTTCGACGCATCCGGCGACGGAAAACCGCATCGCGGCGCTGGAAGATCTCGCCCGCTCCATGGGTGCGACGGGTGGCGGCAGCTTTGCGCAGCCACAGGCGGCGTCGACGCGCGGCGCGCGCGGACCTTGGGGTGGCGCGGCTTCGCGTGGCCCGTGGGGATAAGCGCCGCCTAACCCACATCCTCGTTATGGCCGGACAGAGCGCGCCGAAGATGGGCGTGAACGCCCTTTTGTCCCGGCCATCCACGTCTTTACAGACAGGAAGAAAGACGTGGATGCCCGCAACAAGTGCGGGCATGACGGCTAAGGTAGGGACGTTCCGCCACCACGAGCACATTGTCGCCGCATCGCGACGCTAAGGGTGTGCTTCGTTCCGATCGACCCTCCCCACAGGTACAGAGCGCCCGGCGGATGATACGGCCGCGCAAGGCATTGCAGACCGAAGTCCCGGGCCTTGCTGCGCGGCGGATCGCGGCCGAAATCATCGAAGGCGTCACGCGTCAGCGGCGCACGCTCGACGATCAGCTCGACGGCGCGCATGGCAATCCCGGACTGCCGGCGCTGTCCGATCGCGACCGCGCACTGACGCGCATGCTGGTGGCGACGGTGCTGCGGCGGCTCGGAACGCTGCGGCACCTGTTGCTGACCTATCTCGCCAACGGTTTTCCCGCCGATGCCGGACGGGTCGAAACCATCCTCCTGCTCGGCGCCGCGCAGATCCTCTGGCTCGATGTGCCCGATCACGCCGCCGTCGATCTCGGCGTACGCCTGGCGCAGGCGGACCGGCGCGCCGCGCATTATCCGGCGCTCGTCAACGCGGTGTTGCGGCGGGTGGCGCGCGAAGGACGCGAGACGCTCGAGAGCCTCGACACGGCGACGCTCGATACGCCCGACTGGCTGATGGCGCGCTGGCGTGCGCATTACGGCGGCGAGCGCGCGCATGCGATGGCTGCGGCGCTCGCCTATCCGCCGCCGCTCGACATCACGATCAAGACGGACGCCGACAGTTGGGCGGCGCGGCTGCGCGGTCACGTCCTGCCGACCGGCACGGTACGCACCACGATGTCCGGGCCGGTGTCGCGGCTTCCCGGCTACGCCGAAGGGGAGTGGTGGGTGCAGGACGCCGCGGCGGCGTTGCCGGTGCGCTTGCTTGGTGAGGTCAACGGTTTGACCGTTGCCGATCTCTGCGCTGCGCCCGGCGGCAAGACAGCGCAGCTCGCTGCAGCTGGCGCCACAGTGACCGCTGTCGATCGTTCGGCGCCGCGCCTTTCCCGGCTGGTCACCAATCTCGCGCGGCTCGGCCTACGCGCGGACGTCACCGCCGCCGACGCCACGCAATGGCAGGCGGGCCCCTTCGATGCCGTGCTGCTCGACGCGCCGTGTCTCGCCACCGGCACCATCCGCCGCCACCCGGATATTGCCCTCCTCAAACGCGAGAGCGACCTGGCGCCGTTGACCGCCCTGCAAAGCCGGCTCCTCGATAAAGCTATTGAACTGACCAAGCCCGGCGGCCGCATCGTCTACTGCACCTGCTCGCTCGAACCGGAGGAGGGGGAGGCGCAGATCGCGGCGCTGCTGGCGCGCAATCCGCATGTCCGCCGCCAGCCGGTGACGCCCGACGAGGTCTTCGGCCAGTCGGACATGGTGAGCCCGGACGGCGACCTGCGGACCCTGCCGTGTCATCTCCCCGACGCCGACCCGCAACGGGCCGGACTCGACGGCTTCTTTGCCGCCCGATTGATCCGGACTTGAATCTTCCGCACGTCGGGAGGCTTCGGCGAGCGTTCTCCGGTTGGCCGCTCTTGCATGCTTCGGTATCTTGCCGGCGCGGGTCCAATCCGGAACGCCCGCGACAGCCAAGAGGCAGCATGTCCCGCGGACTGCTCGCGGAACGCACCAAACTCTCGATGTTCGTGCTGAGCCGTGGCGCGCGCCGCCTGGCCAGTCGGCTCAGCGTGCATCCATTGCTGCGCTGGCGCTTTGCGTCGGGACGTTCGGACAGGCTGCTGATCGCGCCGCAAGACTTGCGCACGGCCGATCCCACCCGGGCCAGCGAGATCTACGGCGGGCGCTTCGCTTTCGCCGGCAAGGTGGTGATTTGCGACGGGCGCTCCCCGTTCGAGCTGACCGCGCCCTCCACGGAATGGGCGGAGGCGCTGGTCGAGTTCGGCTGGTTGCGCCACCTGCGCGCGGCCGATTCGGCGATTACGCGCGCCAATGCCCGCGCCTTGATCGACGAGTGGATCACCCTGCAGGGCGCCTGGCATCCCATTGCCTGGAAGCCGGAGGTGCTTTCCCGCCGTGTCATCATCTGGCTCACGCATGCGCCGTTCCTGCTGCAGGACGCGGATGTGCGGTTCTATCGCCGCTTTATGCGCTGCCTGACGCGGCAGGTGCGCTATCTGCGCGGTGCGATCGGCACGTTGCGCGACGGGCTGCAGCTTCTGGAGGGGCTGATCGCCCTCAACTATGCGGCGCTGTGCATGGCGGGGCAGACGCGGCTACTGCGCCCGCTCGGGCGGCGTCTGATCGACGAATTGCAGCGGCAGATCCTGCCCGACGGTGGCCATATCAGCCGCAACCCGGAGGCGCTGATCGAGCTTCTGCTCGATTTGCTGCCGCTACGCCAAGCTTTCGGCGCGCGCAACGTGGTGCCGCCGGTCGCGCTCATCAACGCGATCGACCGGATGATGCCGATGTTGCGCTTCTTCCGGCATGGCGACGGCGGATTCGCCAACTTCAACGGCATGGGGCCGACGTCGCCGGACCTTCTCGCCACGGTCGCGGCCTATGACGATGCGCGTGGCAAGCCGGTCGCGAGCGCGACGCATTCCGGTTATCAGCGGCTCGACGCCAAGGGCGCCGTGCTGCTGATCGACACCGGCAAGCCGCCGCCGTTCTCCGTCAGCCATGAAGCGCATGCTGGCTGCCTGTCCTTCGAGTTCTCGGCCAAGCGCCACCGCATTGTCGTCAATTGCGGGCTGCCGGGCGTTTCGCGCGATAGCTGGCGGCATCTGTCGCGCACCACGCCGGCGCATTCGACGGTGACGGTCGACGACGCGTCGTCGTGCCGCTTTGTCGGCGCGGGCTCGATGCGGCGGCTGGTCGGCGCGACCATCGTCGCCGGGCCCGAAAACGTGCCGGTGGAGCGCGAGGACGACGAGGAAGGCGTGACGCTCGTCGCCTCGCATGACGGCTACGCCGCGCCGTTCAGCATGGTGCATCAGCGGCGGCTGACGCTTTCGCATGACGGCCGGCGGCTGGACGGCGAAGACCGGATTTTGCCGTGGCACGGTCACGACCTGCCGCGCAACGCGCCGGACCGTTTCGCCGTGCGGTTCCACCTGCATCCGGCGGTACGCGCCAACCGGCTGACGCATCGGCATGGCGTCATGCTGATGCTGCCGAACCGCGAGGTGTGGTTGTTCGAATCCCACGACGCGGAAGTGAAACTCGAGGAGAGCGTCTACCTCTCCGGCGGCGACGGCCCGCGCCGGACGATGCAGATCGTCATTTACGCGCAGGCCCGCCGCAACCCCGACATTGCCTGGAGCTTCGTCCATGCCGATCCGACCAAGGGCGGCGCCGAAAGCCGCCCGGCGGAGGAGCCGGAATTG
>JAFKKS010000023.1 GCA_017304555.1 Hyphomicrobiales bacterium
TCCCCCGCGTTGCTCGCGTCGATCCCGGCGATGGCGCCCACGGGCATGCTCGGCGCGCGCTTGCGCACCTCGGAGGCGATACGCCGCAATCCATCGATGCCGATCGGCGGCTCGGGGTTGTTCTTCGACATCGTCACGAATACGCCGCCGATGCAGACGTAGTCCAGGAGGTCGAGCGGTGCTGCCCGCGCCTGCTCCAGCGTCTTCATGGAGAGGCCGATGATGGCGTCGGGGCCGAGAAGCCGGCGCGCGTCAGGCACCGCCATGTCGTCCCAGCCGACATGCACGCCGTCGGCCCCGGCCGCGAGCGCAACGTCGACCCGGTCATTGATCAGCAGCGGCACGCCGGTCCCGGCGGTCGCCGCCTTGATCGCGCGGGCGCTCTCGATCATCGTGCGCGTCGCGCCGCCGGCGACAACGGCGCGCGCAAGGTCCGGCAAAGTGTGGCCGCCGGCCCTTTCGGGATCGACAAGCGCATAAAGACGAAGATCAACGGTCATGATGGTGCACAGCTAGCGGGCGCGCCGATGCCGCGCAAGGCTGCCTTGTCCCGCCTTGTGTGTTGGGCTCGATTTTGCTGGATTGCGGGTCAAGATACGATCGCCGACAGGCCGGAGAGATGCATGACGCCCTTTTTTGTCCAATTCAAATGCCAGCTCGGCAAGTCCTACGACGTTGCCAACAGGATCGCGGACGCTGAAATCGCTTCGGAAATCTACTCGACGGCCGGGGACTTCGACCTGCTGGTGAAATTCTATGTCGAGGACGGCACCGACATCGGGCATTTCGTGAGCGAGAAGGTCCAGGTCATCCCCGGCATTCAGGACACTCGCACGATCATCACATTCAAGGCGTTTTAGCGCCCTCTCCCGGCTTGGTTGCCGCCTCGGGGGTCACCGGCGCGCCGCCAACATTCGGACGGGCCCGGATCAGGCCTAGCTGCCGCTCGCGCCAGATCACGAACAGGCCGGCCACGATGATGATGCCCGCGCCGATGTAGATCGACGATGTCGGCACGTCGCCGAACACCAGGTAGCCGAGGATGACCGCCCACAGGATCGACGTGTAGTCGAACGGTGCGACCATCGATGCCGGGGCGAGCCGGAAGCTCTCGGTCATGAGCAGATGGCCGACGCCGCCGAGCACGCCGATCGCCGCCAGCCAGGCAAATTGCGTCAGCGTCAGGCTCGCCCACCCGAACGGCCAGCTCAGAAGGGCGAACAGAGCCGTGATCAGGGAAAAGTAGAAGACGATCGCCGAATTGGTCTCGCTGCCGGTCAGGCGGCGCGTCTGAATGGTCGACGCCGCCGACGTGAATGCGTTCGCAAGGGCAAAGGCTGCTCCGAGCGTGGCGGCCGCGTTGCCGGAGGTCCAGCGCGCGACGTCGAGATGCGGCGCAAGCATGACGATGACGCCGACGAAACCTACCGCGACGGCGGACCAGCGATAGACCCGCACCCGCTCGTGCAGGATCCAGGCGGCCAGCGCCACAGTGATCAGCGGCGCGGCAAAGCCGATCGCGGTGACGTCAGCGAGCGGCAGCCTCGCCAAGGACGCAAAGCTCAAAAACATGCCGAGGACGCCGAGCAGGCCGCGCGTGACGTGCCCCATGGGGCGGCCGGTGCGCACCGCCGCGCGTAACTCGCCGCGCCACGCATAGATCAAAACAACCGGCAGGATGGCGAAAGCGCCGCGAAAGAAAACGATCTGCCCGAGCGGCAACGTCTCCGTCACCCAGCGCACGATCGCGGACATCACCGTGAAGACGACAGCCGAAGCGACCTTGAGAAGGATGGCTTTGAGGGCGTTCATTCTGCCGGGAGAGGTGGCGGATCGGAACGCCACTTCACCACGTCGGTTGCCGTTGCGCGCGGCGACCATGGCGGCCATCGGATCGTCGGGGCCGCCCTCCTCGCGCAGACCGGCGATCACGCCAACCCGGTCGGGCACTGGCCGGTTCTGGCTGGCTTTCCACTTGCCTTCGATGCGGCTGATCGGAATCTCGACGCCGATGATGCCCTTGAGCTGCGACTGCACGAACTCGGCCGGCGCATCGTCGACGGCCCAGGGGTCGGCGCGGTGGCCCTCCTGCTCCCTCGTCAAGTCGTTCACCTGGCGCTTGAGCCATCCGGCGTCGTCGATGACTGTCGGCTTCCCCCAGGCATGAACGGTCGCGAAATTCCAGGTCGGGACCACCTTCCCGGTCTCGCGCTTGGTCTCATACCAGGACGGCGTGATGTATTTCTGTGGCCCCTGAAACACGACGAGGCATTCGTCCACGGCCTGCAGCTCACGCCATTGCGGATTCGCGCGCGCGAGATGCACACGCAGCATTCCGCGCTCGCCTTCGGAATAGATGACGAAAGGAAACGGATTGGCCAGCAGTCCGCTCGGGCCGGCGGTAACGAGAAGGCCGAACGGGTGGCTGCGGATCAAATCATGCTGGGCTGCGAGGTTGTCCTCGCGAAACAACGGCGGCTGGTACATGGATGAGGCTTAACATGCGATGGGACCGCGCCCAATGTGACAGAAAGTCGAAGCTTTCAAGCATGAAAAAAGGAAATGTCGGCTTCAGAAAAGCTGATCCTGCCCCGCGGTCATGCCGAGAGCGACAAGTCTGATCGAGCGCCGGCTAGTGTTGTTTGCGATGTGGCCCGTCGAGCGGCGGAAGCGACTTGATGTAGACGGCTATCGCCATACGGTCGTCCGGCGAAAGCTGCGCCGTATTGCGCACGACCGCCGCCATCGAGCCGCCGACGGAGTCGCCTTCCGGCGTCAGGCCCGATTCCAGCATGTAGGCCAGATCCTTCTCGGACCAATCGCCGATCCCTTTCGGCGAGATGTTCGGAATCCAGCCACGGCCTTCGGGATTCGGGCCGCCGGCAAAACGCTGGCTCTCGACAATGCCGCCCAGCAGATTGCGGGGGCTGTGACATTCGGCGCAATGAACGGGACCGTTCACGAGATAGGCGCCGCGATTCCAAGCCTCGGATCGCGCGAGATCGGGCGAGAATGGGCGCTCATCGAGATACAGCAGCTTCCATAAGCCGATGCCGCGCCGGATATTGAAAGGAAATCGCAGCGCGTGCGGCGGAACCTCGCTCTCCACCGGCGGCAGAGTGCGCATATAGGCGAAGAGGTCGCGCACGTCCTCAATCCGCATATGGGCATAAGACGCGTAGGGAAACGCCGGATAGAGGTGAACCCCGGACGGCGACGTCCCTTTCATCACGGCCGTTACGAATTGCGCTTCGGTCCAGGCCCCGATGCCGTGCTTCGAGTCAGGCGAGACGTTGGGGACATTGAACGTGCCAAACGGCGACTTCAGCGCCAGGCCGCCGCCGAGTTTGGTCTTGTCCTTGCTCCCGGGGGTCGCATGGCATTCGGCGCAGCCACCGGCGTGGAACATCGTGGCGCCGTTGGCGAGGTCAGCCGTGTAGTCCCCCAGCGCATCCGCAAGGACAATCTGCGGCTCTGTCAGAAACCAGCACGCAAAACCTCCCGCGACGCCAAGGGCGACCAGGACGAGCGCAAGTCTGCGCAGCATTCACGACTCCCAAGCCGTTCCAGAAACCCAGAGTAATCGGGGCGCTGCGAAAAAAAAGAGCAACCGCGTATTCGCGGTCGCCCCTGTTGATGACTCGGAGAAGATTTTAGCTCTTCTTGATGCGAAAGGTCTCGTGACAACCGCCGCAATTGCGCATCACGGTGCCGAAGTTCGCTTTGAAACTATCGAGATCTTTCGTGGCAGCGCCGGCGGCCTTGGCCTCCTCGCCGAATTTCACCATCTTGGCATCGAAATCCGCCTTGGCTTCCCAGATCTTGGGCGCCGCAGTCGTTTCACCGCCGGTTTTGGAATCGGCCGGGAACAGCGCGCCCATCTTGCCGGCAGAATCCGCGTAAGCGGCAAAGACCGCTTTGGCCTTGGCGAGGTCAAAGGGCGCCTCCCCCTTCACCATCGCGCTCCCGATCTTGGCTTCCTTGCCGTTCTCTTTCATCAATTGCTTGCGCGTCGCGATTGCGTCCTGAGCGACAACAGCGGTCACACCGATCGCAACAGCACCGATCGCAAGTAGAATACGCTTCATGAGTTCCCTCCTGGCTGCGGCAGATTCGCCGCCAAAGGCGCCAACCCCGCCAGTTTCGAATTATTCCGAAAATGAATCGGGGCTCAAGCCCTCGGCGCCGCGACATTTAGGCGGGAGACAGAAGCCTAAGCGCCGGCTGGAACCGACGCGGGCCCTGTGCCCCCCAGAAGTCGTGAAAGTCACTCCGCAGGCTGCGGCGTAGACTCGTGCTTATCGCGCCGGCGCGAGCCGAGGCCCGCAATCCAGCGGCAGACGACATAGAAGGCCGGGGTGAACAACAGGCCGAAAATGGTCACGCCGATCATGCCGGAGAACACCGCCGTGCCGAGTGCCTGCCTGAGTTCCGCGCCCGCGCCGATGGCGATCACCAACGGCAACACGCCGAGAATGAACGCGAGCGAGGTCATCACAATCGGGCGCAGCCGCAGCCGCGCGGCTTCGACCGCTGCGTCCCAGCGGTTCTTGCCCTGATCCTCGAGTTGCTTGGCAAACTCGACGATCAGAATCGCGTTCTTCGCAGCCAGCGCGATCAGCACGATGAACCCGACCTGCGTCAGGATATTGTTGTCCTGTCCTCTGAAAATGACGCCCAAAATCGCCGCGACAAGACACATCGGCACGATGAGAATGACCGCCAAGGGCAAGGTCAAACTCTCGTACTGGGCAGCAAGGACGAGGAACACAAACACGACGCCAAGCACGAACGCGAACATCGCCGTGTTGCCAGCCCGGATCTGCTGATACGCAAGCGTCGTCCATTCGTACGAGAAGCCGGGCGGCAGCGTCTCCGCCGCGAGCTTCTGCATGATCTCGATCGCCTGCCCCTGGCTGTAGCCGGGCGCCGCGTTGCCGTCGAGTTCCGCCGCTGGATAGATGTTGTAGCGCGGCACGCGATACGGTCCGGACATGTCCCTCACCGTCGTGAAGGAACCGAGCGGCACCGTCTCGCCGTTGGAATTGCGCACACGCAGCGACAGCACATCCTTCGGCACGAGGCGATATTTCGCGTCCGCTTGCGCCTGAACGCGGAATGTGCGGCCAAACAGCTTGAAGTCGTTGACGTAGGCCGAGCCGAGATAGACTT
>JAFKKS010000250.1 GCA_017304555.1 Hyphomicrobiales bacterium
GCAGCAGGCGGGCGAATTCGGTGAAGAATTGCGGCTCCAGGCATCGCGACAATAGAGGCCTAAGGTGCCGGCATGGCAACGATGACGCTCTCGGGAGACGAGGCGGTCCCGCGCGGGCCGCTGTCGTCTTGGCTGACGCCGGTCCAAGCCTGGGGGCTGCTGCTCGTTACGCCTTACTTGCTCGTGTTCTGCGCTTTCGTGCTGTATCCGGTCGCGTACGGCTTCTGGCTGGCGCGTGATCCGCAAAGCTATGTCGCGCTCTATAACGATCCGATCTTCACGCGCTCCGCGATCAATACACTCGTCTTCCTCCTGGTCGGCATCAACTTCAAGATGATCATCGCGTTGCTGCTGTCCGGCTTCTTCGTGCAGCCGCGCGCGTGGATCCGCTGGCTGTCTGTATTGTTCATCCTGCCGTGGGCAGTGCCTTCGATCCCGACCATCCTTTCCGTGCGATTCATGCTCAACCCCGAGTGGGGCATGATCAATCAGATCATCTTCAAACTCACCGCCGAGGATGGGCCCAACTGGCTGAACGACCCGACCATCGCGTTCACGATGGCAATCCTGGTTCACATCTGGAAGTCGCTGCCGTTCTGGACCCTCATCCTGGTGACCGGGCGGCTTGCGATCTCGCAGGACCTTTACGAGGCGGCGAGGGTCGATGGCGCCGGCGGATGGCAGACGTTCCGCTTCATCACCTGGCCGTCGATGCAGACGCTGTATCTGACGTGCACGCTTCTCTCGATGATCTGGACGCTCGGCGACTTCAACAGCGTTTATCTGCTCACCGGCGGCGGCCCGGCTGATCTGACGCATGTCCTGTCGACACTCGGCATTCGCTACCTGCGTCTCGATCGCCTCGACCTCGCCATGGCGTCGATCGTGTGCGCGCTGCCGCTCGTGCTGCCACTCGTCTACGTGATGATGAAGAGGCTGTCGCGATGAAGTGGTGGTCCTCTCTCCGTGGCGTCGCGACCGAGGCGAAGCTCCTTCTGATCGCCATTCCGGTCTTCATCTGGACGATGCTGCCGCTCTATCACATGTTCCTGTTCGCGATCTCACCGAAGGAGGAAGCGTTCAGCGGCAAGATGTGGCCTGATCATCCGACGCTGCGGAACTTCGGCATCGTCTTTCGCCAAGAGCACTACTATCTGCGCGATTTTTACGTCCAGTTCTGGAACTCGGTCGTCATCGCCGTCGCGGTCGGTGTGCTCACACTCTTGATCGCGACGGCCGCCGCATTTGCCATCTCGCGGCTGCGGGTGAGGGGCGGGCGTATAATCATGAATCTCGCGCTGTTCACCTACTTCATTCCCGCGGCGTTCCTCGCCGTGCCGATGTATCGCACCATGGGTATCTATGGTCTGCTCAACAATCACTGGTCGCTGATCCTGGCGATGGTCACGATCGCCGCGCCGTACGCGATCTGGGTATTGAAGCAGGCGTCCGACAAGCTGCCGGTCGAGTTGGACGAGGCGGCAACGGTCGACGGCGCGACGACGCTGCAGCTTTTCCGGCTGATCTACCTGCCGTTGATGATGCCGTCGCTGGTCGCGGTCGGAACCTACGCGCTGCTGCTCGCCTGGAATGAGTATCTCTACGCCTTCCTGCTGCTCTCGAAAGATGTCGAACTCACATTGCCTGTGGCGCTGGGCAATTTCCTCGCGGCCGACGACAGCCCCTGGGAACTCCTCATGACGACGGGCGTGATCTATGCGCTACCGCCGGCAGCCATCTATTACGTGTTCCGCCGCTACATGGTCTCGGGCCTCACCGCGGGCGCGGTGAAGAGCTGAACCTGCCGGGGGTGTCCCGCGAAAGCGGACATGACTATACGGACGCCCGGCAACATTACGCTTTCTTCGCGGGGCCGTTTTCGATCGGCAAATCCGGCCGTGAAGCCCATTCGGTCCAGGAGCCGTCGTAAAGCGCAGCCGGCGGCTTTCCCAAAGCGTCGAGCGCGAACCACAAAACGGCAGCGGTTACGCCGGAGCCGCAACTCGTGATCACGTCCTTATCGAGATTGACGCCGTTGTCGGTGAAGATCTTTCGAATCTTGTCGGTCGAGGTGAGGCGGCCGTTCTCCAGCAGGCCGGAGTAGGGCACGTTCAGTGCGCCAGGCATATGGCCGGACTTCAACCCGGCGCGCGGCTCAGGCGCTTCGCCGCGGAAACGATCCGCAGCGCGCGCATCAACTACCTGTTTGTCGCGCGAACTCAACGCAAGCTGCACATCGTCGACGGACGCCACCGACGACGCCTTCATCTCGGCGTTGAATTTGCGGGGATCGCGCTTGACGGCGCCCGCCTCGAGCGGGCGGTTTTCGCCTTTCCATTTGGGCATTCCGCCATCGAGGATGAAGACGTTCTTCGCGCCGAAAAGGCGGAACGTCCACCAGACGCGCGGCGCCGACATCAACCCCATGCCGTCATAGACGACGATGGTGTCGTCTTTGCCAATCCCAAGCTTTTCGACGCCTTCTTTAAAGATTGTCGGCCCGGGCAGCATATGCGGCAGGTCCGACGAATGGTCCGCGACCACTTCGAGATCGAAAAAGACCGCGCCCGGAATATGGGCGGCGAGATATTCCTGCTCGGCGTTGCGTTTCTGGGTCGGCAGATAGAACGACCCGTCGACCACGACGACGCCCGGATTCTTGAGCTCGCCTGCGAGCCATTCCGTCGACTTCAACCAGCGGCTCGGCAGTTCTGTCTCAGTCGCCATGGCATGGCCTTTCGCGATGTGTGCAATACGTGAAGCTACTCGCGGTCGCGTATGATTACGAGCAACCTTGAAGCGAGATTGTGGTTCCCTGCCGATATACACCCGGCCTCGGGTCGGCCATCAGGCAAATGCGATGCGGACGCGCCGGTTCTGCTTGCCCTTCTTTTCGATCTGGGTGACGCGGACGGCGCCAATCTCCGACGTGCGCCGGACATGCGTTCCGCCACAGGGCTGCAGATCAAGACCGGCGATCTCGATCAAGCGCACATGACCGGTTCCCATCGGAGGCTTTACCGACATCGTCTTCACGAGGCCGGGATTGGCTTCAAGCTCGGCGTCCGTGATCCAGCGCGAGCTTACTTCGGCATCCTTCGCGATCATCTCGGCAAGCTTCGCGGTGATCTCGTCCTTGTCGAGGCCGGCGTCGGGAATATCGAAGTCGAGCCGGCCTTCGGCATCTCCAACCGAGCCACCAGTGACGGCATAGGGCAGGGCCGCGGAGAGGAGGTGCAGCGCCGTGTGCATACGCATCCGCGCGTAACGTGGCTCCCAGTCGAGGGCAAGCCGCACCTCGTCGCCGACTTCGGGTTGGGCCGCGCCGCTTGGATCGAGGTGGTGGACGATCTCGGTCTTCGTCTTGTCGGTGAAAGCTGCGGCGCTGATGCGCGCGATACTATCGTCCGGCGTCGTGAGCGTCCCCGTGTCCGTCGGTTGTCCTCCTGAGGTCGCGTAGAACAAGGTGCGATCCAGAATGAGCCCGCCGTCATCGGTCAGCGACAGGACGGTAGCGGTGCAGTCGCGCAGATAAGCGTCGTCGCGAAACAGAAGGTCGGTAGCCATGATTACTCGAGCGGAGGCTTGATGTCGGATTTGCGCTCCAGCCAGGCTGGCACCGGCAAGTTCTTGGAGCGCAGGAATTCCGGGTTGAACAGCTTCGACTGATAGCGCGTGCCGAAATCACAGAGCACGGTCACGATGGTGTGACCCGGTCCCAATTCCTTGGCGAGGCGAACGGCGCCGGCGATATTGACGCCGGATGACCCGCCGACGCACAGCCCCTCGTGTTCCAGGAGATCGAAGACGCAGGGGATCGCCTCGTCGTCGGGGATCAGATAGGCCTTATCCACCTTCATATCTTCGATGATCGGCGTCACGCGGCCGAGCCCGATGCCCTCGGTAATCGAGCCGCCTTGGGACGCCTTCGCTTCGCCCCGGGTGAACAGATCATACATCGCTGCTCCGCGCGGATCGGCGACGCCGATAACGATGTCCCTCTTCTTTTCGCACAGGAATTGTGAGGTGCCGGCAATCGTGCCGCCGGTGCCGATGGAGCAGATGAAGCCGTCGACCTTGCCGTTCGTCTGCTCCCAGATCTCGGGACCGGTCGAAACGTAGTGGGCCTTACGGTTGTCGAGATTGTTCCACTGATCGGCGAAGATGACACCTTTCGGCTCATCCTTGCGCAGTTGCTCGGCCAACCTCCGCCCGACGTGCTGATAATTGTTGGGGTTGCTGTAGGGTAGCGCCGGCACCTCGACCAGTTCGGCGCCGCAGAGCCGCAGCATGTCTTTCTTCTCTTGGCTCTGCGTGTTGGGCATCACGATCAGCGTGCGATAGCCGCGTGCATTGGCGACAAGGGCAAGCCCGATCCCGGTATTGCCGGCGGTGCTTTCGACAACAAGCCCGCCCGGCTGCAAATCGCCGCGCTTCTCCGCCTCGAGGATCATCTGGCGGCCTGCGCGATCCTTCACGGACTGGCCGGGATTCATGAACTCGGCCTTGCCGAGAATCGTACAGCCGGTGGCTTCCGACGCTTGCCGGAGCTTGATGAGCGGCGTGTTGCCGATCGCTTCGATAATGCCGTCGCGTGTATGCATGGCCAGATCGCAAGAATGTGGGGAGGGCTTACGTTAGAGGAGCCATACACACGCCGCAACCGCAGGGCATGTCAACTACAACCGTTGCCCCGAAGGTGCCGTATTGAGGGATGTAGGTCATCGTATGCGTTGGGTCACCCGTTTAGGGATTCCTCTTCTCCTCCTGTTTGCGGCCTATACGGCTTGGCCATTCGTCGACCTCTATCGGCTCGTGCATGCTATCGAGCGTCAGGACCTTGCCGAGCTTCGGCGGCGCGTGGAATTTCGTACCGTCACCGCCTCACTCAATCGGCAAATCCTGCAATCCTATCTCCAACTCAGCGGCAAGGCGGCGCAGCTCGGGCCATTCGGCCAACTGCTTATCGGCGCCGCGAGCGCGCAAGTCGATCAAGCCATTGAAAGCTTGGCCGGTCCGCAGCAACTCGTCGACATCATGACGGCAAACGAAGCCTCGCGGAGCGAGCCCGACAGCGCGCCGCGATTGCTGCCGCGGAACATTCGCGATGCGTGGAACCTCTATTCCAATTCAGAATACAGTTTTGACGATTTTTACGTGACGGTGCCGCCTTCACGATCGGAAGCGCAATCCTTCCGGATTCGCCTCCGTCTCATTCGCTGGACCTGGAAACTCCACGAAATCCAACTCCCGGATGAGCTGCGCGCGCGCCTGGCGCGCCGCATCATGACCGCAACGGAGAGCAAATAAATGTCCCGATGCATTGAACGCCCGCGATCGGCGCCACAGTCATAGTGGGAGGCATGTGTGCAGGCTGATATCGCCGACGTCGTCTTGTGGCTTTTCATCTTCATTCTCGGCATCGCTACGGGCGCGGGGATTTACGAGGCGCGGATCGTCGTTCCGCTGTGGGGGAGCGCTCCTCCCCAATCGCTGCATTCGCCGGATAGCGGGCGCCGCTTCTGGGCCTTCTTCACGACCGTGCCGCTCACGCTCTTGGTCGTGGCGGGCGCGGCCGCGGTGCTCATCGTCCCGATGGACGAGTTGCGGCGCCTCTGGTGGGGCATCGCGCTTGGCCTTGTCGCCGTCGAACGGATCGCGACATTCGCCTATTTCATCCCCGCGATCATCCGCCTGCAACGCGCCGAGGATTTTGCCTGGCAGGACGTGCGACGAAAGTTCGCGGTCTGGAGGGTGTTGAATTACGGCCGGATCGGCTTGACGCTGATAGCCTGGATTGCGGCCCTGAAAGCCCTCATGCCGCACTAGCGGATCAGTGGTTCCTCCAGCCGCCCCGAGCCCTTGCGACGTTATATTGCGCGGCGTCCGGTTGATTATACTGGCGGGTGGGGCGCATTGCGGCTTAAGAAATGCCCGACACTTATGGGGGGACCAATGCTCAAGGATCAGAACCGCATTTCGCGCCGCCGTTTGCTGGCGCTCGCCGGAGCGGGCGCCGCAGGGCTCGCATGGCGATTTCCGACACCGGCCCTGGCGCAAGGCACCCCGATCAAAGTGGGCGTGTTGCTGCCGTATAGCGGAACCTACGCCCAGCTCGGCGAAGCGATCACGCGCGCGATGGAGCTCTATGTCAAAAAGCAGGGTGGGGTGCTGGCCGGAAGGCCTATCACCTTCATCAAGCTCGATGATGAATCCGCTCCGCCGAAGGGGCCCGAGCTCACGACGAAACTCGTCGAGGGCGAGAAGGTCGACGTGCTCATCGGCACCGTGCATTCGGGTGTCGCGATGGCGATGAGCAAGATCGCGCGCGAGGCGGGCGTGCCGACGATCATTCCGAACGCGGGCGCGGACATCCTGACGCGCGCGCAGTGCGCCAAGAACATCTTCCGCTCGTCTTTCTCGAACGGGCAGGTGGGTATCGCTTGCGGCCAGGTGATGGCGGAAGCGGGCATCAAGCGCGTCGTGACCGCCAACTGGAAATATGCGGCGGGCGAGGAGACGCTGGCCGGATTCCGCTCTACCTTCACCAAGGGCGGCGGGCAGATCCTCAAGGAGATCGCGCCGCCATTCCCGAACGTCGAGTTCCAATCGGCGCTGGCCGAGATCGGCTCGATCAAGCCCGACGCCGTGTTTGCATTCTTTGCCGGCGGCGGCGCCGTCAAATGGCTCAAGGACTATGCGGCCGCGGGACTGCGCAAAAGCATTCCGCTCTGGGGCCCCGGCTTCCTGACCGACGGCGTTGAGAGTTCGATCGCCGGCGAGGCGGACGGCCTTTTCACCGTGATGCACTATGCCGACGATCTCGATAATGCCGAGAACAAAGCGTTCCGCGCCGCCTTCGAGGCCGAATATAAGGCGGCGGCCGACGTCTACGCCGTGCAAGGCTGGGACGCCGCGGCTCTGCTCGATGCGGGGCTCAAGGCTGTTGGCGGCGATGCGTCCAAGCGCGACGCGCTGAACGCGGCGATCGCGCGCGTGACGTTCAACAGCCCGCGCGGCCCGTTCAAGCTTTCAGCTGCACACAACCCGGTACAGAATTTCTACCTGCGCGAATTCAAGAGCGGCGCCAACCGGTTCGTGCGCAATGCCGTTCCGGCACTCGCCGATCCGGGCACCGGCTGCCGTCTCGGCGCTTGAGCGGATCAATGCGGCATAGCCTTGCGGATAGCGGCCGCAAGGCGAAGCTTGAGATCGTGCCGGCATGGACCTGATCCTCACCCAGATCATCAACGGGCTCCAATATGGCCTGCTGATCTTCCTGGCCGCGAGCGGACTGACGCTCGTTTTCGGCATCATGGGCGTGATCAACCTGTCGCACGGTTCGTTCTACATGCTGGGCGCGTATTGCGCGCTCACACTGACGGGTATGCTCGGCGACATTTTCCTGGCGCTGCTGGTGGGCATTCCGCTGGCATTTGCCTTCGGCGCTGCGATCGAATGGCTGTTCATTCGCCATCTCTATAAACGCGATCATCTGCAACAAGTGCTGCTGACGTTCGGGCTCATCCTCATCTTCAACGAGTTGCAGCGGATATTCTGGGGACCGCAGCCGCAGAGCGTGCCGGTCCCGAAGTATCTCGCAGGGAACATTCCGATCTCCGAGGTGATGGGGTATCCCATCTATCGCATCGCGGTCGCCGCGATCTGCGCTTTGCTCGCGCTCGGCATGATGTACGTGATCCAGTACACGCGGATCGGTCGGATGATCCGCGCCGGCGAGTCGAACCGCGAGATGCTCGAAGCGTTGGGTGTCGATACGCGCTGGCTGTTCCGCTTCGTGTTCGCCGGCGGCGTCTCACTCGCGGCAGCCGCGGGCATGGTCGCGGCGCCGATCGAGAGCGTGTATCCAGGTATCGGAGAACACGTTCTCATCATCTCCTTCGTCGTGGTGGTGATCGGGGGCATCGGCAGCGTGCGCGGCGCCTTCGTCGGCGCACTGCTGATCGGCCTGGCCGACGCCTTCGGCAAGGTCTACCTGCCGCAAGCGGCCAGCGTCCTCGTCTATGCGCTGATGGCCGCCGTCTTGGTCATGCGGCCCGGCGGCCTGCTCGGGCGGGCCTGACGTGCTGTCGCGTCCGTCGGCCGCCGTTCTCGTCACACTCATCGTCCTGGCTATCGGGGCGGCTGTCGTTCCCTCGTTCGGCGGCACCTATGCGCTGAAGTTCGTGACACGCGTGATGGTGCTCGCGATCCTCGTGCTCAGCCTGGATTTCCTGATCGGCATCAGCGGCCTGGTGAGCTTCGGGCATGCGATGTTCTTTGGGCTCGGCGCCTATGCCGTTTATTTCCTCTCCCCAGCCGATGCCGGCGCGAACCTCATCGCCGCGTTCGGCGGCGCGGTGCTTTTCGCCGGCCTCGCAGCGCTCGCGGTCGGCGCGCTTGCGGTGCTGACGCGCGGCTTTTATTTCATCATGGTGACGCTTGCCTTCGGGGAGATGGCCTTTGCGCTGTTCCACGACGGCGGTTTCTCCGGCGGTTCCGACGGCGCCTACATCAACGTCAAGCCGCAGCTTTCTATCGGAGACGCGACGCTGCTCGACCTCGATCAACGCATCGTCTTTTTCTATTTCTGCCTCGCGTTGCTGATTGTTTGTTACGTGAGCCTGTTGGCGGTCGCGCGCGGCCCGGTCGGGCGCGTGTTGCAAGGCATCCGCTGGAACGAGACGCGTATCGCGGCGCTGGGCTACAACACCTATGTGCACAAGCTGGTGGCGTTTACGCTCGCGGGGAGTATCGCAGGCCTCGCCGGCGCATTGTTCGCGACGATCGACGGCTATGTGACGCCCGAATTGTTCGGCTGGCGACAGTCCGGGCTTGCCATCATGATGGCTGTGCTCGGCGGCGTCGGCACGCTGTTCGGGGCCATTCTCGGCGCCATCCTCTATGCCGGCCTCGAAGAGGTTCTCAAAACCGCGAGTCTCGTCGGGCCGCTCGCTGAGCATTGGTCGCTGGTGCTCGGCGCCATCCTGATTGCGGCCGTGCTCGCTGTTCCACGCGGGATTGCGGGCCTTTTTCCGACGACGTCGGATAAGCAATCCTCCACGAACGGACTCTCTGTCCATCTTCCGCAGAAAGAGCGCCTAAGCGGCCTTGCCGTGTCGACGACAAGCTTGACGCGCCGTTTCGGTGGGCTGCTGGCGGTCGACGACGTGACGCTCAGCTTCGCGCCGAACAAGGTCCACGCCGTCATCGGCCCCAATGGCGCGGGCAAGACGACCTTCATCAACATGCTCTCGGGCGCGCTGCAGCCGACGTCCGGGCACATCGCCGTCGACGGCGCAGATGTCACCGGCCGGACTTTGCACGTAATGGCGCGCCTCGGCATTGGGCGCAGCTATCAGATCACGAACATCATCCAGCCGTTCACGGTGCGAGAGAATTGCCTGCTGGCAGCGCAAGCGTGTCAGCCGAGCCCGCTGCGGAGTTCCTCACGTGGCGAACGCACGCAGATCGAGGCAGACGTTCACGGCGCGCTCGATGCCGTCGGGCTGACACAACGCGTGGCCGTGAAAGCCGCGGACCTCAGTCATGGCGAACAGCGTCAGCTTGAGATCGCAATGCTGATCGCGTCTGGCGCGCGCGTGCTCATTCTCGACGAGCCGTTGGCGGGGATGGGGCCGGAGGAGACGGGACGCGTGACTGCGCTGCTGCGAAGCCTGGCGGCGCAGCATACGGTGATCCTGATCGAGCACGACATGGATGCCGTATTCGCCGTCGCGGACACGCTGACGGTGCTGGTCGGCGGACGCCTTCTCGCGCACGGCGCTCCGGACGCCATCCGGCAGGACACCGCGGTGCGCGAGGCTTATCTCGGCCAGTTGGACGCAACGACGCGCGTGACGCCGGTGCGTCGGCCGATTTCATCGGCGACGATCGGGCTCGAGGCCAAGGGGATCAATACGTTCTACGGGCAAAGCCATATCCTGCACGACGTCGATTTTCGCGTCGCACCAAGCGAGACGGTGAGCCTGCTCGGCCGTAACGGCATGGGAAAGACCACGCTGTTGCGTACGCTGATGGGGCTTACGCCGCCACGTTCAGGATCGATCCGTCTCGGCGCGCGCGACATGGTGGGCGAGCGGCCATCCGTCGTGGCGCGGGCGGGCCTCGCTTTTGTGCCGGAAGGCCGCAGTATTTTCCCCAACCTCACGGTCGAGGAAAATCTCACGGTCGCAGCGACCAATAGACCGGGCGAGGCGCCGCAATGGACGCTCGCGCGCATCTATTCGCTGTTTCCCCGCCTTGCCGAACGGCGCGGGAACTGGGGCAATCAACTCTCTGGTGGCGAGCAAAAGATGCTCGCCATCGCGCGGGCGCTGATGACCAATCCGAGCATCCTGTTGCTCGATGAAGCGACGGAAGGGCTGGCGCCGAAAGTTCGCGAGGAAATCTGGGCGACGATACGCACGATCAGCGAAGCGGGAATCGCGACGGTCGTCGTCGACAAAAATCTTACCGATCTGCTCGCACTCGCAGATCGGCATGTGATCCTGTCGAAGGGGCAGGTCGTGTTCGACGGCTCAGCGGCAGAACTGCAGGCCGACAGTGGCTTTATTCACAGCCATCTCGGCGTGTGACGAAAGGCCGTAAAGCCAAGCGGTATCGACACTGTGGATGTGGGCGCGGCTGCCATGCGCGATGGAGCAGGGCGGCTTATGGCGCCCGCTTTCGCGCCAGACTATCCTCATCATCGACACGTTACGCCGCCCGCAACGCGACGATATCCATCACTCCAAAAGGAGAGCTGCCGATGTCCGCTATGCCTTCCTACTCCGTCCGAAATCTCCCGTTCGACCAGGCGCGTCTCGACCGGATCATGGACGACGCCGGTGTCGACGTCCTGATCGCCAATTCAAAGCATAACGTGCAGTACCTCCTCGGCGGGCATCGCGCGCAATTCTTCGATTACATGGATGCAATGGGCCCGAGCCGTTATCTACCGCTCGTGATCTATCCGAAGGGCACACCGGAACGCGCCGCCTTCATTGGCCACCGTCTTGAGGGCTGGCAACGGGAAGTGACGCCGTTCTGGACGCCGGAAGCTCAGACATCATCGGCCGGCACCATCGACGCGATGGAAAAGGCGGTCGCATACTTGCGGCGATCCGGCGTGAAGACGAAAAATATCGCAGTCGAAATGTCGTTTCTTCCCGTCGATGCCGGCGGCACGCTCTACAATGCATTCGCGTCCAGCAAATTCTCCGACGCCCACAATGTTCTGGAGCGCCTGCGCGCCGTGAAGTTGCCGGACGAACTCGATAAATTACGTACGGCGTCCGAGAAGGTGATCGAATCGATGCTCGCGGTCATCGCGATGCACGGCCCCGGCGCGACCAAGCAGGAGTTGACGGACGCACTGCGGTGCGAAGAGGTCAATCGTGGATTGACCTTCGAATATTGCCTGATCGCCGCGGGCGCGAGCCATAACCGGGCGCCCTCGTCGCAACGGTGGGAGCATGGCGAGGCCCTCTCCATCGATTCCGGCGGCAATTACCATGGCTATATCGGCGATCTCGCGCGCATGGCGGTGCAAGGCCCGCCGGATGAGGAACTGCAGGACCTGCTGGGAGAGATCGAAGAGATTCAACGCGCAGCCTTTGCACCGGCGAAGGCCGGCGCGCTCGGCCATGAGATCTATGCGGCCGCCGAGGCGCGGCTACGTCGCTCGCCGCAGCACAATCACATCCACTTCGTCGCGCACGGGATGGGATTGGTCAGCCATGAGGCGCCGCGTCTCGCGCCCGGCGCGCAAGGTGAGCACTACGGCGCCAAACCGCTGGAAGCGGGCATGGTCATCTCGGTCGAAACGACGATCACGCATCCGCGCCGTGGCTACATCAAGCTCGAGGACACGGTCGCGGTGACGCCTTCTGGGTTCGAGATTTTCGGTGAGGGCGCGCGCGGCTGGAACATCGCGGGCACAGCGCTCACGGCGTGAGTTGTGCCTGACGATCTGCCGGCGCGTCGCCTTAATCTCGCGACAGGCATTGCAGCGCGGACTGAACGCGGTAAGCTGTCATCGGACATAGTACGACTGGCGGGCGCTCACTGGCGCGGCTCACCCCAAGAACCGAACGATGGGAGAGAATAAATGACGCATTTTAAAGATGGGAAATTATCGCGACGCGGCCTCTTGCAAGCCGGCACCGCGCTCGCCGCCGTGCCTCTCGTGGGGCTCGGCGCGCCACAGGTGATGGCGCAGACGCAGCCGCGCAAAGCCACGAAAGTCCTCGATTTCGAAACCTATGCGGACGTTGCCAAGGCCGAACAGGAGGGAGCACTCGTCTTCTACTGCCATGAGAACGAGGCCGGGACGGCCGCGATCATGGAAGGCTTCCACAAGGATTTTCCCAGGATCAATACGAGTTATGTGCGCGCGCAGACCGGCGCGCTCTACAACAAGATCGTCTCGGAGCGCTCCGCCGGCCGCTTCGACGTCGACATCCTGCAGCTTTCCGACATCGCGCCGGCCTTGGATTTTCAAAAGAAGGAAGGCTACGCGGTCTATGTCGGTCCTGAGTCCGACGCCTACAAGGCCGACTACAAGTCCAACCCGCAAGGCTCCTTCTTCTGGACCGGAACGACGTTCGCTGGCATCGCTTACAACAACAAGAGGGTGAGCGAAGCCGAAGCGCCGAAGACCTGGAAGGACGTGCTCAATCCGAAGTGGAAAGGCACGATCAGCTGCAAGATTTCGAGCTCCGGCGTCCAGTACGTCGCCTGGTACATGCTGCGGCAACTGTACGGACCGGGCTACTGGAAGGAATACGCCAAGTTGACGCCGAAGGCCTTCGACTCGCGCGTGCAGCTTTACGATCGCCTCGCCAAGGGCGATGACAAGGTCTGCAGCCTCGCCGAATATGCGGGCTATTCGCTCTACAAGGAAAAGACGCAGGACATCACCATGGTGATGCCGCCGGACGGCCTGCCGGCCACGCCCTGCGTTCTCGGAGCGGTGAACAAGGCGCCGCATCCGGAGGCCGCGAAGCTGTTTATGGACTGGGCGATGTCGAAGCGCGGCCAGGCCTGGTACCAGAACCATCCGAACCTGATCTACGGTTCGGTGCGCTCCGATGCGCCGCCGATGAAGACCGGCGCCAAGCTCTCCGACTTCAAGCTTCTGTTCCCGACCGACTATGACGATTACGCCAAGATGCGCGACACCTTCACCAAGGAATGGAACGGAATGCTCGGCTTGTAACGCCGGCTCATCGCGATGGCTGCGCGGTGTATCCGCCGCGTAGCCGATTGGTCGGACACAGGCGCGAGGCACATTGATGACGCAGACGATGGTCGCCGGACGGCGCTTTTCGGCGCAAGCCGTTGCCGGCGTCGTGGTTGCGATCGTTGCGGCGATCCTCGTCCTCTATCCGGTCTTCTTCCTGCTGCAGGCGGCGCTCGACGTCGGCGACCCGGATGTGCGGCCGCCGACGGCTTACGGCTTCTCAAATTTCGGCGGTCTGCTCCAATATCCGCAGATCATCTTCAATACGCTCGGCGTCTCTTTCATCGCGACGGCGCTCGCGCTGGTGTTCGGCTTCATGCTGGCCTGGATCCTGACCCGCACGAACGTGCCGGGCCGGCGCTGGCTCGAACCGCTGATGGTGGTGCCGTTCTATCTCACGCCGCTCCTTGGCGCGCTCGCCTGGAGCATGCTTGGCTCGCAGGAGAGCGGGTTCATCAACCAGTTCTGGCGGGCGCTCGGCGGGAGCGGCTACATCATCGACGCCAATACCGCTTACGGAATCGCGTGGGTAATGGCGCTGTTCGAGGGCTCCGTCGCATTCGTCATGATCTCGGCGGTCATGAAATCGATGGACCCGTCGCTCGAGGAAGCCTCGCAGGTGATGGGCGCGAGCCGTTGGCGCACCATGCTGCGGATCACGCTGCCGCTGGTGATCCCCGGCGTCCTCGGCGCCGCGATTTTCGTTTTTGCGGAAATGCTGGGCTCGTTCGCGGCAGCGCTGGTGCTCGGCTCTCCCAATCGCTTCTACGTCGTCACGACGGCGATCTACCAGCTCACGCAGCAGTACCCGCCGAAGATCCCGCTCGCCGCCGCGATGGGCGCGTCGCTGTTCATCGTCATGTTCGTCATGCTCTTTATCTATCGCTGGATCGTGACGGCTGGCTCCTACGTTACCATCACCGGCAAGGCGTTTCGCCCGCGCGTCAACGATGTCGGGCGGCTCCGCTATTTCTTACTCGCGCTCTGCCTGCTGTATCTGTTCGTCGCCGTGGTGCTGCCGCTGGCGACGCTGATGTACGCCTCGTTCCAAAAGCTCGCCGTCGCATTCCCCACAGCGGACAATTGGACGCTCAACAATTATCGCACCGCGATGTCGATGAACGCCGTGCGTTCGGCGCTCAGCAACAGCTTGATCCTGGGCCTCGCCACGGCGACGATCGGCGTGCTGCTGATGACGCTCCTGTCCTGGCTGATCTATCGCGCCAAACTGCCGGGCAGTAGCATCATCGAGTACGTCGTGATGTTTCCGCAAGCGGTGCCGCGGCTCGTTTTTGCCTTCGGCATCATGTGGGCGTGGCTCGTCTCGCCGATCCCGATTTACGGCACGCTCTGGCTGTTGCTCATCGCCTACATCACTGTCTTCCTGCCGCTCGGCATCCGGACGATCTCCGGCGTCATGCTGCAAGTCGACAAAAGCCTGGAGGAGTGCGCGCAGATGTGCGGCGCGCCCTGGGGCTACCGGATGCGGACCGTGACGGTGCCGCTGCTTTGGCCGGGACTGATCGCCGCATGGCTTCTGCTCTTCATCGCCAGCATTCGCGAGCTCGGCGCCTCCATCCTGCTGATGGGGCCGCATTCCAAGGTGATCACGCCATCGATCGTGGAATCCTGGAACGCAACGAGCTCGGAATTGACGGCGGCCATGGCGCTTATTCAGACCGCGGTCGTCGCGGTCGCGGTTGCCATACTGCTCGCACTGACCCGCCGCGTCGGCGGCCACACGCGAATGGATTGAGGATCATTGCCGACAATGCCGGTTCCACAGAACAGCACGCCTTCAGCCGCGACGTCCGGCACGCATATCGCGGTGGAGAACCTGCAAATCCATTACGGCACGGTGCTCGCCGTGCGGGGCGTGAGTTTCACCGTCGAGCAGGGGGAGCAGTTAACGCTGCTCGGCCCCTCCGGTTGCGGCAAGACCACGACCTTGCGCGCCATCGCCGGACTCGAAAAGCCGACCTCGGGCGAAATCCGGATCGGCGGGGCGCCTGTCTATTCCTCCGCGCGCAAGGTCAATCTGCCGGCGGAAAATCGCGGCCTCTCGATGGTGTTCCAATCCTACGCCATCTGGCCACACATGACGGTGTTCGAGAACGTGGCTTACGGCCTGCGTGTCCGCCGCGAGAGCAAGGCGGAGATCGAAGCGAAGGTCGATCGCGCGCTGGACATGGTGCAGATGCGGCCGTATCGCGACCGGCGCGCATCGCAGTTGTCTGGCGGCCAGCAGCAGCGCGTCGCGCTCGCGCGCGCCTTCGTGTTCTCGCCGTCGGTGCTGCTGTTCGATGAGCCGCTTTCAAACCTCGACGCGAAGCTGCGCGGCGACATGCGCATCGAACTGCGTGAGTTGCAGCATCGCCTCGGCATCACGTCGGTCTATGTGACACACGATCTCGAGGAAGCGCTGGCGATGTCGGATCGGATCGTGGTGATGCGCGACGGCGTGATCGAGCAGGTCGGCACACCGAACGAAATCTACAATCTGCCGCGCAATGCCTTCGTCGCCGATTTCGTCGGCTCCGCCAACCTCATCAGCGGTCGCCATCGCGCCGATCTCGACACCGACGGCCTCGTCGCGATCGAGACCGCGGGCGGCGATATCGTCTACGGCAGCGCCTATGGACGGCCGATCGGCGACACCGCGACGATGTCGGTGCGCACCGTGCATTTCAAATTCTCGACACAACGCCCCGCAGGCGAGCGCAATGTGTGGCCCGTCAAGGTGGATCGCATGGTGTTCCAGGGCGACTTCACGCAGGTGCACGTGACGTGGAGCGGGCAGCATCTGGTCATCCGCTGCGCCGCTCTCGAGCCGACCGAGGGCGCGCACGACGCCTTCATGTCGGTCGATCCGCGGCGCGTCGTGCTGCTCGAAGCCGAGAAGGCCGGCGCTTAAGCGACGACAATTACGAGCGGCGCAGGCGGATGGTGCCGCCGCTCAGATTGCCGAAGATGCCGTCGTTATCGAACAGCGTCGGCGCGTCATTCGCGAGCGCGCCTTCGATCGCCAACATGCGTAGTTTTGTGCGTACGCCGCCGGGGGCCGAGAAGCCGCCCGTCTTGGCGCCGGCGGCGAGGACGCGATGGCAGGGAATGATGATCGGAATGGGATTCTTGCCGAGCGCATAGCCGACCGCACGCGACAGGGTGAGGTCGCCGAGCCGCTGCGCGATGTCGCCATAGGTCAGCGTTGCGCCGGGCGGGATCGTGCGCGCGATTGCGTAGACGCTGCGGTTGAAGGCAGGCGTGCGCTTGAGATCGAGGGGCGTGCGTTCGAAATCGACGGGCGCGCCCTGCATCAAGGCAATGACGTCGTCGCGCGCGTCCTGTACGTACGGGGGAGGGTCGGCTTCCGGTGCGCCGCCGGTGCGAGCGCGCAGACGGGCGCGGGTCTCGGCCGGGTCGTCTTCCGGGAGTTGCGCGGCAACAATGCCACGCTCACTCCAGGCGAGGCCACAAGGGCCAAGCGCCGTATCAAATACCAAAATGCCGGACGCTCGCATGACAACGCCGCATTAGCTGAACGCATGAAGCCCCGCACGCGCGTGTGCGAGGCTTCACACTATACACCAGCATGCACGCGCGCTCAGGCGCCTTTCAGGCGCTTGTTGCACTCGCTGTAGTAGCCACCGCCCTTCTGGATCCACTTCAAACCGCCGTTGCCATTGCCGTTACCGGCCTTGTTGGCGTTGTATTGATCCAAGCAGGTGTGCATGCGCGCCTTGCCGGCCGATTCCTTCGCGTATTTGCTCGATACGGAGGAGGGGAAGACGGCATTACCGGCCGCAGCCGGCGCTGCGGTCCGCGCGGCCGGCTTAGCAGCCGTCGTGCTCGCCGGAGCTGTCGTCCTCGCGGGAGCCGCCGTCTCAGCCGGAGCGGCGCTTGCATCGGACCCGCATTCGGCCTTGCGGAAATCATTCCACTTCATGCCGTTGAGGGTGCCGGCGCTCTGCGCGGCTTTGTACTTCGCGCTGCACTCCTTCATCGTCAACGCTTGCGCGCTTGGTGCAGCGGCGAATGCCGCCACCAACCCAGCCGCTATACTCGCCACCACGCTTGCTTGTAGACGGTTCATGACTGTCCTCCGAGAAGGTTGGCGGCGAGCGGGAAGGAGCGCGCCGCACCGTTGTCTAGGCGCACATATTTGGCCCGCAAAATTCGCTTGGCTAGCCTTCGTTGTGACAAATCCTGCTTTCAACACAAAGCTGTACAGGCGTTCATTTTGTGCAGGAAGATGAGGCCTATAGCGCCTCGCGGCGGCGCTGCGCTGGCGACCAGCCAACAAGACAGCCGGAATGTGGAAAAGCTACTTTGCAGTCCTGCCCGGGTTTGTTATACGCGGCGCGCTATCGCAGCGACGTTCCCCGGTAGCTCAGTGGTAGAGCAACCGGCTGTTAACCGGTTGGTCGCTGGTTCGAATCCGGCCCGGGGAGCCAATGCCATCAAGTTATTCGCGCTAGGCGAGCCAGCCTCCTGTGTACGATAGGTGCAGAATCGGCGCGGGCGCTATTGCCACGCCAGAAGATCATTGCCGTCGTGATGGCGAAACCGCGTCTGCCAGTTGCGAACGATGAAATCCTCAAGCGAGGCAAAATCAAGCTTGAGGTAGGCCCCCTCGCGATAAAAGGTCTGCGACGATCCCTAACCCGCGTAAACGCGCGCCATGCCTCGCAACCCCTGGACCAGTTGCGCCGTAAACGCTCCGCCCTTCCACGTCGGATCGCCCTGCAGGGCCGCTTTGACGCCTTCCAGGAAAACGAAGTTATGATGCGACGTCCGGGCCGATCCCAGTGCCTACGTCCTGCAGAGCGGCCTATGGCCAGTCATCTGAGCCTTTCGTCTGCCATTAAGACGCTATGGCCGAAGTCGAAGCGCTTCCACCCTTCTGATCCCGCATCGCGCGCCAGATCTTCTCCGACGTGATGGGCATGTCGAGATGACGTATGCCAAATGGCGCAAGGGCATCCATGACGGCATTGACGATGGTCTGCGGCGCGGCGATGGCGCCGGCCTGGCCGACGCCCTTCACGCCGAGCGGATTCGAGGTGCTCGGCACGCCTCGGAATTCGATGGTGAGATCGGGAATGTCCGCCGCTCGCGCCAGACGATAATCCATGAGCGAGCCGGATAGGATTTGGCCGGATTCAGGATCGTAGGCCGTGTGCTCGAAGATGGCCTGCCCGATCCCCTGCACGATGCCGCCCTGAAGCTGTCCCTCCGTCAGCAGCGGATTGACGAGGTTGCCGTAATCATCGACGGCGAGATACCGCGTCACCGCGATCTCCCCCGTCTCGCGATCGATCTCGACCTCCGCCACGTGGCAGCCGTTGGGAAAGGTGATCGCGTCGAGCGTCGTTTCGGCCTCACCGGCGAGGCCATGTGCGGCAGCGCCTCCCATCTGCTCCGGATCGGACGCGGCCCGTGCGATCTCCGCCAGCGTCAGCTGGCGAGCGCCACCGGCTGCTGCGAAAGCTCCGTCGGCGAAAACGAGATCATCGGGCGAGGCTTGGAGCAATCGCGCCGCGATAGCGCGGGCCTTGGCGAGGAGATCGTCCAGCGCCTGAACGAGTGCGGCGCCACCCTGATAGAGCGAGCGAGCGCCGCCATGCCCCTTGCCCTTGTCGATACGGCGCGTATCGGCCTGGACGAAACGGAAGGATTCGACCGGCAGGCCAAGCCTGTCGGCGGCGACTTGCGGGAAGCTCGTCTCGTGCCCCTGACCGCTGGAATGCGTGCCAAGGAAAAGCGTGACGGTGCCGTCGGCTTCACAACGCACGCGCGCCCATTCGCCTGGCGCGCCGCGCGCCGTTTCGAGAAAACAGGCAACGCCGAGGCCCGCCATCATGCCACGCCGTGCCGCTTCCTCGCACCGAGCCGGGAAGCCGGCGGCATCGCAGGCTTCAAACGCCCGCGTCAGATTGGAGCCGAACGCTCCGGCCTCGATCGCAATTCCGAGCCCACTCACGGATGGAAAGCGCGAGACAATGTTCCGGGACCGGAGTTCCCAAGGATCGAGGGAAAGCTGTCGCGCGGCGACATCGACAAGGCGCTCGATCAGGTAATTGGCTTCGGGCTTGCCGGCGCCGCGATAGGCATCGACCGGAACGGTGTTCGTGTAGACACCCTTCACATCGAGATGGACCGCGGGAATGGCGTAGACGCCGCCCATGGCGTTCGCGGCGGAGGTCGTCGGGATGCCCGGCCCGAGCGCCGAGAGGTAGGCGCCCATATCGGCCAGCGTCTCGATGTCGAGCGCGAGAAAGCGACCACCGGCGTCGAGCGCGAGACGTGCACGGGTGCGGTTCGCGCGGGCTTGCGCGGTGCTGAGGAAATCCTCGCTGCGCTCGCAGACCCAGCGCACGTCGCGGCCAAGCTCGCGAGCGGCGAGGAGAAGCGGCACATATTCGGGATAGGGAATGTTCTTCGGACCGAAACCGCCGCCGACATCCGGCGCGACAACCTCGATGCGATCGGCCGGCACACGGAAGATGTCGGCCGCGAGCTGGTCGCGAATGTCGTGCACGCTCGCGCCGCTGAGCGTGAGGCGAAAGCGCTCCGTCGCCGGATCATAGCTTGTAATGGCACCGCGCGGCTCGATGGGAGCCGAGACGACGCGGTTGTTGTCGAGATCAAGACTGACGACATGCGCCGCTTCGGCCATGGCGGCCTCGACCGCCTTCCGGTCGCCGCGCAGATAGCGGAAGGCGATGTTGCCGGGAGCCTCGGGCCAGATCTGGGCCGCGCCCTTGGATACGGCCTCTTCGAGCCCGACGACGGCCGGCAGATCGTCATAGGAAACGACGATGGCCTCGGCTGCGTCGCACGCCGCCTCGCGACTTTCCGCTACGATGAAGGCGACGGGCTCGCCGATATGCCGCACCACTTGATGCGCGAGTGCATGGCGCGGCGGCACCACGAGCGGATCGACCGAGGGGATGCGGGCGACGCAGGGGAGCGGACCGAGGCCAGCGGCAAGCAGATCGTCCGCCGTGTAGATCCGGACGACGCCCCGCATCCTGCTGGCCTCCGTCACCTCGATCTGCGCGATCCGCGCATGGGCGAGCGGCGAGCGCAGCACATAACCGACAAGCTGCCCCGTGACGGGAAGATCGTCGAGATAGGTTCCACGCCCCGAAACGAAGCGCAGATCCTCGACCCGCCGCCGGGAGCGGCCGCATTCCTGATTGCGCGTAATGGATTGCGTCATCGGTGACGAGGTGTCCTGGAGAGCGATTGAGGATGCTCGCAGTTCGAAATGGGAAATCGGCGTGTTCAGTTTATGCCGAAGTGGCGGGCTGTGACCGGTGCAAGACCGCACTAAATTGGTGCAGTCAAGAGCTTTGGGTGACCGGCTCGAGAGAGAATTTCCATTGCCCGAACCAGCCACAGCGCGAAGGTCTCGACGCAATGTCCATAGTTTTTGGACTTTGCCGCGCGTCCGGCAGGACGCAGAGAGTGTTGATCGGATTGCGATCGACAAAGGAAGAGGAGGTGGGCCGACATCTCCGACTCCGGCCGCAACCTCCTCATACGAAAAAACCCTTCGCCGCGAGACGAAGGGTTTTTAATCGAACGCTGTCTGAGGCGTTGTTACCGGAACAGGCTGCCGAAAAGAGAAGGGGCTCCGTTCAGCTTCACGGTCAGACGCGCAAGCAACTGGTCCGAGGAAACGTCGACGGTGCGGTCGTCAATTCCCGGGAATGTCGTGGAGAGGTGGAGGCGCCCGTCGAGCTCGACGTGCTTGTAGTCGACGCCGAGGATCCAGTCGGTGCCGGGCGTGTGATAGAAGGCGTAGTCGAGACCACCGCCGACGAACCAGCCGTTGTGCCAACGCTGCGTCTGATCACGAGTGGCGCCATCATCCTCCACCGTCAGAACCGAGCCGGCCGCCCAACCGCCCGTGCCGTAGAGCATGAAACGATCCCAGGTGAGGCCGAGCTTGGCGCCTACCGTCTGCAGATTTTGCAGGCGCGCCTCGCATCTGAAGGCGGGGTTGGGGCAACTAGAATTCCCCCAATTCGTCTCAAGCGGCATGCTCAGGCTGTATTCGTAACCGACGACCAGGCCGCCGAGGCCACCAAGACTCGTCAATTGGTACTGCTCGCCACCGTGGAACGCGACAATGGCTTGGTCCGACCGAATCGGATTCGGTGCCGGATTTGCCCCGTTTAAGATATAGGTCCAGCCAAGATCGTTCCACGAGCCGCCGACGCCGGCGCCGGCATACCAGCCTGACCAGTCGAAGCTCTGCGCGGGCGCCATCATCGGCGCCTTAACCGGAAGGTCAGCTGCCAAAGCCATTGCAGCAGAAATCCCTAGCGAAGCGCCGGCAAGCGCCAGAACGGAAACCACCTTTTTCATTATTCAGCCCTCGATAATCAGCCTTTCGAGCATAACGACGGAGATTCTCACGAAGGTAAACGGCCGTGACCTGATCGCGCTGCGTTTTTGTCGCAGTGTTGCGATGGCGACACGAGACACTTGCCGCACAATCCTGCCCCCCAATGCGGCGTGCATTCCGGTCTACGAGTCCCGGCTTTCCGTTTTCCTCGCCGTGGCTCTAACCTGTGGAGCCAGCAGACAAGGGAGCCAAATCGGACCGCAGTCGGAACCAAAAAGATCACGACGAGTTGAGTGCGGGCGTCTAACGTCTAGGAATGGGACCTCATCATGAGCATTTTCGGCAAAATACTGTCGTCGATATTCGGTACTGCGCACGCGGAAGAGGCCAAGCCCGCAGGCGCGCCTGCAGGATCTGCGCCAAGCCCCACCGCTTCGCCGACCGCCGGAATAGCGGCAGCGCCGGCAGGCTCGGTTGATGTCGCCGCGATCTTGAATGATCTCGCTGCGAAGAACCCGCAGAAGCTGAATTGGAAGACGTCGATTGTCGATCTGATGAAACTGCTGAATCTCGACAGCAGCTTTGCGGCCAGAAAAGAGCTCGCGAAGGAATTGCATTACGATGGCGACACGAACGATTCGGCGTCGATGAATATCTGGCTGCACAAGCAGGTCATGAAGAAGCTGGCCGAGAATGGCGGCAAGGTTCCGGACGACCTCAAGTAACCGCATCGAATAGCGACAGCGCCGATCGCGCGCCGCGTTCAGGATCTAAATTCTCCGGCGCGCTAACGACAAAAACGTCGAACCCGGCTTCGGATATCCGAAGCCGGGTTCGTTGTTGTTGGCCGGGTGGCCTATCAGCGAGGCGCCGGGATCGTGTTTCCGACCACCTGCGGACCTTGCTCGCCGCCTTGCGATCCGGCGTCGCCCTGCTGCTGATCGTCGTCCGTGACCTTCACGCACTTGAGCTCGGGCTGC
>JAFKKS010000024.1 GCA_017304555.1 Hyphomicrobiales bacterium
CTTCCCTCCACGGCGATAAGGACATCTCATGGCAAAGAACACGATCTGCCTCTGGTACGACAAGGATGCCGAGGCTGCCGCGCGCTTTTACGCCGAGACGTTTCCCGACAGCGCGGTCCATGCCGTCCACCGCGCCCCGAGCGACTACCCGTCCGGGAAAGCGGGCGATGTGCTGACCGTGGAATTCACCGTTGCCGGCGTCCCTTGTCTCGGTCTCAACGGCGGGCCCGTGTTCAAACACAACGAGGCCTTCTCGTTTCAGATCGCCACCGACGATCAACGGGAGACGGACCGCTATTGGAACGCCATCGTCGGCAACGGCGGCCAAGAAAGCGAGTGCGGCTGGTGCAAGGACAAGTGGGGCATCTCCTGGCAAATCACGCCGCGTGTGCTGACCGAGGCTCTCGCGGTCGGCGGTGCTGAAGCGAAGCGCGCGTTCGACGCGATGATGACCATGCGAAAGATCGATGTCGCTGCAATCGAGGCGGCGCGGCGCGGTTGACGTTTCGGCCTTGGAGGAGCGTCGCGATGGCGATCACCATCACCGCCTTTGAACGATCGCCCGATCGCGGCCAAGGGCTGGCCCGCGATACGCGCGTCCGCTGGGCGCTTGAAGAAGTCGCGCAGCCGTATGATGTGCGGCTTCTTTCCTTCAAGGCGATGAAGGAACCGGCGCATCTGGCGCTTCATCCCTTCGGCCAAATCCCGACCTATGAGGAAGGCGATCTTGCCCTGTTCGAGACGGGCGCGATCGTGTTCCACATCGCCGAGCGTTATGCGGGCCTGCTGCCGGACGACGCCAATGCGCGGGCGCGCGCGATCATGTGGATGTTTGCCGCGGTCAACACCGTGGAGCCGCCGATCCTCGACCTCGTCACGGCGAGGATTTTCGAGAGCGACAAGCCCTGGGCCAGGGAGCGCTTGCCCCTGGTCCAGGATCGCGTTCGCGAGCGGTTGAAGCAACTGTCCGCGCGCCTGCGCGATAGCGGCTGGCTCGACGGCACGTTCAGCGCCGGCGACCTGATGATGGTGTCGGTGCTGCTCAGGCTGCGGCCGTCCGGCCTCTTGGACGAATATCCGAACCTTGCCGCCTACGTGGCGCGCGGCGAAGCGCGCCCTGCCTACAAGCGGGCCTTCGCCGCTCAGCTAGCGGTTTTCACTGCCAATTCGTCGACCAGACCTTAGATCGGCAGCGAGAGCCCGGCCGGACGGCCGATGCCGACGGTGCGTATCGCGGTGGTGCGGAAGACGATCCAGGCGAACAGCGCGACCGCTGCGAAGACGATAAGCGCGCCGCCGATGGCGAAGATCTCGAAACCCGCCGGCCCCCAAGTGAGGACCGCGGCAATGCCGAGCGGAAACGTGATCGCCCCGACGATCAACAGCGTCGCCTGCACCTTGGCCAGCACCCCTTCGCCGGCCGCGGGGACGAGGCGATAATACAATCCCGCCGCGAACATCACGACAAAGCCGACAAGGTTGAGGTGCGCGTGCGCGGGCGCAAGCGCGAAGTCCTGACGAATGCCCATGACAATACCGAGCGTCATCCCAATCAGCAGCAAAATGACACTCGTGCGCAGCATCACCGTTGAGATCATAATCGTCCTCGTTCGTTCGCAATGAATCATGAAAAACTAGACCGCGTATATTCCGCGAACATTTCCTCCCTGTTTCTTGTCTGAAACATTTCACCGATTTGTGCGACGGCAAGTCGCTGGCGCCGGAGGAGCCGGGCCGATAAAGGTCATGGGGTGCTCGAATCTTACGCCCACCAATTGATCGAATTCGTACGCGTCCACGAAGTGTGGGCCGCGCCGATCGTCTTTCTGCTGGCCTTTTGCGAGTCGCTTGCGTTCGTGTCGCTATTGCTTCCGGCCTGGGCGGCGCTGGTCGGCATCGGCGTCCTCATTCAGTCGGGCGGCATCAATTTCTGGCCGGTATGGATCGCGGGCGCCGTCGGCGCGGCGCTGGGTGACTGGTTGTCGTATTGGCTGGGGCAGAAGTTCGAGCACCCGATCCGCAACATGTGGCCGCTCTCGAAGCATCCGGAGCTTATTCCGCGCGGCGAGGCCTTCGTGAAGAAGTGGGGCGCGCTCGGCATCTTCATCGGGCGCTTCTCCGGGCCGTTGCGCGCTTCGGTGCCGCTCGTCGCCGGCATTTTCGAGATGCCGTTCTGGCGCTTCCAGATCGCCAATTTCACCTCCGCCTTCCTTTGGTCGGCGGTGCTGCTGACCTTGGGCGACGGCATCTCCGAGACGATCAAATACATCTGGAAATAGCCGTGCTGCAGCCGGGAATAACGGCCGCGGCGAGGTGTTGTCTCACCGTCAGTTGAAGAGGGACGGTGTTCCCTCAGTACCGGCGCAGGCTAGAATACCATCGCCGAACGGACAGATTTAGCAGAACAATCGCATCTGGGAGGTTTTCATGACGCAGCTCTCGCGCCGTACCGTGCTAAAGGCAAGCGCCGCCCTCGGGGCCGCACCGATAGGAATGGGAATGACATCACCTCTGCAAGCCGCCGCACCCGCCGCCGATAAGCAAGCGCCGGGCTACTACCGCTACAAAGTCGGCGACATCGGCGTCACCGTCGTCACCGACGGAGCGCGAACGTTCCCGCTCCCCGACAACTTCGTCGTCAACGCCAAGAAGGACGAATTGAACAAGGCCCTCGAGGCCGCGTTCATGCCGAAAGACACGATGACGATCGTGTTCAACCCGCTGGTCATCAACACCGGCGGCAAGGTCGTGGTGTTCGACACCGGCAACGGCGAAGCCGCGCACGCGCAAAGCAAGGGCGCGGTCGGCCAGTTCCACACCAACCTCGTGGCCGCCGGCTTCGACCGCAACGCCGTCGACACGGTGGTGATCTCGCACTTCCATGGCGACCATGTGAACGGCCTCCTGACCGCGGACGGAAAGCCGTCCTTCCCGAACGCCGAGATCAAGGTTCCGGCGGTCGAGTGGAAATACTGGATGGACGACGGCGAGATGAGCCGCGCGCCCGCCGGCCGCATGGCCGATCTCTTCAAGGCCAACCGCAAAATATTCGACGCGCTCGGCCGCAAGGTCACGCCGTACGAATGGTCGAAGGAGGTCGCCCCCGGCATCACCGCCGTCGAAAGCGTCGGCCACACGCCGGGGCACACCTCGTTCGTCGTGTCCTCGGGCAACGGCAAAGTCTTCATCCAGTCGGATGTGACCAACCATCCGGCGCTGTTCGCGCGCAATCCGAATTGGCATGCGGGCTTCGACCAGGACGGCGCCAAGGCGGAAGAAACCCGGCGGCGGATCTACGACATGGTCGCCGCCGAGAAGCTGCCGATGCAGGGCTTCCACTACCCCTTCCCGTCGCTCGGCCATATCGAGAAGGACGGGGCCGGCTATCGCGTCGTTCCGGTGATGTG
>JAFKKS010000171.1 GCA_017304555.1 Hyphomicrobiales bacterium
CGACAACGATCCGGTTCGGAAATTCGACACCGGCGAGCTTGATCGGCGAGAAAAGGGCGCTGGGCATAGGCTTCCTACATTCAAGGCTGAAACGAGTGTGCGCCGGCGGTCCCGAGCGAACGCCAGGACCGCCAGCGGCTTCTTAAGATAGGCGCATGATCGACAAGGCCAAGGCCTGCGCGCGCGGCACCATCGAGTCGACTTCGAGATACTCTTCCGGCGTGTGCGCCTTGCCGCCGATCGGCCCCGTCGCGCAGATCGTCGGCGCGCCGACGCCGGCGGAGAACCCTGAATCCGCGCAGCCGCCGGTGAAGGCCGGCTTCACCGGAATGCCGACTTCCTCGGCAATTTTCGCATAGTGCTCGTAGAGCGCCTTGCCCTGCGGGCTTTCCACCAGCGGCAGGAATTCGCCGGCGATTTCGAGCGACGCGCTCGTGCCCTTCACATTCGCGGTATCGACGATCTTGCGGATGGCACTCATCGCGGCGTCGCGATCGGCCGGGGTGACGAAGCGCAAGTCGATCTCGCATTTTGCTTCCGGCGCAACGGTGTTCACGGTCTGGCCGCCGGAGATCAAGCCGACATTCACTGTCGTGCCTTTGTCGAGATCGGTGATGGCGTGTAATGCGATGATCTTGCGCGCGAGCTCTTCGATCGCGCTGATGCCTTCCTGGAAGTTGGCGCCCGAGTGCGCCGCCTTGCCCGTGACCGTCATGCGCATGAACACACCGCCCTTGCGGCCGGTGACGATGCCGTTGCCCGGCCGGCCGGGTTCGGAGTTGAAGACGGCGCGCGCACGGCGCGCTTCGCCTTCGATCACCGGGCGCGACGACGGCGACGCGATCTCTTCGTCGCTGGTGAACAGGCCGACAAGTGGCGCGGGGGCGCCGCCGAGTTCCTTGAAAGCGGCGAGGATGAACGCGTTCATCACCAAGCCGGCCTTCATGTCAGACACGCCGGGGCCGTAGGCGATGCCCTTCTCGATCTTGAAGGGCCGTCGCGTCGGCTCGCCTTTCGGAAAGACCGTGTCGCGATGGCCCATCAGTAGGATGGTGCTGTTCGCGCCCGCGCCGGCGGCCCCGTTGGCGACCGTCGCGCGCAGCGCGTCGCCGAACTTGTCGTTCGGCACCGTCTCGCAGGGAATACCGTAGCCTTCGAGGAATTTGCGTATATGCGCCGCGACCGCGTCGACGCCGGCCTTGTCGTAGCTGCCGCCATCGGTGTTCACGAGCGTTTCCAAAAGCGCGATCATGGCGTCGCGTCGCTCCGCGAGCCAAGCCAGTACCGCAGCTTCGTCTTTCGCCGTCGTAGGCGCCATGGCAACATCTCCTTGTAGTGAAATGGTAAAAGCCGTTGAAGGAGGCCGACTTCTTGGAATTGAGGCGGAACCGTTCCCAAAATCAATGGTTCTCAAGTCTCAATCGATCCTTTCACGCCATCATCCAAAAAACAGCCCTGGGGAAGCGGAGACGCATCATGACCAATCCAAGCCTTCGGACAAGCTCGACGTTTGCGGGGCTGATCTTCGCTGCCGCCATTTCGCTCAGTTTCGCCCAGGCTCAGACCGCCCCTGCGCAAACCACGCCCGCCCAGACCCCGAGTTCGCCCCCTCCCGCCGCCCCAGCGGCAAATCCGGCCCCGCCGGCCGGCAACAGCCCACCGGCCGCCGAGAGCGACAAGGCCGCGCCGGCGACGAACGCAACCAAGCGGGAGGACCGGATCGACGAGCGGCGGAACCGTGCGGAGCGCCGCCAGGAGCGGGTCGAGGCGCGCCGGCGGGCCACCGAATGGCGCCGTGCCATGGGCCCGTTCGCCCTGGCGCCGTTGTGCAGCCCGCGCCTGGGCGAAGCCGTCGATTTTTACCTCGAGGGTATCGACGAGATCGTCCAGCCGACCAACGCCCAGCGCCCCAAATACGATGATTTGAAGCAGGCGGCGTCCAAAGCGCGCGAGGAAGCCGCCAACGGGTGCAACGCCGAGGTGCCGATCACCCCGACCGGACGCCTCGAAGTAATCCAGGCGAGGCTTGATGCCGTGTTGCGTGCGGTGCGCACCCTGCGGCCCGCGCTCGACGCCTTCTATGAGTCCCTCAGCGACGAGCAGAAAGCGCACTTCAACCAGATGGTGGGCGAGCCGCGCCGGCGCGGACGCCTCGATCGCTGGCGCGATCGGTGGCTGCGGCGCTGACCGAAAAGTGAGAATGCGCGTCGATTTGGACAAAAGCTCGCCCTCATTCCGCCAAGGAACGAGCCCAGATCGCGGTAACGGAATCAAAGCCATTACGCCCTTGCCAATGAGCCATTGCCAACGAGCCATTGCGAGGGCCGCATCGAGAGGAGATCGGCCATGCGTCGTATCGTCCTGCGCTTGGCGCACGCACGAACAATGAAACCCGCATTCATCCTCGCTGCCGGCCTTGTGCTTGCCGGCGGGACGGCGATGGCCGCCTCGGCGCAAGATGCCGCTGCCGGCCAAACGGAATCCGCACCATCGCCCACGAGCGAAGACTTCGCGGCGGAGTTCAATCGACGCTTTCGCTACGACGATCAGACTCCCACGGACACGGCTCATCTGCAGCGCCGACCCTATGACCCCTACTACGACGACGATGATGAAAGCGGGCACGATCAAGCTGCCGATTCACAAAGCCCGTCGGAGGAAGAGTACAATCAGCGTGACATGTCCGGGCAGCGGATCGCCGAGCCCGAACGTAGCGAACGCGCAGATGATCATGACGGCCATCCAGGCGCCAACGATACGCGCCCCAGCGCCCCCGTCGACACCACCGGCGAAACGTCGCGTGAGCGCACACCCTCACGCAGAGCCTGCGGCGAGCGGACCGAACGCCGCATCGGGCGGATGCTCGATCGCATGGAGCGCCTGACCCAACCGGCGGGCGACCAGCAACAAGCCTTCGAAAAGCTGCGCGATGCAGCCAACAAGGCGATCGAGATCACACGCACGGCGTGCCCCACCGAACGGCCGATCACCCCCAGCGGACGCCTCGCCGCGGCAGAGAAGCGCCTGGAAACCTTGCTCGAGGCGATACGCACCGTTCGCCCCGCGCTCGATGATTTCTACAAGACGCTATCGGAGGAACAGAAGGCGCACTTCTATGCCGCCCGGCGGTGGCGCAACCCGCTCCGCCAAGGCGATGCGCGCGACAGCCTCGGCAACGGGCGCCTCGACGCCTGGCGCGACGAGATGCGCCGCCGCTGGCGCGAGCGCTGGAACGATGACGACGGCGGGCGGTTCCGCGACGACGGGCCGTACCACCACCGCTATCACGACGACCGGCGCTGGCGGCGCGGCGAAGGCTGGCGCGAGGACAGCGGGCG
>JAFKKS010000172.1 GCA_017304555.1 Hyphomicrobiales bacterium
CTCGAAATGGCCGATGAACGCCACCGCGTTCTTCACCTTGAGCTTCACCCACTGCGACAGCGACCAATACGGCAGGCCGAGCATGGACCGCAGCCGGTTGAAGTGACGATTGAGCCAGATCGCGGCGTCATAGGCCTTGTCTCCAAGCAGAGCCAGCCAGCGTGCGTGGCGGATGACGACGTCAAACAGGTCGCCGTGCACGACGAGATAGCGGCGCCCGTTCTGCGTCGTATGCATCACCTGCTCGGCGACCTCGACGCCGCCAAAATGCGTCCCGTAATATTCCCGGAGAAACTCGTCGTGATTGCCGGGGATGTAGAACATGCGCGCGCCCTTGCGCGCCTTGCGCAACAGCTTCTGCACGACGTCGTTATGGCTCTGCGGCCAATACCAGGATGACTTGAGACCCCAGCCGTCGACGATGTCGCCGACGAGATAGATCATGTCCGCGTCGTACCGGCGCAGGAACCGAAGAATCTTTTCCGCCTGGCAGCCGCGCATCCCGAGATGCAGATCGGAGAGGAATAGCGCGCGAACCTGGATGACATCGTCTTCATCCAGAACCGCGGCGGCGGCGGGTCCCGATGCAATACTCAGCATACTGTCAACTCTCATAGTTGCCACGCCAGTCAAACCCGTCACCCAGCCACGCCGCCGTCCAGACCAGTGGCAGCAACGCGTCGCGTAGCATGCCGGCGGCGAGTGTTTGCATCGACGCCGGCCACCCTGCGATCCGCGCCAGCCACATCTCGGCGCCGTACCAAACACCGATGATCGAAAGGGATGTCAGCATCACCGACACCTCGGCGAACGCGGCCGCAACCGCTCCGCAAACCAAAGCGGGGAGAACACCGCACAAGCATTCCGGCAGGAACGCCAAGGGAAACGTGCTTCGGCGCAGCTTCGCCCAGCGCAATTGCCGCCGCCACACATCGCCCAACCGGCGACGCCCCAGCGGTTGCGGGAACGGCGCACGCGCCAACCGCACATGCAGACCGGACGATCGAACGAGCTTGGTGGCGGCGGCGTCCTCCGCCACTTCCGATGCCAGCGCGGCGATGCCGCCGCGATCTTCGAGCGTTTGACGTTGCCAGAGCATCGTCTTGCCTTGCGCGAACCCGAAGCCGATGCTGTCGGCAAAGCATTGCCACCGCGCCTGATGCGTGTTGAGAAAAGCGCATTCCAGATGCGCTGCGAAATTCTGCGGCAATGCCCCGACCGGCGGCGAGCAAACCAGGCCGCACTCCGCATCCCAGACCGCGAACAGCCGCTGCAGGTAATCCGCCGGCAGCCCGACATTGCTGTCAGCCATGACGATCCAGTCGTGCTTTGCCGCGTGCCAGCCTTTGACGATGTTGTCGAGCTTCGGATTGATCGCAACGGTGCTGCGACCGACGAGAAGCCGCGCCGGCACATTCGGATGCATAGCGATCAGACGCTCGATCAACGGCACTGCCGGGTCGTTTTCGTGCGCGACGCAGAAGATGACTTCGTAGCGCGGATAGTCGAGCCAGAACGACGACGCGAGCGTGAGTTCGAGAAAATTCTCCAAGCCGCAAACCGGCCTGATCACCGTGACCGGCGGCAGCGCGTCTGCGCCATCGCCGATCGGCCCGCTCCGCCTGAGCCGAACCGCGACGGCCGCGATCGTCGCGCAGTGAATGAGGAGAAAAACCGCACTCGCGACAGCGCAAATAAGAATCACCCAGCCCATGGGTGAAGAAGACGAATCAAGTTGATGACATGCGAATGACGCAGCTGGTGATTTGCGCGGGGCGACCGCGCTTGTTTCCGCTTGTATGCGCTGAGCCGCCATGTTGGAATGGCCGCTGGGGAACGGATAGCGGCAGGAGACCGGGTGCGCGCATTGAGATTGGCAGGCGTGGCGGGTTTTGCCGCCGGCTTAATGATCGCGACGTTGTCGGCTCCGGCGTCGGCGACCGTCCGCATCGAGTCGAGCGCCGGCGGCCGCATCGGCGACTACCTCGCGCTTTTTGCCGCCGTGCGCCAATCCGGCGAAGACGTGGTTATCGACGGCCCTTGCCTCTCCGCCTGCACGCTCGTGCTCAGCGTGGTGCCGCGCAACCGCATTTGCGTGACGCGGCGCGCGATCCTCGGCTTTCACGCGGCCTGGACCCCGGACCGGCGCGGAAAAGAGGTAACGCATGCGGGCGGTACGCGCCTGATGTATGCGACCTATCCCGGACCGGTGAAGGCTTGGATTCGCCGCCACGGCGGCCTGACGCGCAAGACACTGTTGCTGCAAGGCAGCGAACTGAACGCGCTGTACCGGCCCTGCAGCGGGCGCTCGGCTCACACTGAGCGAGCGGCTTCGGACCGACCGATGCGGCGCGGCTCCAATCGTCCCTAGAAGCCCTTCACCGATAGCTGCGTGTGTTCCACGGCCGGCGGCTGCGTGAAGCAGTGCCCGACGAGCTTTCGCCATTCCTGAAAATCGGCAGAAGAGCGGAAATCGATCGTATGATTTTCCAGCGTCTCCCACTGGACCAATAGCCGATACCGGCTGGGGCGTTCGATCGAACGTTGCAACTCCAAGCCCTTGCAGCCCTTGGCACGCTTGAACAGCGCAGCCGCCTTCCGCACGCCGTCTTCAAACTCGTCTTCCGCGCCCTGTTTGATGTCGATCTGCGCAATTTCCAGGATCATATACAGCCTTTCCCCGTGTTCGAACTTTACCGCCCCCCAGCGGAATTTAGCATTGTGTCGCGTGTTCTCACATACACAAGCCCGCAGGCACCAATGTGCCTACGGCATAGCAGGGAGTGCTTCGTGAGATCGTTGCTCTGGCCAGCCGTACTTTGTGTTACCCTCGCGTCGATCCCGGCAGACGATGGCGCCTACGCCCAGCAGGGCGGCGCATCCTCCATGACCTTCTTCGTGACCAGCGCAGGTCTCGGCAAAGGAGCCGACCTCGGAGGTCTCGAAGGGGCTGATCGGCACTGTCAGCAATTGGCACAAGCCGCCGGCAGTTCCGGAAAGACATGGCGAGCCTACCTCTCCACCGCGGCGGCGGACGGAAAGCCGGCGGTGAATGCCCGCGATCGGATCGGCCGCGGCCCATGGCAGAATGCGAAAGGAGAAAGCATCGCCAAGGATGTCGCCGACCTGCACAGCGTCAACAACAAGATCAGCAAGCAGACCGCGCTGAACGAAAAGGGCGAGGCGATCAACGGCCGCGGCGACACGCCCAACACACACGACATCCTCACGGGCTCGCAGCCTGACGGCACGGCGTTCAGCGGCACGGACGACCGGACGTGCAAGAACTGGACGAGCAGCACCGAAGGGGCGGCGATGGTCGGCCATCACGACCGTATGGGTTTGGATGACTCGGCGCCCGCCAAGTCATGGAACTCGTCGCACCTCTCACGCGGCGAAGGCGGCGGCTGCAGCCAGGTGGCGCTGCGAGGCACTGGCGGCGCGGGGCTGCTTTATTGCTTCGCGGCGAACTGAGGCGGCATACGACCTGACGACGATGCCGAGGCGCGCCGCCGGAAGCGGCGCGTCCCGGTCATCCGTCGCCGATTGCAGGACAGTGGAAGGCGGCAGCCTCCCGCTCTACGACGGATGGATCACGCCTTTGCCGTCGGTCTGCTTATCGAACACCTTGTAGGCCTCGTCGGCCTGTTCGAGCGTCCAGCGGTGCGTGAACAGTCGGTCGAGATTGATTCCCCGGTCGGCGACGAACCGCGCGCAATCGGCTTGCCCGACCGTTGAGAACGTCCACGAACCGATGACGGTGACTTGCCGG
>JAFKKS010000173.1 GCA_017304555.1 Hyphomicrobiales bacterium
CATGCCCGGCACCATCGCGCCGGAGAGTGCGAAGGCGGCGTTCAAGTTGATGTCAACAATGCTATCCCAGTCCGCATGGGAAATTTCGGTGAGGTCGCGCGGCACCTGGCCGAGCGACCCGCCGGCATTGTTGACCAGGACAGCGATCGGCGTCTGCGCGGCTTGCTCCACATCAACGATCCATCGCGCCGCCGCCGCACGATCGACGAGGTCGACCTCCCATGTGCAAATGTCCGGGTATGCCGCACTCAGCGTCGCGAGCCCCTCGCGCGAACGGTCCGCAACGAAGACGCGCGCACGCAGCGAGGCCAACAGCAATGCGATAGCGCGCCCTATGCCGCCGCCCGCGACGACCCGGCCGTCGAGATCAAGGTCCATGAGCGTCCCCCGCTTAGTTGATGCAGGCGCCGCCATCCACGTCTACAACCTCGCCAGTCATGAACAGAGGTTCGGCGGTGGCAAGGAAAGCGACGACGGTGGCGATGTCTTCCGGCGTTCCGATGCGGGCAAGCGGAATCGTATCCGACAAACGCTGCATATGCGGCGCGAAGCTTTCGCGCGTGCGGTCGGTGAGGATCGCGCCGGGGCAGACGGCGTTGACCGCGATCTTGGGCGCAAGTTCTCGTGCAAGCCCACGCGTCAGGCCGAGGACACCCGCCTTGGTCGCGCTGTAGGCGAAGCGGCTGGCTGCATGCGGCGAAGGACCGGTGTTGGCCGAGACCGATGAGATGTTGACGATGCGCCCGCCCTCTCCCTTGAGCATAAACGGCGCGACCGCCTGGCACCAATTGAATACACCCTTAAGGTTGACCGCGACGCCAAGGTCCCACTCGGCTTCGGTGATTTCCAGGATGCGCTTCGGTTGCAGCACGGCGGCATTGTTCACCAGAACGTCGATGCGCCCCCAACGCCCGGCCAGCGCTGCGGCGTGCGTGTGCGCTCCCCTGTAGTCAGAAACATCAGCGACGATCGGGACACAGTCGACCCCGAGTGCTGCCACCTCCCGCGAGGTATTTTCGAGCACCTCCTCCAGGAGGTCGATCACGGCAACTGCAAATCCATGCCGCGCCAACACCAAGCTGATGGCGCGGCCAATGCCGCGCGCCGCGCCGGTGACGATGGCCGTCTTGCCGGGTACCTGATCCATTCGTTTCCTCAATTGCTGCCTGGAAGATTGAGCGGCGCGATGACCTTGCGCCACACGTCGATATCTTTCTGCAACAGCGCCCCAAGGTCTTCCGGTGAACCGGCTTCGGGTCGTTGAATCGCCTTAGCCGCCATGTCTTTGAACTTCTCGCTATCGACCGCATGCGCCACCGCACGATTGAGCCGGTCGATGACCGGACGCGGCGTCGCCTTCGGCACAAACACCGCGATCCATGACTCCACGACCATGTCGGGATAGCCTGCCTCCACGAACGTCGGAACGTCGGGAAGTTGCGGGACACGCTTGTCGCTGGATACCGCAAGCAGGCGCACGCGGCCGTCAGCGACGAAGGGGAGAAAATTGTTGACCGCCTCAAAGGTCATCGCGACACGGCCGGTGATGACATCGATCACCGTCTGCTGAAAGCCACGATAGGTCACCGAGACCATTTTCGTGTTGGTCGCATTCATCAGCCGCACGCCGATAAGGTGACCGATCCCGCCCGTGCCGGTGTGGCCGAAAGAGTATTTATCGGGGTCTGCCCGCAGTTTTTTGACCATCGTATCCAAGCTGTCGGCGAACTCGGGATTGACGCCGAGCGCATAGGGTTGCTTGAGCACCAGCGAGACTGGCGCGAAATCCATCGGCCTGATCGGCAGTTTGGGCGTGACGAGCGGCGGCACAACGAGGCTCGAGGCGCCCGCGAAGTACATCGTATAGCCGTCCGGCTCGGCGCGAGCCACGTAGTCCGCAGCGATCGCCGTATTTGCACCTGTCTTGTTCTCGATGACCACCGGCTGGCCGAGCGTCTCTTCCATATCGCGGCCGATCGCACGTGCGACGACATCCGTGCCGCCGCCGGCGCTGTAGGGAACCACTAGCCGCAGCGGGTGATCCGGAAACGATTGAGCACGCACCGAGAAAGCCGGAGCGACAAGCGCCGTCGCGAGCAATGCACGGCGTGTCAAGAATGCGGTCATGACGGCCTCGTGGGTTGATCGGCTCGCAGCCGGTGATCGGATCCAAGCGGTTTCAGCTTTACGCTGGCAGCTTCCATCCGCAGCGACAATCCGGCAACCGATGAGTGTTCGGGGGCAGCCCAACAAATTGTCGGTCGACGGCCCCTCGCCCAAGCTAGTGTAAGGAGGCGGCCCTACACTTGTTCGGTTGCAACACCGGATAAAATCCGATCCGGTGCATCTGGACCGAGCAAAGCGAAAGATCGTTTCTTGGCGTCACACCTGTTCTCTCCCGTCCGCCTCGGACCGGTTTCGCTTGCCAATCGCATCATGGTATCGCCGATGGCGCAGTACAGCGCCGTCGCGCATTTGCCGCAGCCATGGCACCTGCAGCATCTGGGCAGCATGGCCGTATCTGGGCCCGGATTGGTAATGATCGAAGCCACGGCCGTCGAGCCGATGGGCTATGGCAACCCGGGCAATCTCGCCTTACATAGCGACACGCAGGAAGAGGCGTTCGCATCACTCATCGCGAATATCCGTAGCTTCTCCGATACGCCGCTCGGCCTTCAACTCAATCATTCAGGGCGCAAAGGATCCCTCGCGCATCCGGCAGACGGCGGAAAGCCGATGCATCCGAGCGCGGGAGGATGGCCACTCTGCGCGCCGTCGGCGCTGGCGTTCGGGCCATCTTGGCCGGTGCCCGAAGCACTCGACGCCCCAGGGTTGCAGCGTGTGCGCGAGGCCTTCAGCCAAGCTGCACGGCGAGCCGCGCGGCTCGACCTGGCGGTGCTGGAGATACACGCTGCACACGGCTATTTGCTGCACAGTTTCCTCTCCGGCTTATCGAACCAGCGGACAGACGCTTACGGCGGCTCGCTTGAAAACCGCATGCGATTTCCCTTGGAGATCATGGAAGCCGTGCGCGCGGAATGGCCCACCGACCGCGCGCTCGGGGTCCGGCTCAATTGCTGCGACTGGGTCGAAGGCGGGCTTGAGCCCGAGGACGTCGTTCAGGTCGCGGCCGCGTTACGCCAACTTGGCTGCGACTATATCTGCGTCTCCAGCGGCAGCATCGTGGAATATGCACGCCTCCCTGCTTCGCCGGGCTATTTGATACCTTACTCTGGTCGAATTCGCGCAGAGACGGGTATTGCCACCGTCGCAGTGGGATTGATCGTCGAGCCGCGGCGCGCAGAAGACGCCTTCGGCCAGCAGCGC
>JAFKKS010000174.1 GCA_017304555.1 Hyphomicrobiales bacterium
GAGAAGAAGGCGCGTGAGAAGGCCGAGGCGGTCCGCCGCGCGCGCAAGTTGGCCCGCAAGCGCGCTCAGCGCGAAGGCCTGATTCCGATGAAGCCGCGGCCCGCTCCGGGCGCCCCGCGCTGATCATCTGACACCGGCCAACCGGCGTCCTTTATCTACTGTTCTCTTCTCATTGCCGGGCGCTTGCCCGGCAATTGTGTTTTTGGCGCGCGCCCCCCCTTTTCAAAGAAAGGAGAGCACGTACCAACATCGCCGTATTGCCAGTTGAACACGGCCGCTGCCGCAGGCAGTGTGCTGTGGGGACGACGAAGGCCGACGGGACACTGATGAGCGAACGGCGTAATGCATCGCGGCTTCGGCTTGCAGGCAGCCTCGCGATGGTGCTCGTCGCCGCAACTCTCTCCGGCTGCATTACCGTCGGCGGCGGCGCGCCGGCGCCGGCCGCGACCGACGACGCCGAAACGATGGCGGCCTCCCCCGCCAACATCGCCTCGCTCACCGAAGTCATCCAGCGCAATCCGAACGATCCGCAAGCTTACAACGTACGTGGCTCCGTGCTCGGCCGCGCCGGCCGGCCGCAGGAGGCGCTCGCGGATTTCGACAAGGCGTTGAGCCTCGACCCGAACTACGCGCAGGCCTACAGCAACCGCGGCCTCGTGCACCGCCAGATGAAGAAATACGATCTCGCGCTCGCCGACTATAACCGCGCCATCCAGATCGACCCGAATTATGCGCCCGCTTATCTCGGCCGCGGTGCCGTCTACCGCCAGCAGAACCAAGGCATGCAGGCGCTCGAAGACTTCAACAAGACGATCAGCCTCAAACCGAACGATGCGCAGGCTTATTACAATCGAGGCTTGCTCTATCAGGCACAGAAGCAGCACCAGTTTGCGATCGACGATTTCACGACTGCCGTCAGCCTCTCGAAACATGAAGCCGAGCCGTTCGTCGGTCGCGGCTTGAGCTACATCGCGATGCAGAACTATCAGGCGGCCGCCGCCGATCTCGACGAGGCGGTGCAGCGCGAGCCGAAGAACCTGCAGGCTTGGACGAGCCGCGGTCTCGCTTACGAGCGCCTCGGCGACAAGCAGAAGGCGGCGGGCTCCTACGCCCAAGCCCTCAACATCCGCCAGAACTACGAGCCGGCGAAGGTCGGCTTCAGCCGCGTCGGCGGACGCCTGGGCCAGACATATCAGACGTTCTGACTCAGAAAGCGGCGCAGCCGTCACGCACGATGACGCCGACCGATTTCTGATGGAAGCGTCGCTTGTAGGCGGCAACGATCGCTTCCACGCGCTCATGGACGGAATCCGCCGCCGCCACCGCGATGGTCACGATTTTCGTACGCTCGCGGATGATCCGCTTATGCGCCGCCTCGCGCCATTGTCCGGCGCCGTCCACCACCGTGAGGCCGTCCGGAAACCGCGGCGTGACCTCCTGCGCGAGGAAGTTGGACCAACGTTGCTCGGTCACGCCGCCGTGCGGACCATTGCGACCGAAGTAGAGATCCACGATCAGCATGGACTTGAGCGGCGCCCGGCACGCGGCCGCCTGTGGGGGCGCAGCCGCCGTGGACGTCAGGAAAAAGATCAGGCCGACGAGCGGCATGAACAGCTTCATCATCGTGTCGTTCCCACATACGCCCAGCGGCACTAGAGCGTACCGTCGGCGAGGAAAGGCGTCACGGCGTCAAGGCCACCGAAGTCGTCATGATCGTTGTGCCCGGCTTCGGGAAGGCGAACGAAACGCTTCGGCGCACGCACAAGATCATAGAGTCGCTCGCCGTAGCGGATTGGCACGACGGTGTCGCGCGCGCCATGCAGGATCATAACCGGCGCCGTCACTTTGGCGATGCGGGCATCGGAACGGAACTGGTCGCGCATCAGGAGACGGACCGGCACGTACCAATAGGTCGCCGCGGCGATATCGGCGGTCGAGGTATAGGGCGATTCCAAAAGCACGCGCGCTACGGGCCGCTCCGCCGCAAGTGCGACGGCAACGCCGGTGCCGAGCGACTCGCCCCACAGCACAATCCGCTCCGCCGGGACGTGCGTCACAGCGAAGGCGTAAGCCGCATCGGCGTCGCGTAGGATGCCCTCCTCGCTCGGCGCGCCGGACGAGCCGCCGAAGCCGCGATAGTTGAGCGCCAGGACGCCGAGGCCCGCTGCCGCGAGCCGGCCAAAGCGATGCGCCCGCAAGTCGAGGCCGCCACCATTGCCTTGAAAATAGATAACAAGCGACTTGGATCCGTCGCGCGGCGGCGCGTACCACGCGAGAAGCCGCACGCCGTCGCTCGACGTGAATGTAATCTCTTCGAAGTGATCGAGGCCCGATGCCGCAGGCGCATGCCGCACCGGATCGGGGAAATACATCAGCTTGCGCTGCGCGAAGTAGAGCGTGGCCGCGAGCGCCGCATAGCCGCCGAGAAGAAGGATCAGCCACTTGAGCAAAATGCTTGATCCTCGGTCACGACGACAGTTTCGACCTGAAGTTCGCAGAACTTGATTGAATCGTGCCCTTTGCTCCGCTCATTCCCGCGCAAGCGGGAATCCAGAGTAGCCAGAGTCAGCCTTGGGTCCCCGCTTTCGCGGGGACGAGCGGCGATTAACTGATCCGGCAAAACTACAGCGACTTGACGATCTCTTCCGTCATCTTCTTGGCGTCGCCGAACAGCATCATCGTGTTGTCGCGGAAGAACAGCTCGTTCTCGACGCCGGCATAGCCGGAGCCCATACCGCGCTTCACAAAGAGAACCGTTTTCGCCTTCTCCACGTCGAGCACCGGCATGCCGTAGATGGGTGACGACTTGTCGGTCTTGGCCGAGGGGTTGGTGACGTCGTTGGCGCCGATGACGTAGGCGACGTCGGCGGTCGCAAACTCGGAGTTGATGTCTTCGAGTTCGAACACCTCGTCATAAGGCACGTTCGCTTCCGCGAGCAGCACGTTCATGTGCCCCGGCATGCGGCCGGCGACCGGATGGATCGCGTATTTGACCTCGACGCCCTCGGCCTTGAGGCGATCCGCCATCTCGCGCAACGCGTGCTGCGCCTGCGCCACCGCCATGCCGTAGCCGGGCACGATGATGACCTTCGACGCATTCTTCATGATGAAGGCGGCGTCATCCGCCGAGCCCTGCTTGACCGGGCGCGCTTCCTTGCCGCCAGCGGCGGCGCCCGCCGTCTCGCCGCCGAAGCCGCCGAGGATGACGGAGATGAAGGAGCGGTTCATCCCCTTGCACATGATGTACGAGAGGATCGCGCCGGACGATCCGACGAGCGCGCCGGTGATGATCAGCGCGGTGTTGCCGAGCGTGAAGCCGATGCCC
>JAFKKS010000175.1 GCA_017304555.1 Hyphomicrobiales bacterium
GCGCCCGGCCGGGCGCTTCTGATAACTGTGTCCAGCCGAAACTGGATGGCTGAGTAAGGCGCATCCATTTTGGCCTAAGTATGAAGCCACAGCGCCAAGTGGCTGTAAGCTAGCACGATTTCTTACCGTAGCGATGTGTTCGTGAACAACGGTTGAATGGAGCGGGGGAAAAAGCCAATTACGGTGATGAACGCCCATTCATCGGATCGGTCAAAACTGCGACGGCCTGTCGCACCTGGCTTCACTCGGCCGGGCTATCCGATCGCGGCGCCGACGGCGCGTGCCAGCGCCACGGCGTTTGGTGTATCGGAGTGCACGCAGATGCTGTCGGCGCGCACGCGGACCGTCTTGCCGTTGATGCTGGTCGTCGTTCCTTCGGCGATCGCCGTGCGGCAGCGCCGGAGGGTTTCGTCCGGATCCCGCGCGGCATGCTCGCGGGTGATGATCAGGCCGCCGTCGTCGGCGTAATCGAGGTCCGCGTAGAACTCGGCGACGAAGGCGTGCCCACGCGCCGCATAGACGCTCTCGTGCTGCGTTCCGATCATGCCGAGGATCGGCGCCTTGAACACGTCGGCCGCGTCGGCGACCGCGTGGGCGACGGCCTCCTGGCGCGCCGCCATGCCGTAGAGCGCGCCGTGCGGCTTGATGTGGTTGAGTACCATGCCTTCGGCGTCGAGAAAGCCTTTCAGCGCGCCGATCTGGTAGATCAGGCAGTTGGCGAGTTCCTCGCGCCCCATTTTCATCTCGCGCCGGCCGAAGCCTTGCAGATCGGGCAGGGACGGGTGCGCGCCGACTTTCACGCCGTGCCGCTTGGCGAGGCGAACGGTCTCGCGCATGTGGTTGAAGTCGGAGCCGTGGAAGCCGCAGGCGACGTTGGCGATGCCGATCAGCGGCATCAACCCTTCATCGTCTCCCATGTGATAGAGGCCGAACGCTTCGCCCATGTCGCAATTGATCGTTGGCACGTGGGCGCTCCTTTGGGTTGGTGCAAGTTAAGAACCGGGAGCGTGATCCAGATCGGCTGAACCCACACTCCGCTCATTCCCGCGCAAGCGGGAATCCAGCATTCTTGGCTCTGGGTCCCCGCTTTCGCGGGGACGAGCGGATTCTAGTCAATCGGCTGTAGCTTAGATGCGCAAGGCCGGCTCGCTGGCTGCCGGCGCGGCGCGCTCTGCGGCGTTCTCGTCGTGGGCGCCTGCAAGCGCCGTGACATGTCGTGCCGCATCGACGACCGGCGTGATGTAGAGCGCCGTGATCGTCTGTTCGTCGCGGCCGTCCGGCGCGACGCCGAAGCGCAGGTTTTCCGAGTGCTTGGCGGGAACGTAGAGCGTGCCGAACAGCCAGTCCCACAGCGACAAGCAGCTACCGAGATTCTTATTGAAATGAACCGGGTTGTTCGAGTGATGCACCTGGTGATGCGCCGGGCTCATGAAGACGCGGCCCGCCCAGCCGCGGAACGTGATCCACAGATGCGAGTGCTGCAGGTGGATATAGGCGTGTACGAAGACGACGAGAATGATGTTCGTGTCCGACAGCGCGTATTGATAGGCGGTGATGCCGAACGCGTAGTTGGCGAGCCCGTTGGCCGTGCCGACGAACAGCACCAGGAGGTTGGCGAACAGCCAGGTGTCGACGGGATGCACGCGGAACACCGTGAGCGGCGTCAGCACGTTCGCCGAGTGATGCACCTTGTGGAACTCCCACAGGAACGGCACGCGGTGGCAGAGATAGTGGTGCACCCAATAGCCGAGCTCGTAGGCAAGGAACAGGCACACCGTCACGATGGCGCGCACCGCGAGATCGGGAAGCGTCGATGGCGCCACCGCACCGACGTTCGCCGTGAGCAGCCCCGTCACGCCGTTGCTCACCCATTGGTAGGACAGCAGCGCCCAGCCGAAGATCGCGCCGAACAGGAAGACGTTGACGAACAGGTAGCCGAGATCGAGCAAGGTCGAAGGGTGGCGCGTGATCCGGCGCGGGAAGAGGGCGCGCAGCAGCACCTTGAGGCGCATCCGCCGGCGGCGGCGATAGTGCCGGACGGCGAGGAAGACGAGTGCGACGGCGAGCGCGCAGCCGAGCGACGTGAGCGAGATCTCGGAGCCGGGGCCCAGGAACAGCGAATTCAGCCGGTCCAGGACGTACGACACCACGGTCGAGACGGCGTCCACGATGCCCTCCATGCAGCACGCGTTGCGTGCTCATAGCGGCATGAAGGTAAAGATGGGCTTAGGGCCGACCGCCAATTTGCGGCCGTCGATTTGGCGCCGTCGTGGGCGCAGGGGCGGGGCGCGGCCTATTTCTTCCCGTCTTTCGCGTCTTGGGCGAGCGCCTTGCGCGCATCCGCGATGGCCAGCTTGAAGTTCTCGAGACTCAAGACGCCCGGTACCCGGAATTTGCCGATGATGAAGCCGGGCGTCCCCTGCAGGCCCAGCGCTTCCGCTTGCGCGTGGTTGCGCTTGAGCACCGCGCCGATCGCCTGGATGTTCTTGACCCGCTCGGCCTTGGCGCGCTCGACGTCGATGCCGGCATCCGCCAGGGCCTTGTCGGTCACCGTCGCGGTCACCTTGGTGTTGAGCCCGATCAATGCGGCATGCGCTTGCACGTACTTGCCCTGCTCGCGGGCTGCGAGCGCCATCTGCGCGGAATAGACCGAGTCTTCGCCGAAGACCGGCCAGTTCTTGTAGACGAGGCGGGTGCGGCCGTCCTCGCGCGCCGCCTGTTCGAGGATGGGGTGCACCTTGCGGCAATACGGGCACTGATAGTCGAGGTATTCGACGACGGTGACGTCGCCGTCCGGATTGCCGGTCGCCGGAATGTCCGGGTCGCGCAGGATCGCGTCGCGCGACAGGACATTTTCGTCATCGGCCAGCGCGCGGGAGAGAAAGGTCATGGCGCCGCCCGACAGCGCGGCGGCGGAGAGCGAGATCTTGGCCAGCGAACGGCGTGTGACGTGCATCGGATCGGATCCTTCGCGGAGAAGAGGGCGTATTTGGCGCCGTCTTAGTCGTTCGCGAGAGGCTCCGCCATTCACGTTATCGCGTCCACGGAGCCCGGGGCGCCGGGAAGCCGCGGCGAGGGCCATGGTCTTTGTTTAGGTGACGGCGTACCGTCCTCACTTTCTGGAGGGGGTGTGCCATGATCTTGGGACTATCCTTATCCGCATCCATCACCTTGCACGTCATCATCAGCCTTATCGGCATCGTGTCCGGACTTATTGTCGTCTACGGCATGTTGCATTCGCAGCGGATGGTCGGGTGGACGACGCTTTTCCTCACGACCACCTTGCTGACGACGATCACCGTCTTCTTCTTGCCAGC
>JAFKKS010000251.1 GCA_017304555.1 Hyphomicrobiales bacterium
ATCCGATGACCGAATGGCCCGTCCACGCCCAGTTCAAAGGCCCCATCGTCATGCTCGGCTTCGGGTCGATCGGCCGCGGCACCCTGCCGCTGCTCGAGCGCCATATCGATTTCGACCGCGCGAAATTCACCGTCGTCGCGCCCGATGACAGCGGCCGCGCCTTGCTCGACGAGCGCGGGCTGCGCTTCATCAAACAGGCGGTCACCAAGGAGAACTATCGCGATCTCCTAACGCCTCTGCTCAGCGGCGGCCCGGGGCGCGGCATGATCGTGAACCTCTCGGTCGATACGTCGTCGGCCGCGCTCATCGCCTTCGCCAAGGAGATCGACTGCTTCTACATCGACACGGTCGCCGAGCCGTGGCCGGGCGTCTACACCGACCGCTCGCTCACGATCTCGCAGCGCTCGAACTACGCCTTGCGCGAGGGCATACTCGACGTGCGCCGCAAGCATCCTGGCGGCGTCACCGCCGTGAACTGCTGCGGTGCCAACCCGGGCATGGTGTCGTGGATGGTGAAGCAGGCGCTGCTCAACGTCGCCCGCGACGTCGGGGTAAAGCACGCCGAACCGACCGATCGCGACGGCTGGGCGCGGCTGATGCGCGACGCCGGCGTCAAGGGCATCCACATCGCCGAGCGCGACACGCAGCGCGCCCGCGACCCGAAGCCCATGAACAAGTTCGTCAACACCTGGTCGGTCGAGGGCTTCATCGCCGAGGGTTTGCAGCCTTCCGAGCTCGGCTGGGGCACGCACGAGAAGACCATTCCGGCGGGCGGCGCGCGTCACGATTTCGGCTGCGACGCCGCGATCTATCTCGCGCAGCCGGGCGCGGGAACGCGCGTGCGCTCGTGGACGCCGACGGCCAAGGCGCAGCATGCCTGGATGATCACGCACAACGAGTCGATCTCGATCGCCGACTTCTTCACGCTGCGCGAGAACGGCCAGGTCGTCTATCGTCCGACCTGTCACTACGCCTATCATCCGTGCGACGACGCCGTGCTTTCCCTGCACGAGATGGCTGGCCGCCAATGGCAGGCGCAGCCGACGTGGCACATTCTCACCGAAGACGAGATCGTCGACGGCGTGGATGAACTCGGCGTACTGCTCTACGGACACGCGAAGAATGCTTATTGGTACGGCTCGCAGCTTTCGATCGAGGAGACGCGCCGCATCGCGCCGTATCAGAACGCCACCGGCCTGCAGGTGACCTCGGCGGTGCTCGCCGGCATCGTCTGGATGCTGGAGAATCCCGAGCGCGGGCTCGTCGAGTCTGATGAATTGGATTTCAAGCGCTGCCTCGACGTGCAGCGGCCGTATCTCGGCGAGGTGTTCGGCGAATACACCGACTGGACGCCGCTCGATCATCGCGGCGAGCTCTTTCCCGAGGAGCTCGACAAGAGCGATCCGTGGCAGTTCACGAATGTGCTGGTGCGCTGAGTTCCTGCGACAAACGCTCCAAATTTCTCCGTCATGGCCGGGCATAGCTCGTCGAAGACGGGCGTGAACGCCCTTTTGTCCCGGCCATCCACGTCTTACTTTCTTGAACATCGAAGAAAGACGTGGATGCCCGCAACAAGTGCGGGCATGACGCATATAAGCGGCGCTCTGCCAACCTTTACAGCGTCAGCAATCCCGCCGCGCCGTTCTCTGTGCCGAAGCCCAATACGTCACCCTTGGCGCTCCAGCCGAGCGCCGAGACCGGTGAATCGTCCGGCCGACGGACCAGGATCTCGGCGCCGTCTTCCGTGCGCACGAGGAGGATCATGCCGTCGACGAAGCCGACGGCGGTGATCTCGTGCTTCGGATGGCAGGCGACGGCCGAGACGCGCAGTTCGCGCGGCGCCAGCATGCGCGGCGCCTTCCCCATCGGACCGTCCTTGCCCTGGAACGGCCAGAGGATGAGTTGCTCCGAGCCGGAACTCGCGAGCCACTTGCCCCCGGTGCTCCAGTCCAGCGAGCGCACTTTCGCCGTGTAGCCCGACATGCGCATGTGCTTGCGGTCTTCAAGCCGCCAACCATGCAGCATCGGCTCCTGCATGGTCGTGATGATGAACTTGCCGTCCGGGCTGAAGCAGACGGAGAGATGCGAGCCCTTCCAGTCGAGAACGTCCGGTGCCGCGTCGGTCTCCGGGAACCAGAGCGACACGCCGTTGTAGTGCGCGACGGCAAGCCGGAAGCCCTTCGGCGCGAAGCCGAGCCCGCCGGCGCTTGAGGCGAGTTCGAGCGTTTTCTCTTCGCCCTTCGGCTTGCGCACCGTCACCGTCTTGCCGCAGGCCCAGGCGACGGCGCCGTTGCGCGCCAGCGCGATGTGGTCGATCCATCGCCGCTTCGGGTCCGTGGCGATCGTCTCCGTGACGCCCGCCGCATCCGTCGCGACCAGCGTTCCATCGTCACCGCCGGTGACCACGCGCTTGCCATCCGACGCGGCGGCGAGGATGCCGCCGGCATGCGCGGCGACGCGCCGGGGCGCCGCCGCCGCATCGCTCGTATCGGCGAGGAGCAACGCCTCCTCGCCGAGAACGAAAGCCGCGGTCGCGCCCAGGAAACGCACGTCGACGACGGACGCTTCCGCCTCGATCGGGCGCACCTTGTCCACGATCGAGGCTGAGCCGGTTTCAAGCGACATGGATGGCGACCTTGGCCGCGCCGATGCGCATCAGCCGATCTTGTACATCGCGTGGCTGCGATTGCTGGTGAAGGGGCGCACCTCGCCGGGCCAGCGGCCGACCTCGACCGCGCTCGCCCATTCCTTGCTGGAGACGACGTCCGGGCTCTCCAATTCGTAGATCGCGATGTATTTCGCGGCCGAATGCACCTTCTTCTCTTGTTTGCCGCCCATGGCGAAGTTGAAGTCTTGCCCAGCCGCACGGGTCACGTTGTAGACGCCCGGAACCTTCTTCAGCAGCGGAACATGCTCCTTGTCGTAGACCTCGTTGAACAGGGCCTCCTTGGCCGGGTCGACATCCATGCTGACGACGAAAAGATATTTAGCTTGGCTCGGCATCGGGAAACTCCTGTTCGGCCGGGGGAAAGAAACGCCAGCGGAATGAGCGGCGTCCCTCCTTACCTGCGACGCCGCGCCGCCATCCGTCAACTGCGACGCCGCGCCACGGCGGCGAGTGCTGCAATGCAGGAATTACAGACCTTGGCGGGAACCGCCGCTGCCGCAGCCGGATTCGTCAAGCTGCCGCCTTCTGCCTGCCCGGCGCGAAACGCCCGTAGAACGTCTCGTTCTTCGCCGCCATGTCGACGAGAAGCTTCGGCGGCTTGAAGCGCGGCCCGTGCTTTTTCGCCAGCGCCTTGCACAGCGCGACGAAGGCGGGCGTTCCCATCATGTCGATATAGGAGAGCGTCCCGCCCGTGAACGGCGCGAAGCCGAAACCGAGGATCGAGCCGACATCCGCCTCGCGCACGTCGGTGATGACGCCGTCCTCGACGGTACGCGCCGCCTCCACCGCCTGCACGACGAGCAGGCGGTGCTTGAGTTCTTGGATCATGGCGACATCGCCGGCGTCGATCTCATCGACCGTCATCGGCTTTTCCTGCAGCGCCCTCAATCCCGGCCATAGCCGTTTCGGCCCATTTTCCGGATAGTCGTAGAAGCCCTTGCGGTTCTTGCGGCCGAGACGACCCTGCTTCTCCACCATTGCGACTAGCAAGGCCTTGTGCTTCTGATCGATCGCCTGCGGACCCATGTCCGCTTCGGTGGCTTTGAGAATCTTCAGGCCGAGATCGAGCGCGACCTCGTCGTTGAGCGAGAGCGGGCCGACCGGCATGCCGGCCATCTTGCCAGCGTTTTCGATCATCGCGGGCGGGATGCCTTCGATCAGCATCTGGTGCCCTTCGGCGATGTAATTCAGCACGCAGCGATTGGCGTAGAAGCCGCGCGAGTCATTCACCACGATCGGTGTCTTGCGGATCGCGCGCACGAAATCAAGCGCGGTCGCGAGCGCGACGTCGCCGGTCTTCTTGCCGACGATGACCTCGACCAACAGCATCTTCTCGACCGGCGAGAAGAAATGGATGCCGATGAAGTTCTGCGCGTTCTTGTAGTCCTTGGCGAGCGACGTGATCGGCAAGGTCGAGGTGTTCGACGCAAACACGATATCGTCCGGAACAACCTTTGCCGCCTTGGCGAAAGCTTCCGCCTTCACGTTGCGATCCTCGAACACCGCTTCGACCACAAGATCGCAGCCGGCAAGCGCACCATAATCGTCGGTCGGCGTGATGCGCGCGAGCAGCGCGTCGCGATCTGCCGTCTTGGCGCGGCCCTTGTTAATCAGCGCCGTCATCAGCGCATGCGAGTGCGCCTTGCCCTTGTCGGCGGACGCCTGATCGCGGTCGATCAAGACGACATCGATGCCGGCGAGCGCCGAGACATAGGCGATGCCCGCGCCCATGAAGCCGGCGCCGATGATGCCGACCTTACCGATCTTCTTCGCCGGCACGTCCTTCGGCCGGCGCGCGCCCTTGTTGAGATCCTGCATAGAGACGAACAGGCTGCGGATCATCGCCTTCGCTTGCGGCGAGCGGACGATCTTCGCGAACCAGCGCGTCTCGATGCGAAGCGCCGTGTCGAACGGCACCTGCAAACCTTCGAACGCCACCTGCAGGATGGCACGCGCCGCCGGATAATTGTCGTAGGTCTCGCGGCGATAAATCGCGTTGGCCGGCGGCCACGTCATCATCCCCGCTTTGGAGTAGACGAGCCCGCCGGGCAGCTTGAAGCTGGGCGCGTCCCACGGCGCCTGCGCCTTGCCGCCCGCCTTGATCCACTCCTTCGCGCTGGCGACAAGCTGCTCCGGCGGCACAACGGCGTCGATCAGCTTCATCGCCTTCGCGCGATCGGGAGAGAGCTGATCGCCTTTGAGCAGAAATTGCAGCGCGTCCGCCGTCGGCAGCATGCGCGCAATACGTGTCGTGCCGCCGCCGCCGGGAAACAGACCGACCTTGATCTCCGGCAGGCCGAGCTTGGATTTCGGATTTTGCGCGGCGACGCGATAATGGCACGCGAGCGCCAGTTCAAACGCGCCGCCCATCGCGGTGCCGTTGAGCGCCGCGACCCATGGCTTACCGGAGGTCTCGATGCGGCGATAAAGCCGCGACAATTGCCCCGCCGTTTCGACGAAAGCCGCGCGCGCCGCCTCGTCCGCGCCACGCTCAAGCTTTGCCGCAAGCACGGCGAATTGCTCCAGCATGGTGAGATCGGCGCCGCCGGAGAACGTGTCCTTGCCGGAGGTGATCACGGCGCCCTTGATCGCCGCGTCGCCTGCGACCTGTTCGACAATCTTGCCGAGCTCTTCCATCACCGACTGGTCGATGACGTTCATCGACTTTCCGGGCATGTCCCAGGTGATCAGCGCGATACCGTCGGCGTCGGTTTCAAGTTTAAAATTCTGAAAGGTCATGAAGCCACTCCCACCAATCTCAATCGCGTCATCCTGATGTGGCGGCCGCAAGGCCGCCCTCGAAGGAGAAGCGCCTGGGCCGTCGATCCTTCGAGGCGCGCTGCGCGCGCACCTCAGGATGACGGCTAAACTCTTTCGATGATCGTTGCCGTGCCCATGCCGGCGCCGATGCACAATGTCACCAGCGCCGTGTTGAGGTCACGCCGCTCCAGTTCGTCGAGCACGGTGCCGAGGATCATCGCGCCGGTCGCGCCGAGCGGATGCCCCATGGCGATGGCGCCGCCATTGACGTTGAGCTTGGCGTGATCGATGCCGAGCGCCTGCATGTAACGCAGAACCACCGACGCGAACGCCTCGTTCAATTCGTAAAGGTCGATGTCGTCGCGTTTCATCCCGGCGCGTTTGAGCACCTTCTCGGTCACCGCGATCGGCCCGGTAAGCATGATGCCTGGCTCCGATCCGACATTGGCGAAAGCGCGCACCTTCGCACGCGGCTTCAGGCCCGCACGCTTGCCGGCCTTCTTGTTGCCGATGAGTACGGCAGCCGCGCCGTCGACGATGCCGGACGAGTTACCGGCGTGATGCACATGATTGATCGTTTCGACATCGGGATAACGCTGGATGGCGACCGCGTCGAAGCCGGCGAGTTCGCCCATCTGCACGAAAGACGGGTTGAGTGCCGCCAGCGACTGCATGGTCGTCGACGGACGCATATGCTCGTCCTTGGCGAGAATGGTGACGCCGTTCACGTCCTGCACCGGCACGACGGAATTCTTGAACCGGCCGTCGTCCCACGCCGCCGCTGCGCGCTTCTGGCTCTCGACGGCGTAAGCGTCGACATCGTCGCGCGAGAAGCCGTAGCGGGTCGCGATCAAGTCGGCCGAGACGCCCTGCGGCATGAAATAGGCCGGCACCGCGATCTGCGGGTCCATCGGCCAAGCGCCGCCCGACGCGCCGATGCCGACACGGCTCATCGATTCGACACCGCCGCCGACGGTCATGTCATGCTGGCCGGCCATAACCTGCGCCGCCGCGAAGTTCACCGCGTCGAGGCCGGAGGCGCAGAAACGCTGAATTTGCACACCGGGAACGCCATCGCCGTAGCCGGCATTGAGCGCCGCGACACGGGCGATGTCGCTGCCCGCCTCGCCCACCGGATCGACGCAGCCAAGCACGACGTCATCGACGTGCGAAACATCGAGGTTGCTGCGCTCACGTAACGCCGCAAGCGCCGTCGTCGCGAGGCCGAGCGTCGAGACCTCATGCAGCGCGCCGTCCGGCTTGCCGCGTCCGCGCGGCGTGCGGACGTGGTCATAGATAAATGCGTCGGCCATGCCGAAAATCCTTCCGAACTTAATTCTGCACGAAAACCTTGAAGCCACCGTAGATCATGCGCTTGCCGTCGAACGGCATCTTGGCCGGATCGTGAACGTTCATGCGCGGATCCGCCATGACCTTCTTGTTCACTTCGTCGCGATGCTCGCGCGATTTGTAGGCGATCCAGGCGAACACAACGACTTCGTCATCCTTGAGGTCGACGCTCTGCGGAAACGACGTGAGCTTACCGGGCTTCACGTCGTCGGCGATCGCCTCGACATAACTGAGCGCGCCGTGCTCCATCCAGACTTCGCGTCCGAGATTGGCCATTTTTCGATATTCGTCGAGATTGCCCTTCGGAACAGGGACGATGAAGCCGTCGACATAGTCACCGCTCATCCGCTTCCTCCATTCGGTCGCACACTCACAGGCTGCGCGCGATCACCAGTTTCATGATCTCGTTGGTCCCGGCATAAATCCGCTGCACGCGCGCGTCACGATACATGCGTGAAATCGGATATTCATCCATATAGCCATAGCCGCCGAACAATTGCAGGCACGCATCGACGATTTTGTTCTGCAGATCGGTCAGCCAATATTTCGCCATCGATGCGGTGACGGTGTCGAGCCCGCCGCCGATATGGCGCTCGACGCAGTGGTCGTGAAAGACACGACCGATGGTCGCCTCGCTCTTGCACTCGGCCAGCGTGAACTGCGTATTCTGAAAATCGAGGATGGCTTTGCCGAACGCCTTGCGTTCCTTGACGTAATCCACGGTGAGCGCGAGCGCGCGCTCGATCATGCCGATGGCCGCGGTTGCGACGATCAGCCGCTCTTGCGGCAGGTCGCTCATCAGCTGCACAAAGCCCTGCCCTTCTTGCGTGCCGAGCAACGCCTCCGCTGGAAGCTTCACGTCCTCGAAAAACAGTTCCGAGGTGTCGGCCCAATCCATGCCGAGCTTCTTGAGCTTGCGTCCGCGCCGGAAGCCCGGCGCGTCGGCCGCCTCGACAACCATGAGCGAGATGCCCTTCGCGCCGGCTGTCGGATCCGTCTTGGCGACGACGATGATGAGGTCGGCGTGCTGGCCGTTGGTGATGAAGGTCTTCGAACCGTTCAGCACATAGCCGTTGCCAGATTTCTTCGCGCTGGTCTTGATGCCTTGCAGGTCGGAGCCGGCGCCCGGCTCACTCATGGCGATGGCGCCAACCAGTTCGCCGGTCGCGAGCTTCGGCAGCCAGCGCTTCTTCTGCTCCTCGGTGCCGTAGCGCAGGATGTAGGGCGCGACGATCCCCGAATGCAGCGGCGCGCCGATCGAGTCGAGACCGGAATGCGCGAAGGCGAGATTGATCACGGTTTCATGCGCGAAGCTGCCGCCGGCGCCGCCGTATTCTTCCGGAATGCCGGCACAGAGAAGCCCGGCCTCGCCGAGCTTCGTCCACGCTGAGCGGTCCATGAGGCCGGCCTCATGCCACTTGTCGATCTGCGGCGCGAGTTCGGACGTCATGAAGCGCTCGGCCTGCTCCTCGAGCATGACGAGGTCTTCGCCCATCCATGCCGGGCGCGGGATGTCGAGAGCGCTCATATGATCACGCGTCGCTGTGCTGGCGGCTATGGATCGCGGCGATGCCGACCTTCGCCATCCAGTCTTCCGTCCGCTCGCTGGGAAGCGTCACGACGTCGTCGACCCAGTCCACCTTGCCCTCGATGCCATACTGCATCGTCGGCTGGACGGCGGAGGGATCATCGAGGCTGCAGATGGTGACGCTGAGCCTCCCCTTGCGGCCATAGGTCAAGGGCGTCCCGCAAGCGCTGCAGAAACCGCGTTCCGCGACATCCGAGCTTTGGAAGAATGTCGGCGCGCCTTTTGTCCAACGGACGTTCGAGGCCCTGCCGCCGGTGAAAGCCATGAAGGGTTGACCGGAGGCCTTCTGGCACATGCGACAATGGCAGATGCTGGCCTGTTCCGGCGGCGACAGGAACGCGTAACGAACCGCGCCGCATTGGCAACCGCCGGTCAGGGAACGCTGCGGAGAATTCACGGGACAGTCTCCTTTCGTCGTAATGCCGGGTCGGCGGCCATTTAGCTCCGAGGTTCAATGCCTCGGTCAAGCCCCGTTCAAGTCATATGGCGCGCGATCACGACGATAGGGAGACGCCGCGTCAAATGCTGCGGAACCCCTCCCAAGGTCGAACCTGCCGCCGCTTGTGGCCTGCCGCGGTTCGCTCTACAGCAAAGGCCATGCTCAATGATCTCAAAGACAACAACCGCAACTGGGCGAAGCGGATCGTGTCGGCTGACGCCGACTTCTTCCGCCGGCTCGAACGACAGCAGGCGCCGCAGTATCTGTGGATCGGCTGTTCCGACAGCCGCGTTCCGGCCAACCAGATCGTTGGGCTAGACCCGGGCGAGATGTTCGTCCACCGCAATGTCGCCAACCTCGCGCCGCCGCAGGACGCGAACTATCTCTCGGTGCTGCAGTTCGCGGTCGACGTGTTGAAGGTGCGGCACGTTCTCGTCGTCGGACACTACGGCTGCGGCGGAATTGCCGCCGCGGTCGACGGAAAGCGGCGCGGACTGATCGACCACTGGCTGCATCCGATCCGTGAGGTCTGTCACGAGCATCATCATGAACTCGATGCGATTCCCGAGGAGCGGGAGCGCCTCAACCGGCTGTGTGAGCTCAATGTCATGCGGCAGGTGCGCAACGTCGGCTCGGACGTCTTCGTGCAAGACGCCTGGGCGCGCGGCCAACCCGTCAGCGTGCACGGTTGGGTCTACTCGCTGGGCAACGGCCTGGTGACGGATTTGAACGTCACCGTTCGCCGCCCGGAAGATCTGGAAAGGCTGTACGGAACGCCGCCGCATCCTTGAGCGGACTACGGCTCCTTAAAATGCCTCCGCCGGAAGCGCCATCGTGCTCTCCGCGCCCGCTTGAATGCGCGCGAGGAAAGTGCCCGTCTCCGGCAACACGCGCTCCATGTAGAAGCGTGCGGTCGCAAGCTTGGCCTGCATCGCATCCTTCGCGTTCGCATCGGCCGTAAGCTTCGTATGCGCCGCCTTCGCCATTCGCGCCCACATGTAGCCGGTCGCGGTCAAACCGAAGAGATGCATATAGTCGGTCGCGCCGGCAGCGCCGTTGTCCGGGTTGCCCATGGCGTTCTGCACGAACCACATCGTCGCGGCCTGCGTGCGGCCGAGCGCTTTCTCCAGCGGCGCGACGAACGGCTTCATCGCTTCGTCCGCCGCATGTTCTTTCGCAAATGCGCCGACCTCGCTGAAGAACGCCATCACCGCGCGTCCGCCGTCGCGCGGCAGCTTGCGGCCGACAAGGTCGAGCGCCTGGATGCCGTTCGCGCCCTCGTAGATCATGGTGATGCGTGCATCGCGTACGAACTGCTCGACACCGGTCTCGACGATGTAGCCATGACCGCCGAACACCTGCTGCGCCGCCACCGCATTGGCGAAGCCGCGATCGGTGAGCACACCCTTGATCACCGGTGTCAACAGACCGAGGGCGTCGTCCGCCGCCTGGCGCGTTTTCTCATCATCGGAGCGGTGCGCGACGTCGGCCTGCAGCGCGGTCCACAGCGCCAAGGCGCGGCCGCCTTCGTTGAGCGCTTTGATCGTCAGCAGCACACGGCGAACGTCCGGATGCACGATGATCGGATCGGCCGGCTTGTCGGGCGCCTTCGGCCCGGTGAGCGCGCGGCCCTGCAGCCGCTCCTTCGCGTAGGCGGCTGCGTTCTGGTACGCGACCTCGGAGAGCGCCAAGCCTTGCACGCCGACGGCGAGCCGCGCTTCGTTCATCATCACGAACATCGCGTTGATGCCGCGGTTCTCCTCGCCGATCAGCCAGCCTGTCGCGTCCTCGTAATTGAGAACGCAGGTGGCGTTGCCGTGGATGCCCATCTTCTCTTCGATCGAGCCGCAGGTGACGCCGTTCGGTCCGCCGGCGCTGCCGTCCGCACTGACGGCAAGCTTCGGCACCACGAACAGCGAGGTGCCCTTGATGCCCGCTGGCGCACCTTCGATCCGCGCCAGCACGAGATGGATGATGTTCTCGGACAGGTCGTGCTCGCCGGCCGAGATGAAGATCTTGGTGCCGGTGAGCTTGTAGCTGCCATCGGCCTGCTTCACCGCCTTGGTGCGCAAGAGCCCGAGATCGGTGCCGCATTGCGGCTCCGTCAGGTTCATCGTGCCGGTCCAGCGGCCCTCGATCATCTTCGGCAGGAATTTGCGCTTGAGCTCGTCATTGGCGTGAATGACGAGCGCCGCAATCGCACCTTGCGTCAGCGCCGGATACATCGCGAAGGCAAGGCTCGCCGAGACCATGAACTCGTTGACGATCGTGGTCATCGTTTCCGGCAGCCCCTGGCCGCCGAACGCCGAAGGTGCGGAAATACCCATCCACCCACCGGCGACGTATTGCGCGTAGGCGTCCTTGAACCCCGCCGGCGTCGTCACCCGCCCGTCCGGGTGGCGCGTGCAGCCCTCCCGGTCGCCGCTGGCGTTGAGCGGCGCCACGACTTCCTCGCAGAACTTCGCCGCCTCCGTGAGGATCGCGTCGAGGACGTCGCCGGAAAGGTCGCTGAACCCCGGCAGATTATCGTAACGGCGGATTTGAAGGACATCGTTGAGCAGAAAGCGGACGTCGTCGACCGGCGCCTTGTAGTGCGGCATGGAAACCTCTTTCAGCCGCGGCGCGGCTCCCAAATTCGACCGGCCCAAACAATGCGAACAGGCAATGCGAACTGAATCGAGATAATTACGCTTGTTTACGCTCGCGCGTGGCGATCATGCTTTCAAGCCGTTTGCGGGCATGGTCGAGTTCGGCGAGCGCGCGATTGATCGCGCCTTTCTGCTGCTCCAAGCGCCCGATGCGCTCCTGAAACTTGCCGAGCGCGGCGCGCAGGTTTGTCCCCTGCCGCTCACCGTTGTCGTGGAAATCGAGCATGTCCTTGATCTCATCGAGGGAGAACCCGACGCATTTCCCCATGAGAACGTATTGCAGGCGCACCCGGTCGCGACGGCTGTAGAGGCGGTCCTGCCCGTCGCGCTGCGGATTGAGCAGACCCTTTTCTTCATAGAAGCGCAGCGTCCGCGCGCTGACCTGAAATTCCTTGCCCAAATCGCGGATGCTGAAGACGGCCTCGGCCGCATTCTTCTTCGCTTCACCCTCGTGTCGCGGCGCGCCCGTCGCCGAAATCTGTAGTCCCATCGGCCCCTCCCTTGCTACGGAGCCTAGTCTCGCATCCGGGGCTTACGTAAGCGTAAACCGGACAGGCCGGCCGATCGCCGCGGCAAAGGACTCAAAATCCTCATTATTCTTTACCCTCGCCGCCGGGCCTTAACGTGTTGTTTACCGTAAAGTTGAAAAGTCGGCCGTAAGGGCACAGGGCAGCGCTTTGGTGACTTTGTCTTAGTGGGCGCATGCTCTCGCGGGCCGCAACCCGCTCTCCCCCTGAAAGAACAACGTGGGCTGAGCATGGCATCAGATCAACCGTGGAACATGCAGGGCTTAAGCCCGCAAGTTCGCGAAACCGCCCGCGAAGCTGCACGGCGCTCGGGCCTTTCCGTCGCCGAATGGCTACAATCAGTGATTGTTGATTCGGCCGCACAAGAGGGCGTTCGCGTCGCCCAACGCGCGCAGCAGGATCGGCACGAGACGCGCCTCAACCCCGGTGAGCAGCACGACCGCAAGGCCTGGGAAGCAGACCACCAAGCAGACGAACTCGCCAGCCGCATGGAGCGCATGACCCGCACGGCCGGCGACACCCATATTCCGCAGGCCCGCGACTCGATGACCGACCAGAACTCCTCAGACGTCGCGCGAGTCCTGCAGTCGCTCGAGGAGCGGCTCTCACACATCGAGCAATCGAACGGCGCGCGTAGCGCTAGTCCGCCCGCCAGCTTCATGGACCGTCGCCGCGATCGCGATCCGGTCGAAAGTGCGGCCATCCCCGGTGTCGTCGAAAGCCGCGCCCCCTGGCCGAACGCGCGTGACGATAATTTCACGACCGCGAGCCAGCCGCGCGCGGCTGAACCGGCCGTCGATGAGACCGATTTCGACCCGCGGCCGACGCTGAGGATACCGCCCCGTTCGGATGACGAGGTGAATGTCCTGCGTCGCGACACGGCGGCGCCGGCGCGGCAGGCGCTGCCTCCCGGCAGCGAGCATTTCTCCGGTTTGGACGAGACGCTCGCGGAAATCACCGAGCGCCAGCGCGTTCTCGATGCGCAGCATGACGCCGCGGCGGAAGCCGGGCACGCAGAACCCACGCCGAAGGCTGCAAAACCGACCTCACTGGGTGAGCGGCTCGCGACGCTGTCTCGCCGCCTCAGCGCGCGGCGTGACACAGAATCATCCAGGAACGAAGAGCACGACGACGACAGGACTGCAGCATCCGCCGGCGACGAACCCGCGCGGCAGGAGACGAGGAGCGCCGCGCCGCAGGTCGACATGCAGCCCCGCGTGGTCCAGGCCGCCGCCGTCTTTGCACAGCGGCAGGAGCAGGAAAGCGCTTCGCGCGCCGAAGCGCCGCGCAGCAACACGCTCGATCCCTTGCTCGGCCTGCAGGCGCAGCTTCAGCATCTGACCCAGCATATCGCCGGAATGCGTGATCCGGCGGAGTTCGACGACACCGTGAAGGCGCTGCGCGAGGAACTGGCGTCGATCGCCCGCATGCTCGACGAAGCGGTGCCGCGCCGGGCGCTCGAAGCGCTCGAAGCGGAGGTTCGCACGCTGGGCGAGCGTATCGACGTGGTCCGCGAACGCGGCGTCGATCCGACGACGATCTCCACGATCGAAGGCAATCTCAGCGATATTCTGCAGACCTTGCAGCACGTCGCGCCGGCCGAAAGCCTCGCGGCCTTCCAAAAGGACGTGCGCGCGCTCGACGACAAGATCGAAAGTATCGCACAGCGCGGCGCCACCGACGAAAACGCGCTGCGACAGGTCGAACGCTCGGTCGCGGAGCTGCGGGAAATCACCTCGCGCGCCGCTTCGGGCGAAGCCCTGGTTGCCCTCGCCGAGGAAGTCCAGTCGCTCGGCGACAAGCTCGACCGCACCGTGACGCCGATGGCGCGCAACGCCGACCTGATGTCACGCCTCGAAACGCGGCTGGAGGATCTCGCCGCGTCGATCAACGCGGACATGCCGGAACGCGCGGCGACCCACGACAAGATCATTCAGGTCGTCGAATCCCTCGCCGAACGCTTCGAACGCGACGAAACGTCCAAGACGCCGCCGATCCTCGACCAGATCACCAATCAGCTCGCGCGGCTGGCGGTGAAATTCGAGGCCTCCTCGGCGCGGCTGGAAAACCTCGATACGATCGAACGCACGCTCTCCGACCTGTTCACGCGCCTCGACGACATCCGGCTCACCACGGCCGCGTCGGCGGAGAATGCCGCGCGTCAAGCGGCTTTCGACGCCGTCTCGCAGGCATCCGGAACGAACAGCCCGACATCGTCCGAGCTCGATGCGCTGAAGGAAGAGTTCGAGACGCTGCGGCATGAGAACGCCGCCAGCGAGCGGCGGACGCGCGACACCATCGAATCCGTCCGGCACGACCAGTCGCTGAGCGACCGGCGCACGCAGGATACGCTCGAAGCGGTGCACGACACGCTGGAGCGCCTTGTCGACCGCCTGGCCATGGTCGAAAGCGACATGCGCGGCGAAGCCATGGCGCGGCTGCTCGACAAAGGACCGGCGGTCAGCCACGAGCCGCCCCATGCGGCTCAGATGCACGGCCCGATGCCGCAGGATCCATCACCGCGGACGCTTCCGCCGAGCGCGGCGCCCCAGTTGGTGCCGTCGCACGACGAGCCGCCGGCGCACGAATCCAACGCACCGCCGGTTATGCCGGAGCGGCGTCCGATCGACCCGTCATTGCCTGCCGACCACCCGCTCGAGCCCGGTACGGCGGCGGCACGGCGGCCGCAAACGGCGGCCGAGCGTATTGCCGCGTCCGAAGCGCTCCTCGGCCCCGCAAAACCCGCCGCTGACAGCGAAAGCGAGAGCAAGGCGAACTTCATCGCCGCCGCGCGTCGTGCCGCCCAGGCGGCCGCGACCATGGCCGCGACACCCGACGCCGAGGCGGAAGAGAAGAAGAAATCCGGAAAGTCCACATTCAGTTCACTGACCCAGCACCTGACTCGCCGGCGGCCGCTCATGCTCGGCCTTGCCATTCTGGCGATCGCGGGCACGCTGCACATCGTGGTCAATGTGCTGGGCACGCACGACGGCAAGCAGCGGTCGGCGCAAAAGATCAGCAGCCAATCGACTCCTGCCGTCGAAACGGCGAAGAAATCCGTGATGCTCGCGCCTGTGCCGGCGAAAATCCCGGAAATCCCGGGCGCCGCAGCCGTGACGCAGGACGTCAAGTCGGACGCCAACTCCGACGCCAAGCCGGAAACGGCCAAGCAAGACGTCGAAGCATCACCGCCGGCGGAACACGAGGCACAACCCGCAAGCGAGGAGAATCCCAGCCCGTCCGCCTCCAACACTGCGACGTCTGAACCGGAGACGACTGCAAGCGTCAGCCCGCTGACAATCGCGTCGATCCAGATTCCGGCCGCGGGCGCGGCGAACGGCAGCGGCTTCAACATGGCGCCGGGCAACTGGCAAAGCACACCCGTTGCCGTACCGACCACAAGCCAGGGCATCGGCCCCGGCCTGAAGGCGGCCGCCGCAGCGGGCGATCCGGCCGCCGCATACGAAATCGGAATGCGCTATGCGGATGGCCGCGGCGTCCCCGTCAACGCGGAAGAGGCGGCGCAGTGGCTCGAGCGGGCGGCGAGCGCCAACCTCGCCCCGGCCGAATACCGGCTCGGCAGCCTTTATGAAAAAGGCCACGGCGTGAAGAAGGACCTCGAGCGCGCCCGCCGGCTTTATGCCAGCGCCGCCGCGCAGGGCCACGCCAAAGCGATGCACAATCTCGCCGTCCTTTATGCCGAAGGCGTCGAGGGCAAGCCCGACTTCACGAAGGCCGGCGCCTGGTTCCGCAAAGCCGCGGCGCACGGCATGGCCGACAGCCAGTACAATCTCGGCATCCTGCACGCGCGCGGCCTCGGCGTGGAGCAGAACCTCGCCGAATCCTACAAGTGGTTCGCTCTCGCGGCGCAGCAGGGCGACAAGGATGCCGCCAAGAAGCGCGACGACGTCGCCGGACGCCTCGATCAGCAGGCACTGGTGGCGGCGCGTCTGGCGGTTCAGACCTTCACGGTCCAGCCGCAGCCGGAAGAAGCCATCTCGGTCAAGGTTCCAGCCGGCGGTTGGGAGCAGACTGCCGCTCCCCAATTGCCGCCCGCGAAGTCAAAATCCGCGGGCCAGGGCCGGCGTAAAACCGGCGCCTGAGATTGCGATGCGCTGCGCCGTCATGGTCGGCGCCGGCACCCCCTTCATCATAAAAACTGCTTTCGTGGCGCGTCAGTACGTCACGGAAAGCATTCCGCGCGATTTGCCTTGATTGAATCGTATAGAACCGGGCAAAGGTAACCGAGAGAGAGGCCCGTATATGCATTGACCGCACCGGATTTTCCGTGTGCGGCCGTTTTCAATTGGCGCCGGTGGGCTGCGATCCGCCGCGCCTACGGATCATGCCTTGCAGATTTATCTTCCGATCGCCGATCTGCCGGTCAACGTCTTCTTCATCTTGATGGTGGGGGTCGTCGTCGGATTCCTGTCCGGGATGTTCGGCATCGGCGGCGGCTTTCTGCTGACGCCGCTCCTCATCCTGATCGGGATTTCGCCTGCGGTCGCCGTCGCCACGGTCTCAAGCCACATCACGGCCTCCTCTCTCTCCGGCGTCATGGCCTATTGGCGAAGGAAGGCGCTGGACCTCGCTTTGGCCGCGATGCTGCTCGCGGGGGCCCTTGTCGGCACCGTCGGCGGCGTCTGGCTGATCGCGGTGCTGCGCGCCGCCGGCCAGCTCGATCTCGCGATCGGCCTCTCCTACCTGACCCTGCTCGGCATCGTCGGCGCGATGATGGTGATCGAAAGCGGCCGCGCCATCGGCCGTGCCCGCCGCGGCGAGCGCGCGGAAATTCGCCGCCCCGGCAGCCATTCCTGGTTTCACGGCTTGCCGCTGAAGCTGCGCTTCAAGCAGTCGAAAATCTACGTTTCGGTCATTCCGGTCTGGACCATCGGCTTCGTCATCGGCTTCCTCGGCGGCTTGATGGGCATCGGCGGCGGCTTTCTCCTGGTGCCGGCGCTGATCTATCTGCTGCGCGTTCCGACCAGCGTCGTCATCGGCACGTCGATGATGGTCACGCTCGTCACCATGGCGTCCGCGACCGTTCTACAATCGGTCACCAACAAGTCCGTCGACGCCGTACTCGCCCTCATCCTCATGGTGGGCGGCGTCATGGGCGCCCAATTCGGCGCACGCGCCGGGCAAAAGATCCGCAGCGAGCAGCTCCGCTTGCTGCTGGGACTGCTCATCCTCGCGGTCGGCCTGCGCTTCGCATTCGATCTCGTTGTGCGTCCGGACGACCTGTTCTCACTGCAGATCCCGGGGGGCATACGATGAACCGCGCGGCCGGCATCGCGATTGCCGCGGCGGCACTCCTGTGCGCCTCCATGCCGGCCCGCGCCGAAAAGCTCGTAACCTCGCTGTCGGCGCATCGGGTCATGATCACGTCGAACTTCACCGGCGTCGACCTCACATTGTTCGGCACCATCGAAACCGACGCCAGTTCCGTTGGCCGTACGGGAGGCTACGGCCTGGTGGTGACCGTCACCGGCCCGCGCCAGCCGACGATCACCTGGCGCAAGGAACGCGTGATGGGCATCTGGGTGAATGCCCAGTCCCGCCGCTTTGTCGAACCGCCGAGCTACCTCGCCGTCCTCGGCAACCGGCCGATCGACGACATGGCCTCGCCCGACGTCTTGCGCCGCCTGCAAACGGGTCTCGCCCAGGTGCAGTTGCCGCAGCAGGTGGGCGGCGATATCGCCGACGTCAACGCAGACGACCCGTTCCGCGCGGCATTCGTGCGGATCAAGCGTGCGCAGGGCCTCTATCGCGAGCAGGCGAACGCCGTCACCTTCCTGACGCCCAACCTTTTCCGCACCTCGATCCCCTTGCCGGCCAACGTGCCGATCGGCGAATACGAAGTCGACGTGAAGCTGTTCGCCGCCGGCACCATGGTCGCGCAGGAAACGACCGCATTCGAGATCATCAAGGCAGGCTTCGAGCAATTCGTCGCCAACAGCGCGCGCGATTACGGCGTACTCTATGGCTTCGCCACGATGTTCATGGCCCTGTTCACCGGCTGGCTCGGCGCAATCATCTTCCGGCGGGATTGATTTTCGCAAAGCCGCCCGTTTCATCACCCGCCGGGCGTGCCTAAATGAGCGCGGCGTTGTCTCGGAGATTGCCTACTCATGTCGCAGCCTATCGTCGTGTCCATTCCGCATCATCTCGGCAAGGAGGAAGCGACCCGCCGGCTCAAGGCCGGCTTCGAGAAGATGGTGACGACCATCGGCGCCATGGTGACTGTCGGACGCCAGGACTGGGTCGACGATCACCTCGACTTCAGCCTTACCGCGATGGGCCAGACAGCCAGCGGCACCGTGGATGTCACGGACGATCAGGTGAAGCTCGAAATCCATCTGCCCGGCATGCTCGGCATGTTGGCGAACAAAGTGAAGGACATGATTACCCAGCGCGGGCAAATCTTGCTGGAAAAGAAGTGACCTTCACTAGGCACGGCCGCCAGAACTAATCCGGCAGGCAGTGCATGCCCGCAAACGCATGCACGGCGGCGCGGCCGAGCACATGCGCGACGAAATTGTCGCCCGCGAAAAGCCCCGCAAACGCGCGGTGGCGCACATTGAGTCCGCCGGCATAGGCGCCGAACGCCGGCATCACCATGCGCCGCCCGTCGCTCGCGAAGCAGCGCCGCCGCAAATAGCGGCCCCCCATGTTCACCTGCGCAACGGGATGCAGATGCCCCGCGATCTCACCATCGCGCCCGTCCTGTGTCGGCTCATGGCGGAACAGAAGCGGGCCCCGTGCGAAGGTCGCGGTGAAGAGGCCGCCCAGCGCATGCATCGGCTCGGGGTCGTGATTGCCGGTGATCCAGACCCAGTCGCGGCCGCGCATCAACTGCCCGAGCGTCATCTGATCGGCGAGGCTCAGCCGCTCCGACCCCTGTTGGTCGTGGAAACTGTCGCCGAGCGCGACGACGGCCTGCGGCGCGTAACGCCGGATCAAATCGGAAAGGCGCGAGAGCGTGTCCGCCGTGTCGTAGGGCGGCACGAGGCTGCCGCGCCGGGCAAAGCTCGATCCTTTTTCGAGATGCAGGTCGGCGACCACGAGAAGCCGCTCTTCCGGCCAATAGAGCGCGCCGGCCGCATCCGCGACGAGCGAGAGGCCGGCGATGCGCAGACACCGGTCCGCCTCTCCCACCGCCGGGATCACGCTATCGACTGGGACGGCCCTAAGGTTCAACCCATCGCCTCCTTGGCGAGCGCGGCGGCCGATTCCGCCAACAGTTCGTCGGACACTTCGCCATGGACCGGCTCGCGGCCGATCTCCAGCAGCACCGGCACCGCCAGCGGCGACACCCGATCCAATCCCTTATGGACGATTCGCCCCTGCACGCGCGAGAGCATCTCGCCGAGACGGCGGATATCGAGAAGCCCGGTCGCCGCGTCGGTCGCGGCGGCGCGCAGGAGCACGTGGTCCGCCTGATGGCGGCGGAGAACGTCGTAGACGAGGTCCGTCGAGATCGTCATCTGATTCTGCGACTTCTCCTTCCCGGGATACCGCCGCTCGATCAGCCCCGCGATGATCGCGCAGGTGCGGAACGTGCGCTTCATCAAGGCCGACTCGGCAAGCCACGCGTCGAGGTCGTCGCCCAGCATGTCCCGGTCGAACAATGCATCGAGGGAGAGCGTGCCACGCTTGATGTGCAGCGCGAGTTCGCCATGCGCCCAAAGCGCCAATGCATATTCATTGGCGACGAAACCGAGCGGACGCATCCGCGCGCGCTCCAGCCGGCGCGTCAGCAGCATGCCGAGCGTCTGGTGCGCGAGGCGGCCTTCGAACGGATAGCAGACGAGATAATTGCGCGCCGCGCGCGGGAACGTCTCGACGAGAAGGTCGCGCGCCGCCGGCGTCACCGACTTCCAGCGCTGGATTTCAAGCCACTCGCGCACCTGGTCCGGCAAGCAGCTCCATGTCGCCGGTTCCGCGAGAATGTCGCGCACGCGCGCGGCGAGATAGGTCGAGAGCGGAAACTTGCCGCCCTCATAGGAGGGAACCTTCGGCTCCGACGCATTCGAGCGCGAGACGTAGACTTCGTTCTCGACGATCGCCTCGTAGCGTAAGACCTCACCGGCGAAGACGAAGGTGTCGTCATGCGTCAACTGCTCGATGAAATATTCCTCGATCTCGCCAAGAAGCCGTCCGCCGCGCATGACGCCGCCGGCATAGCCGCCGCGCGGCCCGCGCGAGCGCACGAGCCGGACTTTCAGCATGTCGGCCTCGACGATGGTGCCGACGTTGAGCCGGTACTGCTGCGCGATGCGCGGATTGCTCACGCGCCAGCGCCCGTCCACACCTTGGCGGATTTTCGCGAAACGCTCGTAGCTTTTCAGCGCATAGCCGCCGGTGGCGACGAAATCGAGAACAGCGTCGAAGTCCGCGCGCGTGAGGCCCGTGTAAGGCGCAGCCATGCGCACCTCGTCGAACAATTCGTCGGCGAGGAACGGCTCGCCGCAGGCGCGGCCGAGCACATGCTGCGCCAGCACGTCGAGCGCGCCGGTACGCAGCGGCGGCGTGTCCTGCGCGTTCTCGGCGACCGCATCGATCGCCGCGCGGCATTCGAGAACCTCGAAGCGGTTCGCCGGCACGAGGATGCCGCGCGAGGGTTCGTCAAGCCGATGATTGGCGCGGCCGATGCGCTGCAAGAGGCGCGACGAGCCCTTCGGCGCGCCGACATTGATGACGAGGTCGATGTCGCCCCAGTCGATGCCAAGGTCGAGCGACGAGGTGCACACGACCGCGCGTAGCCGCCCCGCCGCCATCGCATCCTCGACCTTGCGCCGCTGCGTCACGTCGAGCGAGCCGTGATGCAGCGCGATCGCGAGGTTGTCGTCGTTGATGCGCCAGAGTTCCTGGAACAGCATCTCCGCCTGGCTGCGCGTATTGACGAAGACGAGCGCCGTCTTGTGCTGCTTGATGAGCGTGTAGATTTCCGGCAGCGCGTGGCGCGCCGTGTGCCCCGCCCACGGCAGATGCTCTGCGGTGTCGAGCATGGTGACGTGCGGCTGCGCGCCGCCGGCCGCGACGATGAGGTCCGCGCTCGCAACGCGTCCTTCCCGTTGCGGCACAAGGAAGCGGCAGAGATCGTCCGGCTCCGCGACGGTTGCCGAGAGGCCGATGGTGGTGAGTTGCGGCGCCAGCATGAACAGCCGCGCGAGATCGAGCGAGAGGAGATCGCCGCGCTTGGAAAGAACGAGCGAATGCAACTCGTCGAGAATGACCCGCCGCAGCGAGCCGAAAAGATACGGCCCATCGGCGCTGGCGAGGAGAAGCGCCACCTGCTCCGGCGTCGTGAGCAGGATGTCCGGTGGATCGCGCCGCTGGCGCTGCCGCTTCGAGACGGGCGTGTCGCCGGTGCGTGTCTCCAGCCGGATCGGCAGGTCCATCTCGGCGACCGGCCGCTCGAGGTTGCGCGCGATGTCGACCGCGAGCGCCTTCAGCGGCGAGATGTAGAGCGTGTGCAGCCCGCCTTCACGGCGGATTGCGCGACCCGTAGACACGAGGCGGCTCTTTCCCTCTCCCCTTGTGGGAGAGGGTGGCTGAGCGACCGCAAGGTCGCGAAGTCGGGTGAGGGGTATTTTCTCTCCGACATGC
>JAFKKS010000252.1 GCA_017304555.1 Hyphomicrobiales bacterium
ATCCGCAGCGGCGCAAGCTCCGTCGCCAACGCCTGCGTCAGGCCGATGATGGCGAATTTCGATGCGCAGTAGGCGGCATAGTGCGGCTTGCCGATCTTGCCGAACCACGACGCGGTATTGATGATCTTGCCGGCCTTGCGCGCGCGCATGTGCGGCACCACTGCCTTGCAGAAATAGAAGATGCCTTCGACGTTGATGTTGAAGACGCGGCGCCATTCCTCGACCGGGATGTCCTCGACCCGCCCCAGCGAGATCACGCCGGCATTGTTGGCCAGAATGTCGATATGGCCGAATTCCTTGCGGATGCTCTCGACCGCCCCCGTCACTTGATCGAAGTCGCCGACATGGGCTTTGTGCACGATGGCCTTGCGCCCGATCTTGCTCACCAGGTTGGCGGTCTGTTCAGCTTCGGCGACGTTGATGTCGACGATGCCGATATCGCATCCCTCCTCGGCGAGGCGTGTGGCGATGCGCCGTCCGATGCCCGTCGCGCCCCCGGTGAGCAACACCGAACGTCCTTGCAACCCGTACATTTTCTTTTTCCTTGGCCTGTGTTTTATGATCGTGTTTCGTTTCGGTGCCTGCGCGCTGGGGCCGGCATTTGAGGCTCGCTGCCGTGACCGCCTGCCGGCATCGCGAATGAGATGACATTGCGCTGACTGACATGTAAATCAGTAGTTCAAGGCTATTGGCTTTGCAATTGCACGCGCCGGGCAGGGGTGATGCGCCCGCGCGAGGGGAAAGGATCATCATGGCCGACGTGATCAGCCTGGACGCTGCCGCGCGTCTCATACGAGACGGCGATTGCGTGTTCATTGGCGGGTCCGGCGGCGGCCACGCCGTTCCGGAGGCGATGATCGACGCCTTGCGCGACCGCTTCGCGCAAACGGCGGAACCCCGCGGGCTTACGCTGGTCAGTTGTGTGTCGATCGGCGATTGGGAAACGACCGGCTTCAACAAGCTCGCGGACCCGCGCTTGGTGAAGCGGGTCGTCAGCGGCGGCTTCAACAATTGCCCGGCGATCGCCGCGCTTGCCATCGCCGACGAGATCGAGGCTTACACGCTGCCGCAGGGCGCGCTCTCGCAGCTCTGCCGCGACATCGCTGCCGGTCGACCCGGGCTGCTCACCAAGACCGGCCTGCACACCTTCATCGATCCGCGCCATGGCGGCGGCAAGCAAAGCCGGCGCACGACCGAGGATTTGGTCAAGCTCGTCGAGATCGACGGCGAGGAGTTCCTTCTCTACCGCTCCTTTCCGGTCAACGTCGCGATCATTCGCGGCACCACGGCCGACGAGAACGGCAACATCTCGATGGAGGACGAGGCGTTCCTCGGCGAGAACTTCTCGCTCGCCGCGGCATCGCATCTCCACGGCGGCATCGTCATCGCGCAGGTGCAGCGCCTTGCGGCCGCCGGCAGCCTCTCCGGCCGCGAGGTCAAGGTGCCGGGCGCGCTCGTCGACTATGTCGTCATCGCCCCGGAGCAGCAGCAAACCTATCAGGTGGCGTATAGCCCGGCCTATGCCGGCAAGGTGCGGCTGCCCGACCGCGAAATCGCGTCGATCCCCTTCGACATCCGCAAGGTCATCGCGCGGCGCGGCGCCATGGAACTGTTCCCCGGCGCCGTCGTCAATCTCGGCTTCGGCGTGTCGAACGGCATTTCGAGCGTCGCCGCCGAGGAGGGCTTCTACAAGGAGCTGACGCTCACGGTGGAGCAGGGCATCATCGGCGGCGTGCCGGCAGGCGGCAAGAATGCCGGCGCCGGCGTCAATTACGACATGATGGCGGCGCAGCCGGATCAGTTCGACTTCTACGATGGCGGTGGCCTCGACATCGCCTTCCTGTCCTTCGCCGAGGTCGACCGCCACGGCAACGTCAACGTCAGCCGCTACGACAAATCGATCAACGGGCCGGGCGGCTTCATCAATATCAGCCAAGGCGCGCGCAAGGTCGTGTTCTCCGGCACGCTGACCACCAGTGGATTGAAGATCCGCCCCGATGGCGTCGGCGGTGTAACATTGGACAAGGACGGCGCGGTGGAGAAGTGGCTACCGGACGTGCAGCAGCTAACCTTCAACGGGCGCTACGCGCTCGAGCGCGGTCAGCAGGTCCTTTTCATCACCGATCGGGGCGTTTTCGAACTGACGCCGGAAGGCGTGATGCTCATCGAGATCGCGCCCGGCCTGTCGCTCGACGAGCATGTCCGCGCGCACGTCGGTTTCCCCATCCTCGTCTCGCCGCAGCTCAAGCCGATGGACGCACGCCTGTTCCGTGACGAGCCGATGAATCTGTTACCCGATTTCCGCGCGCGACCCTCGCGTGCGGCACACTCTCAACGCAACGAGGTCAAGACAACACCATGAGCGCGGCACCGATCCTGTGCGAAATCTCGAACGGCGTGGCGACCGTCACGCTCAACAATCCGCCACTGAACCTCGTCACGCTGGAACTGACGCGGCAACTGCTGGAGACGCTTGACCGGCTTGCGGCAGACCCGAACGTGCGCGTGATGGTGCTGACCGGGGCTGGCGATCGCGCCTTCTGTGCGGGTTCGGATATCAGCGAGTTCCCGAGCGTGATGGGCAAGGGTGTCGTCGTGCCGAAGAAGCTGGGGCCGGAAAACGACGCCTACAGCAGGGTCGACGATTTCCCGAAACCGACCATTGCGGCCGTCCGCGGCCTCGCTTTCGGCGGCGGCCTCGAGCTTGCGGTGTGTTGCGACTTGATCGTTGTCGAAGAAGGCACGCGGCTTTGCCTGCCCGAGATCAAGCTCGGCGTCTTCCCCGGCAGCGGCGGCACGGTGCGCGTGACGCGCCGTGTCGGCGAAGGCCGCGCCAAGGAGATGATGTTCTTCGGCGACCCGATCAGCGCCGAGACGGCGCTGTCATGGGGATTGATCAATCGCGTCACGCCGAAGGGCGACGCGCTTCGTGTCGCGCAGGAGATGGCGGCGACCCTGGCGGAGCGCCCCAACCGAGCCGTGCAACTCTGCAAGGCGGCGGTCGATCTGTCGTTCGACATGACGGAGGATGAGGCCGTCAAGCAGACGCTGGTCCTGAGTGACGAAGCGTTCTCGACGGAAGACTGCGGCGAAGGCGTGCGTGCGTTCTTCGCGAAGGAGCCGCCGCGCTTCAAGCATCGCTGACAAAATCCGCGACCGCGCACGCTGCGATATTACGGGTACGGCGCGCTTCTCGATCTGACAAACGGCCGCGCTCGGATCTGGCATCCGCGCGCGGCTTTCGTTTTTGCCATTCCGCGCGACACGACGCATCGGCACGGACGCGATGAAATTGAATCGGATTGGCCGGATTCCGTCATTCTGATTTTCAGGAATATGCCGGTACGGTGGTGTTGCAGCGCGCCACTACGTTTTCAAGAACCGTACTGCGCCGACTCACTTCGGAAGTGCCTTAGCGAATTCACGACCTGCCGCCGCGTGCGGTGGCTTCGGAATACTGCAACGCTTGCCCGGGGTTACGTCATGAAGCCGAACATCAATGATGTTTCGAAGCTGCAAGATCTAAAGCAGGCTCTTGCGGACAAGAATATTTCATCCACTGCGATCGACACATTGGAGAAGGCGCTCAAGCGGGGCATGTCCTTCAAGCGCGTCGAAGACCTTTCGATTCTCGATATTCCGACGGCGGATGTGAAGGTTCTTGGTGACGTCGTTGTGTTTGGAACGGCGACGACGCCGACGAGCAACATCAAGACGGTCGAGTATCGGTTCGAGCCGAAAGGCGATGCCGACGCCTTCTTCGGCTATCAGTTGATCGTGCGCTTCGTGAACCGGGAAGGGTTCACGATCGAAGAGGCGTATCCGATCGAAGACAATAATATCGTGTTGGTCGACTATGACCTTGCGGCGATCAATGCCGGCGCGCCGATCGTGCTGCGCGCCAACACAGCCTCCGGCAGCCGCACGAAGATAAAGGTCCGCGGCAGCAGCGGCGCGGCGGCCGAATTCCTCGAGTTCACGACGCGCGAGCTTGCGAACGCGACGATCGAGATCGACGTCGAGGCGCGCGATCCTGTCAACAACCCGGCGGTGAACGCGACCTACCCGGTCAAGGGCAAGCTGATCTCGAACAAGGCCGATACCAAGCTCGACGGCTTCCAGATCGTTCTGTTCGCGGCCACCAACGACGCCAGCGCAGCCCCGGAATTCGCCCCGGTGGCGGCGGCGCGAACGGAAACCAACGGCTATTTCGTGACGACCCCGCTGCTCTTCGAGGTGCCGGGCGACATCAAGCATGTGACGGCAGCGAAAGCCTCGGTGAGCAAGGACGACTTCAGCGCCGAGTTGCCCATCCGGCTGGTGACCGCGCCGGAGACCGCGAATACCCCGCCAACCTCGATGATTCCCGAGCGGGTGATCCTCGTCATCAACGAAAGCCGCGATGGCGAAGCGGCCGCCGAAGAGTGTGACTGTGGTTGCGGCGACTTGAATTTCTACGAGCGGAAAGTGCTGGAGGAATACAGCTATTACACGGTGGTGCGCACCAGCGAGCCGTCGATCATCGCTGACGTTCTCGAGGAAGAGCGCGAGATCGACCTTCAGGACATTTACGGCGTTCCAGGGTTCGTCCCGCTCAGCGTCTTCAAGAAATTCCACGCCATCGAAAGCCGGCAGATCAAGCCGGCTAATTTTATAACGGCAACGGCGGCTGTCGCGCCGCCGGCGGCAACGGTCGACGGAAACATCGCGCGCGCCGCGCCGAGCACGGCCAGCGCAGCCGTCAAGACGGGGGTCTTCAACAAGGACCTGCTGGATAAGCTGATGGTCGACTACAAGGTCGATGTCGCGATCAAGGGAACCGACAAGCCGGTCTTTCGTGGCCGGACGCATCTGAACCAGATGCACCAGATCGAATGGGACACGCCGACGATCTATCAGGCGGCGAGCATCGCCCACGGCCATCTGCTGCACTTCAAGCAGGAGTGGCTGCCGGACGGCTACTCGCTCGGCGACATCGTCTATTCGCTGCCGCTTGCTCCGGGGCAGAAGAAGCAGATCGCCGTGCTCGACTGGGAGCGGCGCGAGAGCGCCGCGAATTCGCAGTCGCTCGACTATGAGGAATCGCTCAACAACAGCCTCGTGCGCGACCGCGACATCAGTGAGATCGTGTCGGGAACGCTGACGGAGAATATCCGCGGCAACTCCAAGGCCTCCACCGGCGGCATCGGCTTCGGCCTCGGTAGCTCGATCATGGGCATCATCCCGGGCGTCGGCTCCTTCGGCAGCCTGCTCGGGATCAGCGGCGGCGGCGGCACGGCGTCATCGAATGCCAGCCAAAGCGCGACGCGGGATACGACAGCCAGCAGCCTTCAGAGCATCGTCGACCGCACGCAACAGGCGGCAAGCGTTGTGCGTTCGCAGCGCGCAACCGTCGTCCAGACCGTGAGCCAGGGCGAGCGCGTGCAGGCGACCGCGGAATCGGTCGCGAACTACAATCACTGTCACGCCATCACCATTCAGTATTTCGAGGTGCTGCGCCATTTCACCGTCCGCAATCGCCTGGCGGGCGTGCAGGAATGTCTGTTCATTCCGCTGCAGATGACGAGCTTCGATATCGAGACGTGCCTGCGGTGGCGAAACTCATTGGAGAAGCACGTTTTCCGCCCCGAGCTGCGTAGCGCTTTCGACGCTATCGCGCGGATCAAGAACGAGCAGGAAAGCCCTTACGAAAACTACTATGACAGCATCGGCTATCCGCGGAAGAATTATGCCGAACAGGCCGTCAACTTCTATTCCGGCGAACTGTTCATGGAGTTCTTCTTCTTCAACACCAACGAGCAGAAGGTGGATGACGCGATTGTCGCCTTCTATTCGTTCTTCGGCATTTCTCTCGATGCCTACCGCGACAAGAAGATCACCGATGAGGAACTGGCGAAGCACGTTGGGCCGCGGGCGATCGAATATCTGCTCGACACGATCCGCATCGAGACGGACAAGGGCATCGATCTCAAGTTCGACCTGACGCTTTTGTCGACATTCCGGCAAAGCGTGCTGATGCGCATCTCGATCCGCCAGAGCGCCACGACGCCGCTCTATGTGTCGCGCGACAGCATCGACGCCATTTCGATCAAGCTGGACCTGAGCAGGCTGCCGCCCGACCAGGCGAGCAATCTGGCGCAATATCAGAACAAGTACCTGAAGATCCGGCTGCGCACAGGCAATCTCCGCTACCGGACGGCGAATTTCTCAGGGACGCTGTTCGATAGTCGCATCGACAACGACATCTTCGCTGGCGGCGACGGCGCCTATATCGTCACGCCGCTCACCCAGGCGGAGTTGCGCAACCCGCGTGGCGAGGATGTGAATGCGGCCAACAACCTCATCCATCATCTCAACGAGAACCTCGAATACTACAACAAATGCCTGTTCTTCGATTTCACGGCGGAGCGGCGCTTCATGCTGCTCGACGGCATCATCGCGCCGGGCAAGGCGAATGGGCGCAGCGTCGCCTCGGTCGTCGAGAACCGCGTCATCGGCATCGCGGGCAATTCACTGGTCATGCCGGTTGCGCCAGGCTATCAGCTCGACCCGACTATCGACGAGACGTTCGACCTGCCGAAGCGGTGATGGGCAAGTGCAATTCCTGCGAGGAGAAGGACGAAAGCCGGTTCTGGCGCTGGGAGGAATCGCCGATCCCCGACAGCCCGAGCACGCAGATCCTTCCGCTCAACACCGACACGCGCCGCGCCGACCCTGGCGATCTGCAGCCGAAGGATTTCCCCAATCCGGTCGTGAATATTCAGAACGCGCCGGCGCTGCCCGATCCTGCCGGCCTGCAGAGCTTGATGGAACTGCTCGGCAAGGGCGATGCGTTCCGCGACGTGACGGGGCTGAACCAGAACCAGCTCAGCGCGCTCGCGGCGTATCAGAAAGCGGTGGATACGGCTTTGAGTTTCGGGAAGGAAGCGGCCGAGCTCGCAAAGACCGCGGCGACGGTGCAGATGGCGAAGGACGCGCAGAAGAGCGGCTCCCTCTCCAACGAAGACACCAAGGCGATCGTCAAGAAGCAGTTGGACCCCGACCCGCAGAAGGCGCGGGAGGAGACGAAGAAGGACGTCGATCAGATCGACGAGGCCAAGCAGCAGGATCGGGTCGACGAGGGCCAAGCCCAGGACATGACCGAAGATCGTATCCGCAAAGGGCAAGGCACCACCAAGCCGAAACCGGCGGCGCCGAAGAAAGGCAAGCGCAAGTACCACCTCACGCTGATCTTCAAGGACTTCGAGGAGCGGCCGCTGACGGGAACGTGGGTGCTCAATTTCGGATCGCTGGTCGAGGAAACCTTCGAATCAACCGGTCACGAGGTCAGATACGACGTCGAGGTCGATACGTCCCGCGACAACATCTTCTACATTCGCGGAAATCCGTATCTGACGGGCATGTCGTTCCCGCCGGATCCGGAATACTACTATCACGTCATCCAGCTCTCACCGACGGTCGGCACGAATCCGAATTTGACGTTCGAGATCGCGCAGAAGCGCCGCGCGCAACAAGTCACGGACTCCTCGACGACGAGCGAGTCCGATGTGAAGCTGCATGCGGTCGCGACGGAGTTCGGGTCATCGGTCGAAAGCAGCGGCGAAACCGGACTGCTTGCCAGCATCTTCGCAAAGGTCGCCGTAAAGGCGACGATTTCCGGCAAGCGCGTGTGGACGGATTCGGAATCGACCGGCACCGGCTCAAGCGACACGCACACAGTCACCTACACCGTGCTGGTGCCGCAGCGGCGCCTGATCCTGCGCCAGAAGGGCGAGACTGCGCTCGACCTCGACCTCGACGACTGAGAGTTGCACTTAGCGTGTAGGCCGCTTCGCACGAGGCGGCCGATGCCGCTTCATGAGTGGCTCGGCGAGTGATCTTGAGATTGCATGCCGATGATCGTTGCGGCCCGCCGTAAAAAGGACGAAGCTGGCTCCCGAGAGTGTCGGGGGTTCAATGCGTACGGTCAATGCGTACCTGGAAAAAGCGGCGGCGTTTGAGCAATTGGCCGCGCACGCGGCCAATGACCTGATCCGCAAGTCGTATCTCGATCTCGCGAAGGGTTACCGAGACCTCGCTGAAAACCGAAGATTGCATCTCCACGAGCTCGCCGCGGCAATCGTCAAGGCGCAAGCCGATAGCTCTGTGTCGCCCGCAGCAGCGAAGCAGAAATCCTCGGTAGGCAATTGATGCGTCCTGCGCCGTTGCACGGCCGTGTTGCATGGCCAGCATTGCCGCTATCGTGTTCGCGCACGCCATGGCGGCGCGACTTCGGCTAACAATACTGGCCAACCCACGAACACTGAATCCAGGAAACATTCATGGCCCGTATCGCCGTCGGCGGCTTTCAGCACGAGACCAATTGCTTCGTCACACCGAAAACCGACTTCGCGTATTTCGCGAGCCATCGCGACAGACCACCGCTGGTGCGTGGCGACGAGGTGCTGACCTGGTTCCGCGACATCAGCTTCGGCCTGTCGGGCTTTCTCAAGCGCATGTCGGGAGCGCATGAGATCGTCCCCCTGTTGTGGACGAGCGGCGGCGCAGGCGGCCTTGTCACCGCCGACGCCTTCGAGCGCATCGCTGGCGAGATGATCGGGCGGCTGTCGGCAGCGCTGCCGGTCGACGCCGTCTATCTCGATCTGCACGGCGCGATGGTGACGGAGCCGTTCGAGGACGGCGAGGGCGAGTTGCTGCGGCGCGTGCGTGCGACGGTCGGCGAAAATGTCCCGGTCGTCATCAGCCTCGACTATCACGCCAACGTCACGCCGCAGATGGTTGAGACGACGGACGCGCTTCTCGCCTATCGCACCTATCCGCACATCGATCGCGCGGAAACGGGGGATTATGCGGCGCAAGCGCTCTCGCTGTTGCTCGCGCGCGGACGGCCGAAGGGACGCGCGCTGCGCAAGCTGCCGTTCCTCATTCCGCTCAACGATCAATGCACGATGGTGGAACCTTCGCGCAGTGTCGTCGACCGCACGATTGTCGGCGAAGGTGAGGTCATCAATCTTTCGTATCTCGCCGGCTTTCCGCCGTCCGATCTTTACTGGTGCGGCCCGGCCGTGATCGCGCATGCTTGGACGCAGGAGGCGGCGGATCGCGCCGCCGATAGCATGGCGCGCGAAATCGCGCTGCGCGAGTCGGAGTTCGCTGTTCCGATGCTGACGCCGGAAGACGGCGTGCGGCAAGCGATGCAGCTGGCGCGCACTGCGTCGAAGCCGATCGTTCTCGCGGACACGCAGGACAATCCGGGCTGCGGCTCGACTGCCGACACCACAGGTGTTCTCGAAGCGCTGGTTGCGCTGAAAGCGGAAGGTGCGGCGGTCGGCTACTTCTGCGACGCGGATGCTGCGAAGGCGGCGCATGCGGCGGGCGAGGGGCGCGACATAACGATCGCCCTTGGCGGGCGCTCCGGCCCGGAAGGCGTCAAGCCGTTCCACGGGACGTTTCGCGTCGCGCGCCTCGGCAGTGGCAAGATGACGACGACGGGCCAGGTTTCCGGTGGGCGCGACGTCGATCTCGGACCGATGGCGCTGCTGACCATCGGCGGCGTGAGCATCGCCGTCACGACCAAGCGGATGCAGGCGCACGATCAGGCACCGTTCCAGCATCTCGGCATTGAGCCGAGGGATCAGAAGATCCTCGTGCTCAAAAGCACGTGTCACTTTCGCGCTGAGTTCGAGCCGATCGCCGAGAAGGTGATCGTGGTCATTGCGCCGGGCCACTATCTGGCCGATCCGTCGCACTATCCGTTCAAGAAGCTGCGGCCCGGCGTGCGGCTGCGGCCACTCGGCCCGGATTTCGTTGGAGCGGGTTAAGGACGTACAGGGCGCATTGCCTTACCCGTCATCCTGAGGTGCTCGCCAACGGGGCCGGCTTCGCCGGCCCAATGACAGGCTCCGCGAGCCTCGAAGGATGCACGGCCCGGGAATCTGGGGCCGTCGCCCTTCGAGGCTCGGCGCTGACGCGCCTCGCACCTCAGGGTGACGGGCCGTCTAAATCCTCACCATCACCTTGCCGATGACGGCGCCTTGCTCGACAAGCTCATGCGCTTTGGCGATGTCTTCAAGCGGCAGGACGGTGCGTGCGGGATGAACGAGTGCGCCTTCCTCGCACCAACGCGTCAGGTCGCGCGTGCCGGCGACGCGAAGGTCCGCCGGCATCACGTAGCATTGGATGAAGCGCACGACGGTGTTGTTGAACAGGAACGGATAGAACGGCAACGCAGGCTCTGGCGCGCCCTTTGACGCATACGCGCCGATGGCGCAGTCGACCTTCATCACCGCGAGCGTGGTTTTCAGATTACCGCCGAAGTCGACCTCCGAAATGCGATCGACGCCGCGGCCATCCGTGATCTGCTTCACGCGTTCGGCGACGTTCTCTTCGCGATAGTTGATGATGTGCCGTGCGCCGGCTTCCGCCGCCACCTTCGCCTTGGCGTCGCCGCTCACCGTCGTCATCACCGTCGCCGCGCCGGCGAGCCGCGCGAACTGAACGGCATAGAGGCCGCAGGCGCCGGCGCCGCCGGTGACGAGCACGTCCAGGCCTTTCAGCGGGCCGTCGGCGAACAGCGAGAAGTAAGCCGTCATCGCCGGCACGCCGAGGCCGGCGCCTTCCTCCAGCGAGACGTTGTCAGGCAGGCGCACCGCTTGCTCGGACGGCAACGTCACGTACTCCGCCGCCGTGCCGAACGGCCGCGCGCGCTGCGCGTTCCAGATCCACACGCGCTCGCCGACGCGCGAGGGGCTGACGCCCGGCCCGACTGCGTCGATTTCCCCGGCACCGTCGCTGTGCGGAATGATCAGCGGGTAGCCCGGCCGGTCGCGCGTGCCCGAGCGGCGATTGCAGTCGGACGGATTGATCCCCGAGTAGCGCACGCGCACGCGAACTTCGTCCGCGCCTGGCTGCGGGTCGGGCAGTTCGCCGATCTGCAGCACCTTCGATGCCGGTCCATAGTCTTTGAAGTAGGCGGCCTTCATGTCGTCACCTGCGCTTTGGAGGGGAGAGGCGCGCGCGAGGCAACCTCGTCAGCCGCGACGTCTTTCCAGCGGATGCACGCCGCCTGATGCGTATCGTCCTCGGTCGGCGCGAGTTCCGGCACCGCCTCCGCGCACGCTGCGATCGCGTAGGGGCAGCGCGTGCGAAACGCGCATCCGCTCGGCAGATTGCGCGGGTTGGGCGGCTCGCCTTCGATCATGCCGCCGCCGATCTGCGCGCCGGGCTCCAGGCTCGGCGCCGCTGCGAGCAGCGCCCGCGTGTAAGGGTGGCGCGGCTTGGCGAAGACCTTGTCGGCTGACGCGATCTCGACGATCCGCCCGAGATACATGATGGCGACGCGGTCGCACATGCGTGCGACGACCGAGAGGTCATGCGAGATGAACAGGTACGTCAGCTGCATCCGCGCTTTGAGGTCGGCGAGCAGATTGAGCACCGTCGCCTGCACCGACAGATCGAGCCCCGAAGTCGGTTCATCGAGGATGATGATGCGCGGCTCCAGCACGAGAATGCGCGCGAGCGTGACGCGGCGCAGCTGCCCGCCGGAGAGTTCGTGGACGTAGCGCGGTTTGAACGAGGCATCGAGCCCGACGGCCAGCAGCATCTCGTCGACCTTGGCCTGTCGCGTCGCCTTGTCGCCCATGCCTTGGATGATCATGGCCTCTTCGAGCAGGCCTCCGATGCTCCACCACGGGTCGAGTGCGGCGCCGGCGTCCTGGTGCACGTACTGGATGGCGCGGCGCAGGGTGCGCGCGCGTTGCGGAGGTTGGCCGCCGACATCTTTGCCGTCGAGCAGGATCGTGCCGCTGCTCTCGCGCTGGATGCCGAGAAGGGTCCGCCCAAGCGTCGATTTCCCGCAGCCGGATTCGCCGACGAGCCCGAGTGTTTCGCCGCTGCGCAACGCGAGAGATACGCCGGCAACGGCGCGCACCGGCTGGATGACCGGGCGAAGCCAGCGCTTCTGCCCGCCGAGCAGCACGACGACGTCACGCGCATCGAGAACCGCGGAGTCGTTGCTCATGCCGCCTCCGGCTGCGTTTCCGCGAGGCGGCAGTTGACGAGATGTCCTGCTCCCGTTTCCGCGAAATGCGGCGCGCGGCGCGTGCAATCGTCGATCGCGTGCGGGCAGCGCGGCGCGTAACGGCAGCCGGGCGGCGCGTTGAGCGGCGACGGAACGCGGCCGGGAATGCCGAGGAGCGATTGTGCGCGGTCCGGATGGCAGGCGAGCAGCGCCTGCGTGTAGGGGTGCTGCGGGTCGGCCAGCACGGCGGCCGTCGGTCCGCTTTCGACCGTCTGCCCGGCATACATCACGGTGATGTCGTCGCAGAGCTGCGCGACGACGCCGAAATCGTGCGTGACGAACAGCATGGAGATGTCGAATTCGGCGACGAGCGATTTCAAGAGCTTGAGGATCTGCAGTTGGGTGGTGACGTCGAGTGCGGTGGTCGGCTCGTCGGCGATCACGAGGCGCGGGCTGCACGCGAGCGCGCCGGCGATCATCAGGCGTTGGCGCTGGCCGCCGGAAAACTGGTGCGGATAGCGGTCGAGCACCGCCTCCGGCTCGGGGATTTGCACGCGGCGAAGAAGCTCGACGAGCCGCTCGCGGTGATGCCGCATGCGCGCTCGTCTCCCCGTCACGCCGGGCGGCGCCGGCGCGTGCCAGCGCATCACCGACAGCAACTGGTCGCCGACCGTGAACACGGGATTGAGTGCGAGATAAGGGTCCTGCGGAATGAAGCCGATGCGGCTGCCGCGGATTCGTTTCGCTAGCTCTTGCTCGCTGAGACGGAGCAGGTCCTCGTTCTCGAAGAGGATATGGCCGCTGTCGACCGTCGCGCCGCGCGGCAGGATGCCTAGCACCGCGCGCACCAAGGTCGACTTGCCGCAGCCGGACTCTCCGACCAGGCCGAGAATGCGTCCGCGCGGTAGCGTCAAGGCGACGTGATCCAGAATCTGCGCCATGCCCTCGTCCGTCTTCACGGACAGGCGCATGGTCTGGATATCGAGCAGCGGCGCGCTCATCGGGAACGCCTCAGGCGCGGGTCGACGATATCGCGCAGTCCGTCGCCGAGCATGTTGAAGCCCAGCACGGTGAAGAAGATCGCGAGGCCGGGGAAGGTCGCGAACCACCACGAGTCCGGCAGGTACTGCCGGCTTTCCGAGATGGCGAGGCCCCAGTCGGGGTCGGGCGGCGTCGCGCCCATGCCGAGGAAGCCGAGAACGGCGGCCATCAGGATCGTGAAGCCCATGCCGATGGTCGCGCGCACGATGATGGAGGAAATGCAGTTCGGCAGAATATGCAGGAAGAGAATGCGCGGCACGCTTGCGCCCATGCACTGCAAGGCGTCGATGAACAGCGCGTTTTTCAGCCGCCGCGTTTCGGCGTAGACGATGCGTGTGAAGAATGGCCAATAGGTGAGTGTCAAGGCAAGCATTGCGCTTTCGATACTCGGCGTCATCAGTTGCGCTAAGGCGAGCGCGAGGATCAGTTGCGGCACCGCCAGGAACATATCGGTGACGCGCATGATAAACTCGGAACCCCAGCCGATGTAGTAGCCGCCGAGCAACCCGAGCGGCACGCCGATGACCATCGCGAGGCCGACGACGGTCGTCGCGATCATGAGCGCGCCGCGCGTGCCGAGGATCACGCGGGAGAAGATGTCGCGGCCGAGATTGTCGCTGCCGAAAGGATAGGCCCAGGTCGGCGGCTTCAGCCGACGTAGAAGATGCGACGCCGAGACGTCGCCCGGATAGGGCGCAAGCAAAGGCGCGAAGATCGCAACGAAGATGACGATCAGCACGATGATGAGGCCAAGAACGGCGGGCTTGTCCTTGGCGAATTTCTTGAGGACCAGCATCAGAGCTGTTCCCGCAGCCGCGGGTCGACAAGCCCATGGATGAGATCGACCAGAATATTGACGGCGGCGTAGATGACACCGATGACGACGGTGACGCCGAGGATAACTTTGTAATCGGCGGTGAGGATCGCCTGCACCGTGTAGAAGCCGATGCCCGGCCAGTCGAAGATCGTTTCGACGACGACCGCGCCGGCTATGAGGCCGCCGAACAGCAAGCCGATCTGCGTCAGCGCGGCGACGATCGAATTCTTCAGCACGTATTTCCAGATCAGGACGCGGCTCGGCACGCCCTGCGCGCGCGCATAGGTCACGAAGTCACGCTGCAGCGTCTCCAGCACGCCGGCGCGCGTGAAGCGCGCGATTGTGGCGAGCCCGCCGAGAGACAGCGTCATCGCCGGCAGGATGAGATGGTGCAAGGTGTCCGTGAACGCATCCCACCGGCCGGCAAGAAGACTGTCGATGAGCATGAATCCGGTCACGAGTGGTGGCGCATCCATCGAACTACTGAGGCGTCCGCGTAGCGGTAGCCAGTCGAGTTCCATCGAAAAGAGGAGTTGTAACTCGATCGCGAACCAGAAAGCCGCGATGGCGACGCCGGCGACGGAGAGAATGCGGAGTGTGATGTCCGGCCATCGGTTGTGATAGACGGCGGCTATTGTCCCGAGCGGAATGCCGAGAAACGTTCCGAGAAGCAGCGAGGTGATGGTGAGTTCGAGCGTCGCCGGCAACCGCTGCTTGATATCGAGCGACACGGGGCGTCGCGAATAGGCGCTCTCGCCAAAATCGAAGCGCGCGACTTGCCCGAGATAGACGACGAACTGCTTATAGAGCGGCTGATCGAAGCCGTATTCGTGACGAATGGCGGCGATCTGTGCCGGCGTCGCGTTCTCGCCAGCAAGTGCTGTCGCCGGATCGGCGGGCACGACGCGCACCAGGAAAAACGTCAAGACAAGCAGGCCGAACAGCGAGGGAATCGCGAGGAGCACACGACGGAGAATGAAACGAAGCATGCCTGGCGATTCCTAACCCGCTGCCGACTTATTTCTCAATGAATACGGCTCGCAAGCGAGCCGGGAGGCGCAAAACGAGAGAAGGCGGCGGCGACGTCGCGTGACGCCGCCGCCTTGCTTTTTAGTTGGCCAGCTTGATCCAGCGCATCTCGCCACCGGACCCGACCGGCGAGAAGCGGAAGTCCTTCACGCGGTCGGTCACGCCACGCAACTCAACGGTGTTGTAGACCCAGATGTCGGGGCTATCGGCCACGATCAATCGCGTCGCCTCTTCGTAGAGCGGCTGGCGCTCCTTCTGGTCCGTCACCGAGCGGGCCTTTCTCAGCAGTTCGTCGACCTTCGGATTCTTGTACCAGGATGACGCCTTCCAGGTTCCATGGAACTGGCTGTCGTACATCTGCCCGACCCAGTTCTCGGGGTCGACGAAGTAGGTCGACACCCAATGCACCCACATGTCGGGCGTGGTGTCGGCCTTCGCCGTGTTGGTGGTGATGTTGGCCCAGGTGTCGCTGACGATCTTCAGGTTGATGCCGATCTGCGAGAGGTCGCTTTGCAGCAGTTGCGCGGCCTGGTTGGTCTGCTCCAGTTGCGACTGGATATGGATCTCGATCGGGCGGGTGGTCGGCGCGCCTTCCGCCTTCGCCTTGTCGCAGAACGCCTTGGCTTTCTTCAGATCGTAGTCGTAGCCCTTGAGGATTTCCGTGATGAAGCCGTCATAGTTGAAGGCATGCGCGAGGCATTTGCGCATGTTGATATTGTCGAGCGGCGGCTTGGTATTGTTCATGCGCAGCACGAACACGCGCATCGAGGTGTGCTTCTCGATGTGCACGCCCTTCGCCTTCTGAATGCGCTCGACCTGATCCGTCGGCAGATAGCTGTCCGTCATGTCGACGGAGCCTTTCAGCAGGGCGAGCACGCGTGTCGAGGTTTCGCGCGTCGGGATGATCTGCACTTCCTTCGGCGCCTGCGGATTGTCGCTCCAGCCTTTGAAGTGCGCGGGGTTCTGTTTCAGATCGACCCGCTCCAGCGGGCGATAGGTCGACGCGTCGAGGATATAGGCTCCCGATCCCGCGCCATTCGAGCCGAGCCAGGCGGCACCCCAATCGTTGTTCTTCTCGTGCGCTTTCAGGATTTTCTGGTTGACCACCATCACGATGGGAACAGCCGAGAGGAACGGAGCGTAGGCATGGTCGAGAACGAACTTGACCGTGTATTTGTCCGGCGCGGTGACGTTGTCGGGCTTGAGCACCGGTTTGAACGCACCTGACGGGCCTTTGCCGAGCGCGAGCACGCGCTTGAAGCTGTAGACGACGTCGTCGGCAGTGATCTCGCTGCCGTCGTGGAACTTGGCGCCGTGCCGCAGCTTGAACTCATAGGTCAGCCCATCCGGCGAGACCGTGTAGGATTCCGCGAGCCACGGCTTCAGTTCCGGCGGGTTTCCCTCGTAGCGATAGAGGTTGTCATATTCGTTGAGGCTGTAGAGCTGCATCGGAACGTCGAAGATCTGATGCGGATCGAGGTTTGCCGGCAGATTGTCCCCGGTCACCAGGGTGCCGGGCTGTGCGGCGTATGCGTACGGCGTCAGTATTTGCGGTGTCAGTGAGACGGCGGCGGCGATCGCCACGGCGCCCGCCAGTTTGCTCCAGAACGTCATTGCGCTTCCCTCCGATGCGGCCATTGCGGCCGGCGTATTGATTTCTCGTTAGATGACGACTTGCTCCTTGGGTTGCGGATAGGCGGCCTTGCTTTGTGCAAGCTTCATGCCGACCAATGTTTCCGCTGTTTTCAGCGCCGCGAGGACCGGATTGACCACCGGCACTCCGACGCGTTCACTCAAATCCTCGCAGATGCCCGGCAGGAACGCCATGCTCATACAGCCGAGCACGAGCACATCGGCGCGATCTTCCGCCACCGCCGCGCGAGCGGCGGCTGCGGCCTTGTCCAATGCGCCCGGCTTCTGTTGCGCAAGGTCCATGACCGAAAGGCCGATGCCACGTACCGAGGCAAGAAGCGGATCGAGCGCAAGCGAGCGCAGTCGTGCCGCGACACGCCCGAGGCCGCGCCCCGCGGGTGTCAGTAATGTCAGCCGCGTGCCGAGCTGCGCGGCGAGATGAAAGGAGGCGGCGCCGGGGCCGACGATCGCAATCTTGCGGGTTTCGCGCAGCGCTTCGATGCCCGGATCACTGAAGCATCCGATGATGACGGCATCGAAGCCGCGCGCTTCCGCGTCGGGCGCGAGACGCAGCAGTTCGGGCACCACGATCGCGGCGTCATACGCGCTTTCGATGGCCGCAGGCCCGCGTGCGGTCGGCTCGACCGCGATGGTCGTTTCCTGCGCCGCGTAGCTTTGCAACACGGCGCGCCGACGCTCCACCTCCTGCGGCCCGATGGTTTTGTCCATCGGACTGGTGAGTTGGTAGAGGATGCGCATCGGCGTCAGCGTGTCCTGTGTTCCTTACGCCAGTCCGGCAAGCGTATCATCGATGAGGCGGCGGCTGTCGTCCAGAGCGTCGGCGACGCGATTGCGCGCGCGCACGAGTTGCGTCTCCAGCATCCACCGCGCCTCGCCGTCCTTCATCCGCGCGAATTCCTGCGCATCGTACAGCGACGGGATCATCGTGCCTTGCGGCGTATAGCCGTAGGCATCGTGCCCATAGGTGCCCTTGGCGGTGCTCGCCAGCGGCACCAGCATGCGCGAGAGCTTCTTCATGCAGGCGTTGAGGTGCTCGGCGGCCGCTTCGTTCTTCTCGCCCTTGGCGTAGCGCGCACGCCATTCCTCGCTGGCCTTGTCGAGCCGCGTCGCGGCATCTTTGAAGGCACGAGCCCGCTCGCCGGCACCAGCAAGGCCGGTCGATTCCGCGCCGGGCGTCAACTGGTCGAGACGCTCGATGAACTGGTCGGCAACCGCGCCGTACTCGAACGGCAGCACAATCGCTGTGCAAAGTTCCCACAAATAGGCCGCGTAGACGCGCATGTGGTCGGCCATGAACTTGAAATCGAGCTTGTCGATCGTGTTCTCGATCGAGTGGTGCCACCAGCCGAGGCCCGCCAGCGCGGTTTTCTTGAGTTCGTCCTCGGTGTAGGCGCCCTGCGCCGCCAGCATCGGCACGCCGAGACCGAAGAACGAGGCGTCGCCGTTCTTGACGGCGCGACGCCATATCGCCGGCCGGTCGCCAAGAACGCGTTTTTCGACGGCCTGATGGAAACGCTTGAGCTCGACATTGGACCCGGCGCTCCACCGTGTCGTGCCGGCGCAGGCGGGCTGGTCGATCTGCAGATAGGCGACCGCATGCTCGCGCAGCCGATCCCAGTTGCGATCGACGTACCAGGAAGAACCGATCATGGTGCCGGTCTCGTGGCCGGTCCAGAAGCCGCACACGAGACCGCGCCGCAGCTTGTCGCGATGTTGGTTGAAAACCCGCGCCAGCTCCATGATGCAGGCATTGCCGGCGGCGTTGTCGGTCGCTTGCGGGCCGGGCCAGGAATCCTGGTGGCCGCCGACCACGACGAAGTCTTCGGTCTTGCCTTTGATTTCGCCGACCGTGATCTGCACCAGACGCCAGCCGTTCTCGACATTGGCGCGCATCCAGATGCGCACCGGTCCGGCCTTGAGCATTTCGCGCAGCTTCAAGCCGGCGGTGCGTGCGATGCCGATGCATGGCAGCGTTGCCATTTCGGTCTTGAAGGTTTCCGGCGTCGGGTTGCCCCAAACAGGCTTCACCGATCCGAAGGGCACCGCGGTGTTTTCAGGATGCCCCCAGTTCATCATCACGCATCCGGTCGCGCCCATAATGGCGGAGATGCGCTGCTTCTCATGCCGGGCCGGATGATAGGAAAGCTCCGACAGCGTGATCTTCCCGGTCGCGTCCTTGCCTTCGTATTCCTTGAAGGCGCCGGAGGCGACATCGATCAGTTCGCCTGCAAGGCCATCGGCGAGGGTCGGGACGCTATGCCCCAATGTATTGGCTTCAATGGAAATCTCGGTGGGCGCCAGCACCCGCATCTCGGCTTGCTGCGGGAAGCTGACCAGCCCGGGCATTTCGAAAACTTCGGCGGAGACGCCGGCTTTCGAAAGCGCCGCGGCGCTATATTCAGCCATGCGTTTGCCGTTCGCAGAGCCGGCGAGGCGGGACGGAATCTTCGTCGTGATGTGCTCGACATGGGCGCGCACTTCATCCGCCGATACAGCATCGACGACATCTTTGTCCGACATTTTTGATTTCCTCGAGCTTGCGATGGCGCGCATTCCGGCGCGAAAAAAGTTTTAAGTCAACCACGTCGGTTGATTTCTCCATCGGCGCTACTCTCGCTAAAACGCAAACGCGAAATTTCGCGCGCATAGCGTGCAGAGCAAAGGTGTGGTGATGCTGCCGGTTCGCCGTGCGGCCTCCCGGTGTGATGCCGCACAAGAGACGCCACGTGTGCTGTGCGCGACCAGGCCTTCGAAAACAGGTCTTCGAAAGATTCCGGGCGCGAGGTGTTCGCCGAAGTGACGGAACGCACGCTCTCTATCTGAATGCACGCTCTCTAGCTGACGCGCCGCTCCAGGCAGTTGACAACGACATTGGTATGCTGATGGTATACCACTGACATGGCATCGTCCCAGAAGCGTGACAGCGACATCGCTTACGACAAGCTCGTGGAACTCGTGCTGAGCGGCGCGGTTTCCGAGAACGTCGCGTTGTCGGAGCGCGGCTTGGCGGAGAAGTTCGCTCTCGGCCGCACGCCGATCCGGGAAGCCATCAAGAGCCTAGTGAGCGAGGGTGTGCTCGAGAGCCACCCGACGCGGGGCACGGTTCTGCGGCCGCTCACCGTGATCGATCTGCAGGACCTCTATGAGATCCGCTTCGCGATCGAGGGGCTTTCGGCCTTTCTCGCCGCCCAGCGCGGCCGCATCGATGACCTTGCCCCTTTTGCAAAGCGGTTCGATGCAACGCTGCGCAAGCCCGACACCTTCAACGTCACCGAAGTGCACGATCACGGCGTGGCGTTCCACTTCGAGATCATGCGCCTCGCCGGAAACCGGCGCCTGCTGGAAATGTACCGGCCGTTCCGCCTGCGCTTTCGCATTCCCTTCGGCATCATCCGGCAGCGGAACCCCGAGCGCGTTCTCGCGGCAGTGGCTGAGCATCGCGAGATTCTTGCCGCCATTGTCGCCCGCCAGCCGGATCAGGCACAGCGGCTGATGCGCGATCATCTGCAAAGGGGGCTCGACTTCCGCATGGACATGCTGGTCAAGCGCGACCGCTATGTCGTGCCCCCGGTCGACCTTCCCGCGCCGAAAGCTGTGGCTTCGGCGCGAAAGAGAACTTCAACCAAGCGCGCTCTCAAAAAATAGGTGACACGATGCGATTTATTGCTTTGGCGGCGGCGTTGGCCGGCGTGACGGCCTTCGGCTTGGCGGCGGTGGATGCGCGGGCCGATACGACTTTGGAGATCGTCAAGAAGCGCGACAAGGTCATCTGCGGCGCCAACGGCGGACGGCCTGGATTCTCCGGCCTCGACGCCAAGGGCGAATGGCAGGGGATCGACGCCGAGACATGCCGCGCTGTTGCCGCCGCCGCCCTCGGTGATTCCAAGAAGACCCAGTTCGTCAAGGTGACGAGCCAGACCCGATTCACGGCGCTGCAAACGTCGGAAGTCGACATGCTCACCGCCAACGTGACGTGGACGCTGAGCCGCGACTCGAGCCTCGGTCTCGATTTCGCGGCGCCGATTTTCTACGACGGGCAGGGCCTGATGGTGCGTAAGGACCTTGGCGTTAAAAGCGCCAAGGACCTCGACGGCGCCACCGTCTGCGTCGAGCCCGGCTCGACCTCGGAAAAGTTCGTCGCCGATATCTTCCGCGCCAACGGCTTGAAATATACGCCAGTGGTGATCGAGGACCGTAAGGAGCTCAACAACGCGTTCTTCAGTGGGCGCTGCGACGTGCACGTGCAATCGACGTCGGGCCTCAGCTCCGGCCGTGCGACCGCCGCCTCGAACCCCGACGACTACGTCATCCTGCCGGAGATCTATGGCAAGGACCCGATGGGGCCGGTCGTCCGCCAGGGCGATGCGCAATGGCGCGACATCGTCAACTGGAGCGTCTACGCCATGATGGCGGCGGAGGAGTTCGGCGTCACCTCCAAGAATGTCGACGAGATGAAGAAATCCAAGGACGCGGACATTGCGCGCCTTCTCGGCACGTCCGGGCAGCTTGGAAAGTCGCTCGGCCTCGACAACGAATGGGCGTACCGCATCATCAAGCAGGTCGGAAACTACGGCGAGGTGTTCGAGCGCACGCTCGGCAAGGGGTCGCCGCTCAAGCTCGAGCGCGGGATCAACAGCCAGTGGAAGAATGGTGGCTTGATTTACGCGCCGCCGTTCAACTGACGCCTGGCGCCGCCGCTATGAATGGCGGCGGCGCTGCTTCCGCCCGTTCGCGAAAGCCGTATCCGTTATGACCGATCAGTCGCTCGCAGCGCCTCGGCGGCGCCCGCCGCCGCCACGTCCTCCGCTCTCGCTCAGCGGAGCGTGGAACAACGTCGCCGTGCGCGGCTGGGTCTATCAGGCGATCGTCGTGCTCGGCGTGCTCGGCACCGGCGTGTTTCTCATCGGCAATGCGCAAGACGCTCTCTCGAAGCAGGGCATATCGACCGGATTCGGTTTTCTCACGCAGATCGGCGGATTCGACATCGGCGAGAAGCTGATCGCCTTCGGCTCGAACGACACGTTCCTGCGCGCCTATGCCGTCGCCGTCTTGAACACGCTCAAAGTCGCGGTGGCGAGCGTTGTTCTATCGACCGTGATCGGCGTTCTGGTCGGCGTCGGCCGGTTGTCGTCGAACCTGCTGATCCGCCGGCTCGCCTCGATTTACGTCGAGGTCTTCCGCAATACGCCGCAGCTCGTGCAACTCATCTTCTGGTATACGCTCATCACTGCGCTGCCGCGCCCGCGCGACGCGATCTCCGTCGGCGGTGTTGTGTTTCTCAGCAATCGCGGGCTGTTGCTGCCTTGGGTCGATACGGACGCATCGCTTCTCGCGATTGGACTGGCATTCGTCGCGGGATGTATCGGCGCTTGGGCGGTTGGCCGCTGGGCCGAGGCGCGTCGCCGCGCCAGCGGCGTTCGCCATTCCGTTTTCGGATGGCAGCTTGCGCTCGTCATTGGCGCGCCGCTTGCAGCATCGTGGATGACGGGCGCGTCTTATACGCTCTCCATCCCCGTGCTGCGCGGCTTCAACTTCCGCGGCGGCATGGCGCTTTCGCCTGAATTCCTCGCCTTGCTGTTGGGCCTGTCGCTCTATATCGCGGCTTTCATTGCCGAGATCGTCCGCTCCGGTATCCAGTCCATCAGTCGCGGACAGATCGAAGCGGCACGCACGATCGGCCTTGGACCGCTCGATACCTATCGGCGGATCATCTTTCCGCAGGCCCTGCGGGTGATGATTCCGCCGGCCGCCGGCCAGTATGTCCGCGTGGTCAAGAACAGCTCGCTCGGCGTCGCGATCGGCTATCCCGAACTCTTCAGCGTCAACAACACTATCGTAACGCTGAGCGGACACACCGTCGAAGCGATCGCCATCATGATGTCGATCTATCTCGCGATCTCTTTCGTCATCGCGGCGCTGATGAATCTCTACAACCACTTTGTGCAGATCAAGGACCGCTGACGATGGCTCCCATCTGCATATCGAGCGCCAAGCCGACACACGCGCCGCCGCGGCCGCCGCCGCAGCGCACGGACAGTTGGAGCCACTGGCTGCGCCGGAATTTCTTCCAGAACGCCGGCAGCGCGGTGATGACGGCGCTGGCGCTTTGGGCCTTGTTCGTCACCGTTCCGCGTCTGGTGCGTTGGGCGTTCGTGAACGCCGTCTGGTACACGCAGGACGCCGCCGATTGCCACGCGGCCGCCGGCGCTTGCTGGGCGATCGTGCCGGAAAAGTACCGCGTGATGCTGTTCGGCACGTTCCCATACGAGGAGCATTGGCGGGGCGTTCTCGTGATCGCCATCGTCCTTGGCCTCTCTGCCTTATCGACGATCCGGCGGCTGTGGTCTTACTGGCTTTGCGTCGCCTGGCTCGTTGCGACAGCGGCGGTGTTCACGCTGCTGCTTGGCGGTGTGTTCGGGCTGCGGCCCATCGGGACGCATGAATGGGGCGGCCTGCCGCTGACCCTCGTGATGTTCGTCGGAACCGTCGTCGGCGGCATCCCGGCCGGAATCCTGCTCGCACTGGGGCGTCGCTCGAAGATGCCGGCGATCAGCGCGCTGTGCGTCGGCTTCATCGAGATCGTGCGCGGTTTGCCGCTCGTCACCGTGCTGTTCATGGCGTCGCTGATGTTTCCGCTGTTCATGCCGGAGGGCGTGACCATCGACAAATTCCTGCGCGCGCAGATCGCGATGACGCTGTTCTTCGCCGCTTATGCCGCCGAAGTCGTTCGCGGCGGCCTGCAGGCCATCCCACGCGGACAGTACGAGGCGGCCGATACGGTCGGGCTCAACTATTGGCAGAAGATGACGCGCATCATCCTGCCGCAAGTGATGCGCATCGTTTTGCCCTCGATGATGAACGAGATCATCCGCGCCTTCAAAAACACGACCTTCGTCGGCATCATCGGCCTGTTCGACGTGCTGCGCGCGACCTCGACGGCGATCCAGGATCCGGTCTGGGTGCGCTACAGCATCGAGGCCTACCTCTTCATTTTCATCCTCTACTTCGTGCTCTGCTTCGCGATGTCGAAATATAGCGAACGCGTCGAGCGCGACCTTGCCGTGGGACGCTGAGACATGACCGATACTGCTGCGAATGCGTCAACGCATGAGCCCATTGTCGAACTGCGCGGCGTCAACAAGTGGTTCGACGATTTCCATGTGCTGCGCGATATCAACCTTACCGTGGGACGGGGGGAGAAAGTCGTCATCTGCGGCCCGTCCGGCTCCGGTAAGTCGACCGTCATCCGCTGCATCAATCGCCTGGAAGAACATCAGGAAGGTGACATCCTCGTCGATAATGTTGAATTGACCGGGGATATCCGCCGCATCGACGCCGTCCGCCGCAAGGTCGGGATGGTGTTCCAAAGCTTCAATCTCTTCCCGCACCTGTCGGTGATGGACAATCTCACGCTCGGGCCGACGCTCGCGCAGGGCGTGCCACAGCAAGAGGCTGAGCAGCGCGCGGACGAATTGCTGCGCCGCGTCCGTATCCCCGATCAGGCGCGCAAGTTCCCCGGCCAATTGTCGGGCGGCCAGCAGCAGCGCGTCGCCATCGCTCGTGCGCTGATGCTACGCCCGCAGGTGATGCTTTTCGACGAGCCGACGTCCGCGCTCGATCCGGAGATGATCCACGAGGTGCTTGACGTGATGACCGAGCTTGCCGAGGCCGGCATGACGATGATCTGCGTCACCCACGAAATGGGTTTCGCGCGCAAGGTCGCCGATCTCGTCGTCTTCATGGATGCCGGCGAGGTGGTCGAAGCGGCGCCGCCGCAACAATTCTTCGAAGATCCGGCAAGCGAGCGCACTCGGCTCTTTCTCAGTCAAATTCTCCATTAATCGCGCGCCACCGGCGCGCCTCACACTCACCGACCATAGAAAGAAAAAGCAATGTCCCTTCAAGCTGAAACGCGCGCGACCAAGACAGCGTCTCCCTTTGAGCGGTTTCGCGCCGGCTTTCCGGCGGTGCGCGCGCAGACCTATATGTCCATCTGCGACAAGATGATCCTGCACGACGATGTCCGCGTTGCGATCGATGCTTTTCTCGATCATCTCGCTTTGGCCTCGGCCAATCGCACGCAGCACGAGGTTCGCGTCGGCTCGGCGCGGGAGAAATTCGCGCAGTTCATGAACGTCGCAACGGGCACTGTCGCCGCGACGCGCAACGTCTCCGACGGGACGAACAGCATCGCCTGGGCGATGCCGTGGAAGGAGGGCGACAATGTCGTCCTGACGTCGGATTCCGAGCATCCGAACAACGTGTATCCGTGGCTTCGCCAGCGCGAGCGCGGCATCGAGGTACGCGTCGTGCAGCCGCTCGCGAACGGTGCGATCGACATCGACGGCATGATCGCGGCGATGGATGCGCGCACGCGCGTCGTCACGGCGGCCTCGGCGACGTTCGCGCCGGGCCATCGAACCGATCTGCAGCGTCTCGGTGAAGCATCCCGCAAGCGTGACGCGCTGTTCCTGGTCGACGGCGTGCAGACGGCCGGCATTCTCCATCACGACCTGTCGGCGGAGCCGATCGACGCTTTCGCGACGTCCACTTCAAAGGGGCTTCTCGGCCTCTACGCGTTCGGCTTTCTCTATGTGTCGCCGCAATGGATCGACCGGCTGTCGCCCGCTTATCTGTCGCGCCCCGCGGTCGTGCAGCAGACTGACGACCATTCGACGATGGGCGGCTTCGACTACGCCTACCAGCCGGATAGCCGCCGTTTCGAAGTCGGCAGTTTCAATCTCGCCGGCGCCTACGCCACGGATGCTTCGATCAGCCTGTTGCTGGATCTCGGCAGCAAGGCCATCGAGAAGCACGTGCTTTCGCTCGCCTCCAGGCTGCACGCCGGTCTCACCGAGGTAGGCGTTGAGCCCGCCGTGCCGGGCAGCGGCCCGCAGCAGTCGCACATCATCACGCTGGGGCAACTCGACGCCGGCGGGCACGGCTTTTCGAGCGACCCGGTGATCGAGCCGCTGTCGAAGCATCTGACGCAAAGCAAGGTGGCGCATACGATCCGCCGCGGTCAGCTTCGCATGGGTCTGCACGCCTACAACAACGAGGCCGACGTCGAGGCGACGATCGCCGCGGTGCGGGAAGGGCTTGCTCGCGCGCGCAAGGCCTGAGATCGCGTTTCGCCGAGAAATCGTCACGCGCCTTTGAATGCGGCGGCGTGAGACTGGATGGTCTTCAATAACGCGGCGGCGACGCGCGAGAGCGGGCGTGACTTTGGATGTAGAGCCCAACCCGACACCGCCGACGTCGGTTTGAAGGGAACCACGATGCATTTCGCGCCGTGGATGACTGCTTGCCGGGCCGTGAAGCCATCGACGACGGTGACGCCGGCGCCGGCTTCGACCAGGCGGAACGCCGTTTCCGAAAAGCGCACTTCAACGGTCGATGCGTAGGCGACCGCCTCGGCGCGAAAAGCGTCCCGGATGAGCGGCCCCAGTCGACTGCCCATTTCGAGGCCGATCAGCGCCTGATGACGCAGATCCTTCGGGCGGATCACTTTTGCCTTCGCGAGCGGATGGCGCGCCGGCACAACGCAGACCAAAGGCAGTGTCGCCAGCGGCACCATCTCGAAAGTCTGCGACAGCTCCTTCTCGAGCGCGATGGCGAGGCCGAAATCGGCGGCCGCGACCTCGACGCTTTCCACCACGTTGTAGGACTGAGCGATGTCGATGACGACTTTCACCTTGGGGCGCTTGCGCAGGAACTCTTCCACAGCCGCCGGCAGTACGGTGTGGCCGAGCTGCGGTGTCGCCACAACGCGCACGCGGCCGCGCCGGTTGTCCTTCAGGTCGCCGACGGTCTGATTGAGCGCGCGCGACAATAGGAAGATCGCCTCCGACTCGCGATAGAGAACGCGCGCCTCCTCTCGCGGGACTAGGCGGTTTCCGGTGCGGTCGAAAAGCGCGAAGCCGAGCTGATCCTCGAGATGCCGGATGGCGTTGCTGACGGCCGGCTGCGAGACCAGGAGATCACGGGCGGCGCCGACCGTGCTCTGATGGCTCATCACCGCGCGGAAGATTTCCAATTGCCGAAGGTTGAGCATAACCAGATATTATAGTGACGCCATTGATTTTTCATACTTGATTATATTGATCTTTCCGACGGCCGCTTCGTATCGTCATAAGACTTTGGGGACTGATCTCGCTGAAGAGGGGAAATCGATGATCAAGGCGTTTGTGTCGGCGACGGCGGGTGCATTTTTGCTGGCGTCAAGCTTCGGCAGTCCGGCGAACGCCGCTGAAGTCACGCTGCGGGCGCTCGGGTGGTATGGCAACCAGCCGCAGTCGAGCGAGGTCGAGCGGCCGTTCTGGAAGAACCTGGAATCGAGCACCGGCGGCAAGCTCGCGGCGCAGTTTCGCACCATCGACGAAATCGGCCTCAAGGGCTTCGAGTCCCTGCGCACGCTGCAAAGCGGTGCTTTCGATGTCGTCTCGTTTCAGATTTCGTTTGTCGGCGGCGAAGCGCCCGTGCTCATGGGCGTTGATCTGCCGGGCCTCGCCTTCGACTTCGACGAACTGCACAAGGTTGTGGATGCCTATCGCCCGATTCTCGAGCGCAATCTCGAGACGCGCTTCAAAGGCAAGCTCCTCGCGGCATGGCCGTATCCGTTCCAGATTCTCTACTGCAAGCACGACATGAAGGGGCTCGAAGATCTTCGCGGCCAGAAGGTGCGCGTCAGCGGCAGCCTTATGGCTGAGATGGTGAAGCAGCTTGGCGGTGCGACCGTGACCCTCGCGGGACCGGAGGTCTATCAGGGCCTGATGCAGGGCATCGTCGATTGCGCGATCACCGGCAGCCAATACGGCAACAGCAACGACTGGTTCGAGACCACCAAGTCACTGAACGTGACGCCTGTCGGCGGCGCCGGCGTGGTGCTGCACGTCGCCCGGAAGGACTTTTGGGACAAGCTCACGCAGCCGCAGCGCGACGCCTTGGCCAAGAGCATGCAGGAGCTTGAAGCGCGGCTCTGGAAGATGGCGGTCGAGACGCACATCGACGGCATCAACTGCAATACCGGCAAGGATCCTTGCGCGGGCAAGAAAGGCAAGATGACCCTCGTTGAGACGACGGATGCGGATCGCGCACGGATCAAAAAGATTCTGGCCGAGAACGTCATCCCACTTTGGCTCAGCGATTGCACCAAGGTCGCGCCGACGTGCAAGGAGGATTGGTCGAACACCGTCGGCAAGCTTCTCGGCGCCGAGCTGCCCGAACGCGCAGGGGGGCGGGTATCTCCCTGAACGGTCCCAGGGAAGGCCCGGACCTCGGGCTGTGGGGGGCGACGACTCGCCGCCGTCGCGCGGCT
>JAFKKS010000176.1 GCA_017304555.1 Hyphomicrobiales bacterium
GCGGAACCTTGGCACAGCGCCCGGTGTGGTCGCTGGCCTATGCGCGTGAAACCTTAGAGCGGCTGATCGGCACGATCGGCGAGGATTGGAGCCGGCTGGATCAGTATCTGATTTCCTATGTGGTCGAGCCCGAACTGCAGGCGACTGCGTTCGCCTCCAGCCTTGCGGCGACCCTGGAGCTTATTCGAGAGGGCGCGGTCGAAGTGCATCAGGAGGGTGCGTTCGGCCCGATCTATTTGCGCAAGCGCGTCGCGCGAAATGAAATGCTGGCGGACGGTGGCACGGCGGCCCCGACTTCGCCCGTCCAACAATAAGGAGGTCGCCGATGAACGCTATGGCCCGGCCACAATTGACTATTGCTGCATCCAATCCGGACCCCGACATCGAAGTCGAGGAGGTGGTTGTGGTGAGCGAGGTAAACAACGAGACGGCCGAAGCTGAACCGGAAGCGCGACCTGAGGAGTTGCGGCTTCTGGAAGCGTTGCTGTTCGCGGCATCGGAACCCCTCGACGACAAGGTGCTGGGGTCGCGGATGCCGGAGGGGGTCGATGTGCGTGCGGCCTTGCGGCAGCTTCAGGCCGAATACGCGCCGCGCGGCGTCAATCTCGTCCATGTCGCGGGCAAGTGGGCGTTCCGTACCGCCAACGACCTGTCGTGGCTTCTCTCGAAGGATGTCGTCGAGCCCAAGAAGCTGTCGCGTGCGGCGCTCGAGACACTCGCGATCGTTGCCTATCATCAGCCGGTTACGCGTGCGGAGATCGAGGAGATCCGCGGCGTTTCGACATCGAAGGGCACGCTGGATGTTCTACTGGAAACCGGATGGGTCCGCCTGCGCGGCCGCCGCAAGGCGCCGGGCCGACCGGTGACTTACGGCACCAGCGAAGCGTTCCTCAATCACTTCGGCCTGGAATCGATCGGCGTTTTGCCCGGCCTCGAGGAACTCAAGGGCGCGGGGCTGCTCGAAAGCGGCCTGCCCCCGGGCTTCGATGTGCCGGTGCCGTCCGACGAGCCGGCCTTACGCGACGACGAGGATCCGCTGGAAGACGGTGACCTCGACCTCGGTCTCGCGCCACCGGCAGAACGCGTCGAGGACTAGCGATTGGCGGCTGACGCCACGGCGGGAAGCGGATTGCTGGGGCGTCTGGTCGGCCGCGGACGCTCGCCGGCGTCGATTGCCTCACGTCTCACATACGACGACGTCGTACATCGCTACGGGACCGTGACGGCGGTTGCCGGCGTGACTCTCGATGTTGCGCCGGGCGAAACCGTATGCCTCGTCGGGCCGTCCGGCTGCGGCAAGACGACGATGCTGCGCCTTGCCGCCGGCGTCGAGATGCCGAGTGCCGGACGCATCCTGATCGACGGGCAGGATGTTACGCAGGGCAAGACGCTGACGCCGCCGGAGCGCCGCGGCGTCGGGCTGATGTTCCAGGACTTCGCCTTGTTCCCGCACCTCTCCAATCTCGACAACGTAATGTTCGGCTTGAAGGCGATGCCGAAGGCGGATGCGGCGCGCGAGGCGAGGCTGGCGCTCGAGCGAGTGGGTCTTGCCGCGCACGCGGAAAGTTTCCCGCACATGCTGTCTGGCGGCGAGCAGCAGCGGGTGGCGCTCGCCCGCGCCGTCGCGCCGCGGCCGGGTGTCCTGTTAATGGACGAGCCATTCTCCGGGCTCGACCGACGGCTGCGAGACGAGGTGCGCGAGCAGACGCGGGCGGTCCTGCGTGAAAGCCGCGTGACCTGCATCGTCGTCACGCACGATCCGGAGGAGGCGCTGCGCCTCGGCGATCGCGTGGCGCTGATGCGGGCGGGGCGGATCGTCCAGCTCGACACGCCGGAAGAGCTTTATCGCCGGCCGCAGAGCCTTTTTGCCGCGCGCTATTTTTGCGAACTCAACGAGATCGGCGCGCGCGTCCATGCGGGTGCAGCTGATACGCCGTTGGGGCGCTTTGCCGCGCCCGGTCTGAGCGACGGCGCGGATGCCGTTGTCGCTATCAGACCGCAGGGCATTCACATTGGCGTCGCCGGCTCCGGTATCGCCGGGAAACTCCAGCGCCGGCAGTTCCTCGGCGAGGTAGAACTTATCGATATCGCGCTCGACGCGCTCGACCGCCCGCTGCAAGCGCGCGTGCGGCCTGGGGCATCGAAGGCATTGTCGGGCGAGATCGGGATCGTCATCGACCCGGCGGAAGTTCTTGTTTTTGCGGCTTCCGCAGCCTAGGTTCGAGGCCAATCCGGCAGACGGGGACCGCGGAGGGCGGCCCCTGGCGAGAGGGTATCCTGATGGGTTCGTTGAGTATTTGGCATTGGCTCGTGGTGGTGGTGGTGGTTCTGCTGCTGTTCGGCCGCGGCAAGATTTCTGAGCTGATGGGCGACGTGGCAGGCGGCATCAAGGCCTTCAAGAAAGGCATGGCCGAGGACACAGAGGCGAGCGCGGAGCCGGCCCCCAAGGAGCCGACGAAGACGATCGATCATCAGTCATCGCCCGGTGTGGCTAGCCGGGCGGAAACCGAAAAGCGCGTCGAAGGAACGACGCTCTGATCGATCCTATTAACTTAGAGCATGATGTGATCCGAAAACCGTTTCACACTTTTCGGCATCATGCTCTAGGCGCCGGCACACCGGAGCCCCGATAGAAGGGCGGGAAGTGAGCGCACCGCAGCGGTGCGCCCCGCGGAGAGATTCCGATGTTCGACATTGGTTGGGGCGAGCTCGTCGTCATCGGCATCGTCGCGCTGGTCGTGATCGGGCCGAAAGAACTCCCGACCGTCATGCGCACGATGGGCCAGTGGATGACGAAAATTCGTCGCATGGCCTCAGAATTCCAAGGGCAGTTCCAGGAAGCGATGCGCGAGTCCGAGTTGGCCGATCTCAAGAAGCAGATCGACTCGCTGAAGGACACGACCAACAACCTCGACTTCAATCCGGTCGAGACCGCGCGCAAGGAGATCGAAGGCGCGCTGGAAGAAAAGCCGAAGACGGCCGAGCCGGAGCCCGCGATGGCCGAGGCGCAATCGTCGCCCGCCACCGCCAGCGAAGGAGATGCGACGAGTGAGGCAGCCGCCACGCCTTCGACCGCGCCGGCATCTGAAGTTGCGGCGTCGCCGTCGTTCGATGTGCCACCGCCAGACCCGCTGCCTCCTCTCACGGAAAAGGATTTTGCGCCGGAGACGCCGCCGCCCGCACCGCCATCGGGAGGCCACGCCGCATGAGGACGGAAGAGGAAGAGCGGGAGATCGAATCCAGCAAAGCGCCGCTGATGGAGCACCTGATCGAGTTG
>JAFKKS010000177.1 GCA_017304555.1 Hyphomicrobiales bacterium
GGTCGACGCGCGAAGCGCGGCGGGTGAGGGGTTAGAGCCTATCGAGAGAGCGTAACCCCTCACCCGGATCGTCTCGCTATGCTCGACGACCCGACCTCTCCCCATGGGAGAGGTGAAACGCGTGCACCTCGCAGACCTGTGCTAAATACCACCGCGAGGGAGGCCAACCATGCGCTTTGACGAGAAAGACCTGGACGCGGCGGTCGATGCCGGCGTTCTGCCGGCGGCAAACCGCGAGCCGCTGGTGGCCTTCCTGCAGACGCGCAGCCCCGCGGGCGGCGGCGTCGCGTCCATGGTGTCGCGCTTCGATCTCGCGCATGTCCTCTGGTATGCCGGCGCGCTGATCGTGATGACGGCGATGGGCCTGTTCTCGACCATCGCTTTCAGCGCCATCGGCGGCGCGGGCCTCACCGCCACCGCGCTCGTCTACGCGCTCGTGTTCGCGGTCGCCGGACATTACCTGTGGAAGCGGCGCGGCCTGCGCGTCCCCGGTGGCCTGCTCATCGCCGTCGCGGTCGCCATGGTGCCGCTCGCCGTCTACGGCGTCCAGGATGCGCTCGGCGCCTGGCCGGCGGAGACGCCCGCGGGCACCGTGCGGGATTTCTACATCTGGGTGCGCGCCGGCTGGCTGCCGATGGAACTCATCACCATCGTTGCCGCGCTGCTCGCGCTCTATTTCTACCCGTTCCCCTTCATCGTCTCGATCATCGCCTTCGCACTGTGGTTCATGTCGATGGATCTTGCGCCCTGGCTCTATGGCAAGTCGCTGACCTGGGACACGCGCGCGGTGGTGTCCCTGTGGTTTGGGCTCGGCGTGCTGGTCGTGGCCTGGGTCGTCGATCTCACGCGGCGCGGCACCGATTTCGCCTTCTGGCTGCATCTTTTCGGCCTGATGGCCTTCTGGGGCGGTCTGAGCCTCCTCGACAGCGGCAGCGAATTCGCGAAATTCGGCTACCTGCTGATCAACGTCGTCCTGCTGTTCCTCTCCGTGTTCCTCGGCCGACGGGCTTATGCGGTGTTCGGCGCCCTCGGCATCGCCGCCTATCTCGGCGACCTGTCGTCCCGCGTTTTCAAGGATTCGGCGCTGTTTCCCTTCGCGCTGTCGGCCATCGGCATCGCCGTCATCGCGCTCGGCCTCTTGTATTACCGCAAGCAGGCGGCGATCCGAGCCTGGATCGACGAGAACATGCCGCCGGCCCTGCGGGCGCTGCGCCCCGCCCACGCCCGGTGATCTCCTGGTGGGCTGGAGAGGCCCTTTGGGGTGGAAACGCCCCTTCCGGCCTTTCCCCCGCTGGCGGTTTAGGCTAAACGAGCCTCGCGCGAGGTTCACCTCGGCGCCCCGAGACGAGGACGCGCCGTGGCGCGCCCTTTTTTTATGCCTGCCATAGCCGGAGCCCATGCCCAAACGCACGGATATCACCACCGTCATGATCATCGGCGCCGGGCCCATCGTCATCGGGCAGGCGTGCGAATTCGATTATTCAGGCACGCAGGCCTGTAAGGCGCTCAAGGACGAGGGCTACCGGGTCGTCCTGGTGAATTCCAATCCGGCGACGATCATGACCGATCCCGATCTCGCCGACGCGACCTATGTCGAGCCGATCACCCCCGAAATGGTGGCGAAGATCATCGAGAAGGAGCGCAACGTCCTTCCCGGCGGCTTCGCGCTGCTGCCGACCATGGGCGGGCAGACGGCCCTCAACTGCGCGCTGTCGCTGCGCAAGATGGGCACGCTCGAGAAGTTCGACGTCGAGATGATCGGCGCGACCGCGGACGCCATCGACAAGGCCGAGGACCGCGAGCGTTTCCGCGAGGCGATGCAGAAGATCGGCCTCGAAACCCCGCGTTCGCATCACATCAAGACCTTGCCCGACGCGCTCAAGGCGCTTGACGACATCGGGCTGCCGGCGATCATCCGGCCGTCCTTCACGCTCGGCGGCACCGGCGGCGGCATCGCCTACAACAAGGCGGAGTTCATCGACATCGTCGAGGGCGGCATCGACGCCTCGCCGACCAACGAGGTGCTGATCGAGGAGAGCGTCCTCGGCTGGAAAGAATTCGAGATGGAGGTCGTCCGCGACAAGGCGGACAACTGCATCATCGTCTGCTCGATCGAGAACGTTGATCCGATGGGCGTGCACACCGGCGACTCGATCACCGTCGCGCCGGCGCTGACGCTCACCGACAAAGAATACCAGATCATGCGCGACGCCTCGATCGCGGTGCTGCGCGAGATCGGCGTCGAGACCGGCGGATCGAACGTGCAGTTCGCGATCAACCCGGCCGACGGGCGCATGATCGTCATCGAGATGAATCCGCGCGTGTCGCGTTCGTCCGCGCTCGCCTCGAAGGCGACCGGCTTCCCGATCGCCAAGGTCGCAGCGAAGCTTGCTATCGGATACACGCTCGACGAAATCCTCAACGACATCACCGGCGGCGCGACGCCGGCGTCGTTTGAGCCGACGATCGATTACGTCGTCACCAAGATTCCGCGCTTCGCCTTCGAGAAATTCCAGGGCGCCTCGCACATCCTCACCACGTCGATGAAGTCGGTCGGCGAGGCGATGGCGATCGGCCGCACCTTCAAGGAATCGCTGCAGAAGGCATTGCGTTCGCTCGAGACGGGATTGACCGGGCTCGACGAGATCACGATCGAAGGGCTCGGCCAGGACGACGACAAGAACGCGGTGCGCGCCGCGCTCGGTACGCCGACGCCGGACCGTCTGCTGCAGGTCGCGCAGGCGATGCGTCTCGGCATCAGCGACGAGCAGATCCACGCGAGCTGCCGCATCGATCCGTGGTTCCTCACGCAGATCCGCGAAATCGTCGAGACGGAAGAAGAGATCCGCAGGAAGAAGCTGCCGCAGAGCGCGACGACGTTCCGCCGCCTGAAGGCGATGGGCTTCTCCGACGCGCGGCTCGCGCGCCTGACCGGCATGCGCACCGCTGACGTGCAGGCGGCGCGCCGCAAGCTCGGCGTGCGCCCGACCTTCAAGCGCATCGACACCTGCGCGGCCGAATTCGCTTCGCCGACCGCGTACATGTACGCGACCTACGAGACCCCGATGCCGGGCCTGCCCGGCGACGAGGCCGACCCTTCCGATCGCGCCAAGGTTGCCATTCTCGGCGGCGGGCCGAACCGGATCGGGCAAGGCATCGAGTTCGACTACTGCTGCTGTCACGCCGCCTTCGCGCTGAAGGATGCGGGCTACGAAACCATCATGATCAACTGCAATCCGGAGACGGTGTCGACCGATTACGACACGTCGGA
>JAFKKS010000253.1 GCA_017304555.1 Hyphomicrobiales bacterium
GAACCAGCGCTCGAGTTACGGCGGTTCGACGGCAACGCGCTTGAGGATTACCGACGCCTGTTCCGCGCGGTCGGCGAGGATTGGCTTTGGTCATCGCGCCTTGAGATGGCCGACGAAGCGCTGCGCGCCATCCTGGCCGATCCACGTGTCGAAGCTTATGCGGCGCGCCAGGGAGAACGCGACATAGGGCTCCTTGAGCTCGATTTCCGCGAGGATGCCGCCTGCGAACTCAGCTTCTTCGGGCTCACCGCGGGATTTGTCGGCCGCGGATTTGGACGGAGGCTGATGAACGAAGCGATCCGCCGCGCATGGGCAAAACCGATCCGCCGGTTCTGGGTCCACACCTGCACGCTCGACCATCCGGTGGCGCCGGCGTTCTATTGCCGCTCCGGCTTTCGGCCTTATGGGCAAGCGGTGGAAGTTTCGAACGATCCGCGTGTCAGCGGCCTCGTGCGCCGGGACGTCGCGCCGCATATTCCGATGATGCAGCCTTGAACCGGCGACAGGCCCGCTATTCGCGGCGCGACTTCATCCAGCGTTCGAGATAGACCAGCGCCAGCGAGCGCTCGTCCTCGGTCGCGAGCTTGAAGGCGGCGTCATACATATCGCCGATCCACTTCTCGCTCGACGCGCCGGCCGCGTCCTTCGCCAGAGTGAGCCACATGAGGCCGCGCGCGGCTTGCCGCGGCACGTATTCGCCCTTGAACAGCATGTGTCCCAGCAGCGCCTGCGCCTGATACTGCCCCTTATGCGCTGCGAGGCCGAGCCAGCGCGCCGCCTGGCGCGGATCCTTCGGAGAACCTGTTCCTTCGAGATAGAGGCGCGCGAGATTATACTGCGCGTCCGGGTCGCCGAAGTAGGATGCCGCATAGGCGAACATCTCACGCGCACGCGGCGGATTGGCTTTCACGGCGCTGTTGGGAATGCCGTCGAGATAGTACTGGCCAAGCGCAACGAAGGCGCTGGCAACGAAACGCGACTGCGGCGTCTCCGGGCTATCGTCAGCGTGCTGATTGGCGATGCGGCTGAAGTATTCGAAGGCGCGCAGGTCGTTCTGCTTCACGCCCTCACCTTCCGCATACATGCGGCCGAGCTTCCATTGGGCGGCAGTATGGCCCTGTTCGGCGGCATATTCGAGCGACGTGACGGCGCGCGCCGTGTGCCCGTCGCGCAGCGCACGCGCGCCTTCACGGAAAGCCTGCAGCGGCGTCGGAGCCGGCGTGTGAGGCGGCGCCCGCGTTCCATCGAACGCGAGTGCCGGAGGAGCGGCGGGAGTACGGGCACTTGAATCCGTGCCGTCGAACGCAAAGGCGAGCCCGGGCCAACTCAGCCCGATCAGAGCTGCTATGCCGATACGCTCAACTATCCGCATAGGATTGTTTCTCGGCCGCACCGCCAGGGTGCGTCACTGCGCCATTCACGGCGGGACCGACTTGTTGCGCGTACTTCCAGATGTAGCCGGACGTGTAGTCCGTCTCGCGCGGCTTCCAATCCTTCTTGCGCTTGGCGAGTTCGTCGTCGCTGAGCTTGACGTCGAGCGTACCGGCGACGGCGTCGATGGTGATGATGTCACCGTCGCGCAAGAGCGCGATCGGACCGCCGATCGCCGCCTCGGGACCAACATGGCCAATGCAGAAGCCGCGCGTCGCGCCGGAGAAGCGGCCATCGGTGATGAGCGCGACCTTGCCGCCCATGCCCTGTCCATAGAGCGCTGCCGTGGTCGAAAGCATCTCGCGCATGCCAGGGCCGCCCTTCGGCCCCTCGTAGCGGATGACGAGGACGTCGCCTTCCTTGTAGGTCTTCTTCCGGACGGCTTCGAAACAGGCTTCCTCGCCGTCGAAGCAGCGCGCCGGGCCGGTGAACTTGAGTTCGCTCATGCCGGCGACCTTCACGATCGCGCCTTCGGGAGCGAGATTACCCTTCAGGCCGACGACGCCGCCGGTCGCTGTGATCGGCTTGTTGGCCGGATACACCACATCCTGATCAGGGTTCCACTTCACGCTCTTGAGGTTTTCCGCGATCGTGCGGCCGGTCACGGTCATGCAGTCGCCGTGCAGATAGCCGTGGTCGAGCAGCGTCTTCATCAGCAGCGGGATGCCACCGATCTCGAACATATCCTTGGCGACATAGCGGCCGCCCGGCTTCAGATCGGCGATGTAGGGCGTGCGCTTGAACACTTCCGCGACGTCGAACAGCGTGAACTCGATCCCGCACTCATGCGCGATGGCCGGAAGATGCAGCGCCGCGTTGGTCGAGCCTCCGGACGCGGCAACCGTCGCGGCGGCGTTTTCCAGCGCCTTGCGGGTGACGATGTCGCGCGGGCGTAGATTCAGCCGCACGAGGTCCATGATCTGCTCGCCGGCAGCCATGCAGAACCGGTCGCGGATCTCGTAAGGCGCTGGCGCACCGGCCGAGTAAGGCAGCGCAAGGCCGATCGCTTCCGAAACCGTCGCCATGGTGTTGGCGGTGAACTGGGCGCCGCAGGCACCGGCCGACGGGCACGCGACCATCTCGATCTCATTGAGATCCTCGTCGGACATCGCGCCGACCGAATGCTTGCCAACCGCCTCGAACATGTCCTGCACGGTGACGACCTGCCCGCGGAAATTGCCCGGGAGGATCGATCCACCATAGATGAAGATCGAGGGTACATTGAGGCGCACCATCGCCATCATCATTCCCGGAAGCGATTTGTCGCATCCGGCGAGACCGACCAAGGCATCGTAGCCGTGGCCGCGCATGGTGAGCTCGACCGTGTCGGCGATCGCCTCGCGCGACGGCAGCGAGGCCCGCATGCCGGCATGCCCCATGGCGATGCCGTCGGTCACGGTGATGGTGCAAAATTCGCGCGGCGTTCCCTGCGCGGCGGCAACGCCTTTCTTCACGGCCTGCGCTTGGCGCATCAGTGAAATGTTGCAGGGAGCGGCTTCGTTCCAGCAGGACGCCACGCCGACGAACGGCTGATGGATCTGCTCGGTGGTGAGCCCCATCGCGTAGTAATATGAGCGATGCGGCGCACGCGCGGGACCTTCCGTGACGTGGCGGCTCGGCAAACGGGATTTTATGTTCGTTTTGACGTCCATCGACCTTTGAGCCCCCTCAGCATTCCAAGCCCCCGGTTTTCGTCCCGGGTGTTACGCCGCACGCCCTCACTTCGCTCGATCTTGGAGGGCCCCCGACCTCGGATGATCATTGCAATGCGACCTTCCAACAGGAAGGCCACCATGGTGGCTCACGATCCTTTCGATGTCGTGTTCATGTGTGGCGGAATCGCGGCGTGAGGGCCAGCTATGGCTCACCTCTTACGCATTGTCCTAACATGTTGCTCAAGCGACACATCTGTGGCGGTTAATCCACGTTAGTGAACTCCATGCTTTCCTCAAACGATCGCCTCGACCCTGCTTTCTTTTCCCGAAGCGTGCATGAAGTCGCGCCCGACCTGATCGGCGCATTGCTCACGGTGAACGGTGTTGGCGGGCGGATCGTCGAGGTCGAGGCTTATCACCACACCGAACCGGCGGCCCATTCGTTTCGCGGGATGACGCCGCGCAATGCCGTGATGTTCGGCCCACCTGGATATCTTTACGTCTATCGATCCTACGGCATCCACTGGTGCATGAACTTCGTGTGCGAGCCGGAAGGAACGGCCGCTGCCGTGCTGATCCGCGCGCTGGAGCCGACGGCAGGCATCGACACGATGCGGCAACGGCGCGGCACAGACGATCTGCGCTCGCTCTGCTCCGGCCCAGGTAAAGTGTGTGCAGCCCTCGCCATCACGCGAGAACACAACGGGCTCGCACTCGATGCGCCGCCATTTATGATCCGAGCCCGCAAGGCCATGCCGCGCCTTGCTGTCGGCGTGCGCATCGGCATCACGAAAGCCGCGGACCTGCCATGGCGCTATGGAGACGCCGATTCAAAATTCGTCAGCAAGCCGTTCAAGCCAAAGGCTTAACCGTACGCGGCGCCTGCCCCGTTGAGCTCCAGAAGCACCCATTCCGGTCGCGCGGCAACGCGTAGCGGCAAAGCGCTACATCCAAGACCGCTCGTCACGTACATCCGCTTTCCACCCTCGACGACCATGCCGTAGGTCCAGCGCAGCGGCGCCCAGGACGCATTCCGCAACGGACCATAACCCGGCAGACAGATCTGGCCGCCATGGGTATGCCCGGCAAGCATCAGGTGCGGTCCGGCCGGCAGGTGCGCAAACCAATGCGGATCATGGGCAAGCACAATTGCGGGTTTGGATGCGTCGAGCTTCGTCAGAACTGCATGCGACTCCAGCCGGTTGCGCCGCGCATCATGGATACCGACGATTGGAACGCCGCTCCCTTCGAATGCGATCTCATGGATCGAGTCAAAAAGCACCGTGATGCCGTTGACCCGTAACGCTTTTGTGACATCGTCTGGTCCATAGTTCCGATCGTGATTGCCGAGAACCGCAACACGTCCGAGCGGCGCGTCGAGGCGAGCAAGAACGGCGGCAACCGTCTCGGGCGGCACGCGGCCGCCACCGAAAGGGATGAGATTGACGAAGTCGCCGCCATAGAGCGCGAGGTCGGGCTGATGCTCCCTCGCCTCCTCGACGATCCGCGCCAGGCGGGCGACGTCACCGGTGTGCGACCCGACATGAAAGTCGGACAGGAAGGCAATTCGCAGCGGCCGCTTCCAAACCGGCCAGCCGGAAAGCATCAGCGTCATCTGGCGCACGGCATGGGGTTGCGCGTGCGCAAACGGCGAGAGCCACCCCTTGCGCCCCTCCGCATCACGAAAAGGCGGTCGGGTCAGCGCGCGGAATAATCGGTCGCGCAGCGCGCTCATGCGGCCGCCGGTTGCACCCGCCGATGGATCAGGAACGGCATCACGATCAGCGGGAGAATACCGAGGGCGATCGGCACGAAGGCGGCGCGCGCCGCACCGGAAATGTCCCATGCCGCCCCACCCGCAACGGAGATGACGACGGCGGCGGCGTAACCGACCATGAACATGCCGGCGGAGACACGCGCGATATCTTCCTGGTCGCAATAGAGAACCGGCAGCGTCAGCACCAATGTGAGCGCCGCCGCCAGCATTCCGCCAAGCATGCCTGCGAACACGATGGTCCAGTTGCTCGCGGTCGTCGCGATGCCCAGAAGACAAAGAAGCGAGATGATCCCGACGACCGGCAAAGACCATGGCTGGCGCGCCAAGCGTCCGGCGAAAACCAGCAAGAGCAGCGAGACTGGCATTTGCCCGGCATTGAGCGCGGTGAGAACACTGCCGATCAGGTCGGAACGACCAGCCGTCTCCAGATAGCCTGGCACGAAGGCGTTGGTGCCGAAATAGGTCGAAGTCGCGCCGATAAACGTCAGACCGAACTGCCAGACCCGCTTTTCCGTCCAGTCTGGCGACCAGTGCACCGGCGGCGCATTCCCCCGCCGGCTGCTGACACGTTTTGGCGCCATGAGAAGCGTCAGAATCGCAATGGCGACCAGCGGCAGCCCCCAGAACGCAAGCGAAAGCCGCCAGCTTCCGCCGGTGAGCGGCAGGACGAAAGCGATGGTCAGCGCGACTGGCAAAATCTCACCGAGCAACAGCCCGTTGGTGTAGAGCGCCGTCGCAAAGCCGGCGCGACCCGGCATCCATTGGCGAACCGCTGCCGGCAGCGCGACCTGCATCATGGCGATGCCGGCGGCCATGACGACTGTTGCCGCGAACAGGACAGGCGTGCTGAGCAGCGAGCCGCGCAGCGCGGCGCCGACTGCGCCGATCAGAAGTCCCGCCGCGAGCGTCGCGGCGACGCCGAAGCGCGCCACCAGAATTGACCCGGGCAAAGCGAAAAGACCGAACACGACCACGGGCAAGGCCGAAAGCAACCCGACCTCCGTGCCCGACAATGTGAGATCGGCCTGGATGGCGGTGATGACCGGCGGAACGGAAAGGATGGGCAGCCGCAGCGCGATGCCGCAGAGCCAGAGCAGCGCGAACGCATAGAAGAGCGCACGCGGCGACAGCGCCGAGTCATCGGCACCTGCGCTCAAGGCATAACCTTCAGGCGATCCAGCGCTTCGACGATCTTCTCATGCCGCGCCAGCGCATCCGCACGCTTCTCGCGCTCGCCCTCGATCACATCCTCGGGCGCGCGCCGGAGGAAATCATTATTTCCGAGTTTGGCGTCGACACGCGCAATGTCGGCGGCAACCTTCGCCATTTCCTTCTGCAAGCGCGCCCGCTCCGCATCGAGATCGATCACGCCGGCAAGCGGCAACGCCGCCACCTCCCCGCGCACGACCAGTTGCACGGCATTGGCGGGCGCGGCATCGGCAAAACTGATCGAGGCCGCGCGCGCCAGCCGCTTGATCATGTCGTCCCATCGTTCGGCGCGCGCGCGCGTCTCTGCTGTCGCACCGACGAGAACAAGCGGCGTCTGCGCGCCGGCGGGAACATTCATCTCGGCACGGGCGGAACGGATGGCGGTGACAAGATCGATGACCCAGCCGATCTCCGCCTCCGCTTCGACGTCCTCAAGTCCTTCGTGCTCCGGCCAGACGCTCAGCACCAGAAGGGCATCACGCTTGGCGGCGCCTTCCGACGTCACCGCCCAAAGCTCTTCCGTCACGAACGGCATAAACGGGTGCAGCAGCTTCAAGATCTCGTCGCGCGCCCACGCGGTCATCGCCCGCGTCTCATCCTTGGCGGGCCCGTCGGGGCCGAGCAAGACGGGCTTGGCGAACTCGACGTACCAGTCGCAATAAATGTTCCAGACGAAGCGGTAGAGGGCGCCGGCGGCCTCGTTGAACTTGAAGGCGTCGAGCGCGACCGTGACCTCGCGCGCGGCAACCGCGGTCTCATGCGCGATCCAGCGGTTGAGCGTCTCCTTCGCGCTCTTGGGATCAAAGCCCGGCACGGTGACGCAGCCGTTCATCTCGGCGAAGCGGGCCGCGTTCCAGAGCTTGGTCGTGAAGTTTCGGTAGCCTTCGACACGCGACGTCGACAGCTTGATGTCGCGCCCCTGCGCCGCCATCGCGGCGAGCGTGAAGCGCAGCGCGTCGGCGCCATACTGATCGATCAGCTCCAGCGGATCGATGATGTTGCCCTTCGACTTCGACATCTTCGCGCCCTTCTCGTCGCGGACGAGCGCGTGGATGTAGACGGTGCTGAACGGCTTCTCCTTCATGAAATGGTGGCCCATCATCATCATGCGGGCGACCCAGAAGAAGATGATGTCGAAGCCAGTGACGAGCGTCGAGGTCGGGTAGAAGCGCTCAAGCTCCGGCGTCTCGTCCGGCCAGCCGAGCGTCGAGAACGGCCACAGCGCCGACGAAAACCAGGTGTCGAGCACGTCCTCGTCGCGCGTCAGGAAGTTCGCGCGGCGGTCGGCATCCTTGGCGATCTTGTCGGCTTCCGCCTTCGAGAGCACGTTGTTCACGACGTAATAGGCCAGCGCCTCGGCCAGCGCTTCGTCCTCGCTTTCGGCCACGAAGACCTTGTCGTCCGGCCCGTACCAGGCCGGGATTTGATGCCCCCACCAGATCTGGCGCGAGATACACCAGGGCTGGATGTTTTCCATCCAGTTGAAGAACGTCGACTCCCACTGCTTGGGAACGAAGACGGTCTGCCCGTCGCGCACCGCCGCCATGGGAACGTACGACATCTCCTTGGCGTCGACGTACCATTGGTCCGTGAGATAGGGTTCGATCACGTCGCCCGAGCGGTCGCCATGCGGCACCATGTGAACGTGTGGCTCGATCTTCCCGACGAGGCCCGCTTCCTCCATGCGCGCAACGATACGCTTGCGGGCATCGAAGCGGTCATAACCGTCGAGCGCCAGTGTCATGTCGAGGTCGGCCGAAGCCGGCACGCCGTCAAGAAACGCTTCGTTCTCGCGCAGGCTTAAGCGCGCGGAACGATCGAAGATATTGATCAGCGGCAGATGGTGGCGCCGCCCGACTTCGAAGTCGTTGAAGTCGTGCGCCGGCGTGATCTTCACCGCGCCGGAGCCCTTCTCCGGGTCGGAATATTCGTCGGCGACGATCGGGATGCGGCGGCCGACAAGCGGCAAGATCGCATGCTTCCCGATAAAATCGCGGTAGCGCTCGTCGTCCGGATGCACGGCAATCGCGGTATCGCCGAGCATTGTCTCCGGCCGCGTCGTCGCGACCGTGATGAACGTTTCCGGGTCGCCGTCGAGCGGATACTTGAAGTGCCAGAGGCTGCCCTTGATCTCGACCTGCTGCACTTCGATGTCGGAGATCGCAGTGAGCAGCTTCGGGTCCCAATTGACCAGCCGCTTGTCCTTGTAGATCAGCCCAGCGCGATAGAGTTCGACGAACACCTTGAGGACGGCGCGGGAGAGGCCCTCGTCCATGGTGAAGCGCTCGCGCGACCAGTCGCAGGAGGCGCCGAGCCGCTTGAGCTGGCCGATGATCGTTCCGCCGGATTTTTCCTTCCATTCCCAGACGCGCTCGATGAAGGCCTCACGGCCCATTTCGCGGCTGCCCGGCAGTTGCTGCTCGCGTAATTGCCGCTCGACCACGGCCTGCGTCGCGATGCCGGCATGATCCATGCCCGGCTGCCACAACACGTCTTTGCCGCGCATGCGCTCGAAACGCACCAGGATGTCCTGGAGCGTGTTGTTGAGCGCGTGGCCCATATGCAGCGAGCCGGTCACGTTCGGCGGCGGGATGACGATGCAATACGGCGGAGCGCCCTTGCGCTCAGGGCGGCCGCAGCGGAAGGCCTTGGCCTTCTCCCATGTAGCGAAAATGCGGCCTTCCACGTCCGCGGGCTGGTAGGTCTTCTCAATCATGTGTTGTCCGGCTCTGCGAGGCGCGTAAGAAGCGCGCGCAGCCTATACCTGTCAACAATGGGGCGAATTCGCAATCCGGCCGGCCGGCGGAGCGCGGCTCCAAGCCGCGCTAGCGGGCCGTTAGGGGCCGTTTCTTAGCTACGGCCGCGGGAGACCCGCTCGATCTCAGCCCGCACCAGCCGCTCGACGATGGTCGGGAGGTTGTCGTCGAGCCAGCTCTTGAGCATCGGGCGCAGCATCTCGCCCACGAGATCCTCAAGCGTGCGCGCGTTCTTGGTGAGGACCGTGTGAGCCAGCGCCCCGAACGCCGTCGCGGCCGCGGACGTCGCCTCTTCCGACAAAAGCGATTCGGCTTCCAATGCGGAGAACGCGGACTGCCTCTCATACGCGGATGCCGACGGCTGCTCAGGCTGGGGATCGGCGAAGACGACATCGGACACCGGATCGATTGTCCGGAATGAAGGCGCCGGCTCCTCGTCCGCTTCCATCGACTCGGTCAGTTCGAGAACATCCGACGTTTCGGAATGAGGAGCGTCGTCCGTTTGCGGACCATTCGTCGCGGCGTCTGTCTGGGCATCAGGCACACTTGTCCCTTCCCCGTTCTCGAATCCGGCGAGCATAGCGTCGATATCGTTCTGGCTGATCGCCGCCGGTTCCGCCGGAGGGGCAGCCGCGGGCTTGGCCGACGCCGGCGTCATCGGTATCACGCCGGCGGCCTTGGCTTCCGGCGCGTTGGCAGGCTTGGCGCTTTCATCGTCCGCGATGATGCGTCGAATGGAGGCCAAGATTTCCTCCATGGAAGGTTCCTGCGCCTTCGCCGCCTGACTCATAATGACTTCCCCGTCGCCGCGTCCGAACGTGGACTCCCCACCGAATCACTCGAAACTTAGCGATGCTTGCCCACTACGAACGTGCGCGCGGCCTGTCAAAGGTTGATCGCGTTGTCACACACCAAACGTCTCGGAGAACGACGGTGTGATGTGGACGCCGCCCGCGGTCAGCGCCCGTCGGGCGTGCGCATCCCCGTCCACGCGTCGCGCACCTGATGATAGTGGATGCGCGGATCGTAGACCTGCACGCCAAGCCCAAGTGCTTGTGGCGACAGCCGGCCGGTCGCTCCGAGCAGCGTGTAGGAATTGACGACACGGTCGCGTTGCGCCGTCACCAGCGCCACGCGCGCGTTCACCAACTCCTGCTGCGCGTTCAACACGTCCAAGGTCGTGCGCTGGCCGACGCGCGCTTCCTCGCGCACACCGTTGAGCGCGATCTCGGCCGCCGTCACTTGCGCCTGCGCGGCCTGGATCTGCGCGCGCGCCGCGTCGAGCTGCCCCCAAGCCTGGACCACGTTCGCGCGGACGCCGTCGCGCTGCAGTTCGAGATTGAGGCGCTGCTGGCCGAGCGTCTCCTTCGACTGGCGGATCAAGGAATATTCGGTGCCGCCCTGGTAGATTGGGATCGAAAGCTGCGCCACCGCTGCTGCCGCGAAAGTCTTCTGGATGATCGGCGAACTATCATATTGCTGCGAAACGCTGCCTTGCACGGAAAGCGTCGGATAGAGCGCGCCTTCGCTGATCTTCACCTGCAGTTGAGCGACATCGATGCCGTAGGTGGCGCTCGTCACCGACGGGTTCTCGACGATCGCCCGCGCGACGGCCGCCGCCATCGTGCGCGGCGAGAGTCGGTCGACCGGCATTCCAGGCGTGAGCTTCGCCGGCTCGACGCCGATGACGCGCCGAAAGGCCGCGCGCGATGCCGAAAGGTTCGCCTGCGCCGCGAGCGAGGACGATCGCGCTGCCGCCAAGCGGGATTCGGACTGCGCGACGTCGGTCCGTGTCACCTCGCCGACGTTGAAGCGATCGCGTGTCTGCCGCAGCTGCTCCTCGAGAACTTCGACGTTTCGCCGCTGCAGCTCCAGGATCGCGGTATCGCGCAGAACGTTCATGTAGGCCGTTACCGCGTCGAGCAGCACCTGCTGCTCAAGCACCCGCAGAGCCTCGCGGCCCGCCAGCACCTGGCCTTCCGCTGCACGCGTCTGGTTCGCGGTACGGAAGCCGTTGAAGATCGTCTGCGTGCCGGTGATGCCGACGCCGCGCGGGATCGTCGTCCCCTTGGCGTTCCCGGACGAGGTACTGCTGTCATAATACTGCACGCCGACATTCGCCGTCGCGCTGAACTGCGGACGGTAGCCCGAGAGCGCCTGCGGCACGTTTTCGTCGGTCGCACGCTGGCGTGCGCGTTCCGCATTAAGTTGGGGATTATTCTGATAGGCCTGCGCGAGTGCCGATTTCAGGGTCTCTGCGCGCGTGTCGTGAAGCGGCAGCAGAACGGCCAAGGTGACGGCGACGAGTGTCGCGGCCTTTGCCCCTCCCGCGGCTTTAAGCGCCGGCCCCCTTGTCTTCCGCATCGTCAAAAGCCTTCCCAATATTGGCGCAAACTCAAACGAAATCCGCATACCGGTTGGCAAAGAGGACCCGTATCAAAAGACGTGATTCCGTGCACGTCGAGTCATCGCGCAGTGATCAGCCTAACGCCGAGCATCTGACTCGGCCCACAGCATAGCAGCACGTCCACGCGAAGACGTCCCTGCAACGTCACTCGCCTGTGTAAAAGACGGAGGCTGGCGCGTCCGCGCCACACCTGTCGGCTAAGCGGTTGTTACTGAATCAGAAAACAAATGCGTGCGGTGCCGCAAAAGCGGGCAGCACACAGGCCGACGCCTCAAAAATCGGTCGACCGCTCAAGACGCCGGCCGCCCGGCGATAGAGCATCGCCTTCCCCGCGGGCCCCGCTTTGACGCACACCAACCGGGCATCATCGGAAAGCTGGGCGGTCAGCGCTTCAGGAATGTGCTCCACGGCGCCTTCGATCAGCATCACGTCGTAGGGCGCACTCTTCGGCGCACCGCCGGTGAGCGGGCCGGCTTCCACCGTCACATTGGCGACACCCAGGCTGGAAAGCGTCGACATGGCGCTACGCGCCAGCGCGGCATCCTCTTCGAGCGCGACGACCGAGGCCGCAAGACGCGCGAGGAGTGCCGCGGAGTAACCGGTGCCGCAGCCGACAATCAGGACCCTGGACGTATCCGCCACTTCCGCCGCCTGAACGAGCTTCGCAAGCACCATGGGCTTGAGCATGCAGCGCCTGCCGGCCCCGCTCGTCAACGGAAGGTCGAGATCGAGATACGCGAGCGCCGCCTTGCCGTCCGGCGCGAAACGCTCGCGCGGGATCTCAAGCATGGCCGAGATGATCGCCGGATCGGTGACATCGCTGGTGCGGACCTGGCTGTCCACCATCATCCGCCGCGCTTGCGCGAAATCGAACATCTCAGTCAGCATCTCAGCCTTGGAAGCGTTCAAACCTTGCGCGGTTTTGCGTCACGCCATGAGAAAAGGCAAGATCGGGCTGCCGGCATTCAACGGCTCCTAACCAAATAGGTAAAACAGCCTTCAACCCACAACCGGTACGTCTTAGATTTGGGGAATGCGCGTCGAAGAGGCACGAATTCAGCTCCCCACAGAAAGGGCTCGATCGCTCAGGGCGATCCTGATTCTGGCGGCCTTTGTTCCTCTCTTTCCCTTCATATTACTGGTGGGAATCTTAGTGCACGTCGCTTACGTGCCCGCTGCTTCAGCCTCTGCCAACGTCGCCGAGATCGGCGCAATGGTTACGCTTCGCTTCTATCCCTCTAGTGACGACGCCCGCTATTTCACCGTGGCAACTGCTCAAGGGACGATTACTCGCAATATCTGCGGCTTCGACTGGGCTCATCACGCAAGAACCAGCCTTTATCTGACCGAACAACGCCAACTCGTGGTGTTAGGAGCCGAAGGCGGCTGTCACCTGATTTTCACCCTGTCCCCATTGCGATTCGAGATGAGAATAGATGCCACCAACTCCAACCGATGGGAGTATCTTGGGGCATTCGACTACGCGCCCGGCTTACGGTTCATCCTACCGTCCGAGCAATCTGAATGCTTGACGCAATCGGACAATAGAGCGGGGAACCTCAATGCGCGCCGTTGGGCATGGCGAGACAGGTGCCCGCCACCGGACGTTTCCGCTCCGAGACAACAACCTTAGCGCCGCAGCGCGTCGCGCCCCGCAAATTTCGCCTGCGGCCCAAGCTCCTCTTCGATACGCAGGAGCTGGTTGTACTTCGCGGTGCGGTCTGAGCGGGCAAGCGAGCCGGTCTTGATCTGTCCGCAGTTGGTCGCAACCGCGAGATCGGCAATCGTGGAATCCTCGGTTTCGCCGGACCGGTGCGACATCACCGCCGTATAGGCCGCCTTATGTGCCATTTCGACGGCCGCGAGCGTCTCGGTCAGCGAGCCGATCTGGTTGACCTTCACCAGGATCGAATTCGCCAAACCGCGCTTGATGCCGTCGGCGAAGCGGGTGACGTTGGTGACGAAAAGGTCGTCACCGACGAGTTGGCATTTGCTGCCAACGAGATCGGTCAGCGCCTTCCAGCCGTCGAAATCGTCTTCCGCCATGCCGTCTTCAATCGAAGCGATCGGATAGCGCGAGACGAGATCGGCGAGATATTTCGCCTGCTCGTCGCCGCCCCGCTTCTTGCCTTCGCCTTCATAGTCGTAGACGCCGCCCTTGAAGAATTCGGTCGCGGCGCAGTCGAGCGCCAGCACGATGTCCTCGCCGGGCTTGTAGCCAGCCTTCTCAATCGACTTCATGACAAAGCCGAGGGCGTCGTCTGCAGAAGCAAGGTTCGGCGCGAAGCCGCCTTCGTCGCCGACATTGGTGTTGTGGCCGGCGTCGGCCAGACCCTTTTTCAAGGTGTGGAAGACCTCCGAGCCCATGCGCAGACATTCGGCGAAGTTCGGCGCCCCGACCGGCATGATCATGAATTCCTGGAAGTCGATCGGATTGTCGGCGTGCGCGCCGCCGTTGACGATGTTCATCATCGGCACCGGGAGAAGTCGCGCCGAGACGCCGCCGACATAGCGATAGAGCGGCAGGTTGTTGGCAATCGCGGCCGCTTTGGCGACGGCAAGCGACACGCCGAGGATCGCGTTGGCGCCGAGCCGTCCCTTATTCGGCGTGCCGTCGAGCGCGATCATGGTCTCGTCGATCTTGGTCTGCGCCTCCGCATCCATGCCGCTGAGCGCATCGAAGATCTCGCCGTTCACCGCATCGAGTGCCTTCTCGACGCCCTTCCCAAGGTAACGCGACTTATCGCCGTCGCGCAGTTCGACCGCCTCATGCTTTCCGGTCGACGCGCCCGAGGGCACGCCGGCGCGGCCGAGCGTGCCGTCCTCCAGCATGACGTCGACCTCGACGGTCGGGTTGCCGCGACTGTCGAGAATCTGGCGGCCGATGATGTCGATGATGGCGGTCATTACGAATCCAGGCGTTGCGTGGGGTGATTGCACAGGGGGTGAGGCGCTTCTACAGGATGGGCACGGCCCCGCAAAGGGTATGTGACAGCAAGACGATCCTGCGTATCGGAGACCCCATGGCGATCAAGACCAAGCACCTCGGCAAGCCCTCGCGCATTCCGGCCTCGCCCGAAAAAGCGGACCTCGACCGCGTTCCCAATCCGCATGCCGATACCCACTATGTCGCCCGCTTCACGGCGCCTGAGTTTACCGCCCTGTGCCCGATTACCGGTCAGCCAGATTTTGCCATTCTTGTCATTGATTATGTGCCGGATCGTTGGCTGGTGGAGTCGAAATCATTGAAGCTTTTCCTCGCAAGCTTCCGTAATCACGGCGCTTTTCACGAAGATTGCACCGTTGGTATCGGCAAGCGGCTGGTCGAGCGGCTGAAGCCGCGATGGCTGCGCATCGGCGGCTACTGGTATCCACGTGGTGGTATGCCGATCGATGTGTTCTGGCAGCATGGCGCGCTTCCCGAAGGGGCCTGGGCGCCGGATCAGGGCGTGCCGCCCTATCGCGGCCGCGGGTAAGCGCGTGTCGCGGCTTATCATCACCAATGGCGACGCCGCCGCTGAGCGCATCCGCGCCGCCGGCATCGAAGCTGAAATCCTTCCCTGGCGCGATGTTCTCTACGAAGGCCCGGTGCCGGGCGGCCTGCTTCTCGAAGCGCTCTCCCTTATCCGCGCTCAGTTCCTGGCCGCCGAGCTTGCACGTCCACCGCTTGATCTGCTCAACGACTTCGCCGCGCGGGACGCCGCCGCGCGCAACCACGGCCAGCATGAGCGCGTCGAGCTTTGGTTCGAGCACGATCTTTACGACCAATTGCAACTCGTTCAGTTGCTCACCTTTTTCGCGGATGAAGGACGGCTGGAAGGCCTCTTCCTCGTGCAGGCGCAGGATTATCTCAGCCTGCAGACCGAAGACGCGCTGCGCGATCTGCAATCCGCCGCGCGCCCGGTGACCCCACGGCATTTCGATAACGCGCGCCGCGCGTGGGAGGCATTTACCGCCGCCACGCCGGAACCGTTGGTCTTGCTCGCACAGCTCGACTTACCGGCCCTGCCCTGCCTCGCCTCTGCTTTGCGCCGCCTGGTTCTTGAATTGCCGGCAGAACACACCGGGCTTTCCGTGACGGAAGAGAAAATCCTCCGCTCTCTTGCGGAAGCGCCGACGCAGGTCGGCCCGCTGTTCGGGAAAGTCGAAGCGCAAGAGGATGCGCGCTTCATGACCGACCTCGCCTTCTTCCGGCGGATCGACAGTCTTGTTTTCGCGCCGCAGCCGCTCGTTGCTGGATTGCGCAAAACGTCGTCGGAATGCGCCGGCGGACCGGACAGCGCACGCTACCGCATGTTCGCGCGTTCGGAGCTTTCGCTCACAGATGCGGGCCGCGCGACACTCGAGGGACGCTTTGACCACGCGCGCGAGAACAAGATCGATCGCTGGTTCGGCGGCACGCATCTGACGCCGGATGCTCTTTGGCGCCGCGACGCGCGCGACGGCGTCATCGCGCCGGCGGCTTAACTGCGGCGTTCCAAGCCGCGATCAACGCCCGCGCTTCCGCGCCCGGATCGAGCGCGCGCATCACGCCACCCATCACCGCGACGCCAGCTACCCCAGCCGCGCGCAACGCGGCGACATTGTCGGCGGCAATCCCACCGATCGCGATCACGGGAAGCGCGGTCGCAGCCGTGATCGCGCGCAAGCCGTTGACGCCGAGCGCAGGGCCGTAGCCCGGCTTGCTTTCGGTAAGGAACGCCGGCCCTGCGACGAGATAGTCAACCAGAAACGGGCTCGCGGCCGCAGCCTCGTCGGCACTATGGGCGGACTGGCCGAGCAGCTTGCCGTGACCGAGCGCCGTGCGCGCGATTTCGGCATTGCCGTCCGCCGGCAAATGCAGTCCGGCCAAGCCCTCAGCAAGCGCGGGATTGGTGGCATGGATGGTCAGCGCCGCGTTCCATTTCGCCGCGATCGGGATCAACGCCTCGCGCAACGCCAAGGTTTCGGCGCACGACAAGTCTTTTTCCCGCACGCTCGCCCAGCGGCAACCAGCGGCGAAGGCACTTTCCAGAACATCCGCCAGCGGTGCGCGTGCCTGACTCCGATCCGTGACCAGAAGAAGCGGCGGGTCCGGCAGCCTCACGTGCCGACGAGGCCGAATTGCGGGCTCGACGGTTCGGCGTTGGCGCGCTTTGGAATGCGCCCGGAAAGCCGCGCGAGCCGCCCAGCTTCGACACCGGCTTTCATCGCCGCCGCCATGCGCACCGGATCGTTCGCCTTCGATACCGCCGTGTTGAGGAGCACGGCGGAACAGCCGAGCTCCATCGCCAGCGCCGCATCGGACGCCGTGCCGATGCCGGCATCGAGCACCACCGGCACCGGCGAGCGGGCGCAGATAAGTTCGATCAGATGCGGGTTGGAGATACCGAGGCCCGATCCGATCGGCGAGCCGAGCGGCATCACGGCCGCTGCGCCGACATCGGCGAGCTTGCGGCAGGTCACCGGATCGTCGTTGCAATACGGCAGAACGATGAAGCCCTTGCCGACGAGCTCTTCCGTGGCGCGAACAAGTTCTTCGACATCGGGATAGAGGAGCTCGCGATCGCCGATGACTTCGAGCTTCACCCAGTTGGTATCGAGCGCCTCGCGTGCGAGCTCAGCGGTGAGGATCGCGTCCTTCGCCGTCTGGCAGCCGGCCGTGTTGGGCAGGAAGTGGGCGCGGCCCGCGAGCAAATCGACGAGGCTCTCCTCCTCGCCGGCGAGACTGATGCGGCGGATCGAGGCGGTGACAAGTTCGCTGCCGCTTGCTTTCAGCGCATCGAGCATCACCTGCCGGTTGGGATAACCGGCGGTGCCGAGGAACAGGCGCGAGCTTAGCGCCCGTCCGGCGATGGTGAGGGTGTCAGCCATTTCATCCCCCCTGCTTGGCGTGGACGATCTCGACGGCGTCGTCGGCCTTCAGTGCCGTACCCGACCACGCCGCGCGCGGAATAACCGCACCGTTGAGGGCGACGGCGACGCCACGCGCATCCGCATCGATCCCTTTGTATGCCAGCAGAGCGATCAGCGTATCGGCCGCGATCGTCTCCGGTTTTCCGTTCACGTGAATCATCATCGTCCAACTATAACCACTTGCATTAAGACTCATTCTGCCGCTTGCGCCGGCGCGAACCGCGCGATGCCAAACGGCTGGACCGCCGCGTCCATCTCACCGTCGCAGATGAAGCGCGCAACCGCATCCGCCGTCACCGGCGCTAACAAGATGCCGTTGCGGTGATGTCCCGTCGCATAGACGAGGCCTGGAATCGAAGCCGGCCCGAGGATCGGCGCGTCATCACGGCTGCCTGGCCGGTGACCCACCCATGTCTCCGCGATCGGCAATTCCTCGATGGCGGGAATGACACGCCAAGCCGCCTCCAGCAGCGTCAGCATGCCGCCGGCGGTGAGTTGTGCATCGAAGCCCTTTTCCTCGACCGTCCCGCCAACGATCAGCCGGCCATCCTTGCGTGGCACCAGATAGATGTTCGGCCCCCAAACGACATGCGTCAGCAACGGCGACGCCGGGTCCATCTGCAGCGCCAACATCTGCCCCTTGATTGGCCGCACCGGCGGCCGGAGTTCTGCAGGCAGGCCTTCGATGCCGCGCGACCAGGCACCCGCGGCCAGCACCGTCACGTCGGCGCGGATCTCGCGACCATCGTCGAGCGTCAGACCAACGACGCGGCCGCGCTCGACCAGGAGCCGCGAGACGGCTGTGTTCTCATGCACCTGGCCGCCGGCGCGCTCCGCCGCCACGCGCAGCGCCGCGGCAAGCTTGCGATTGTCGGCTTGGTGATCTTCCGGCGACCACAGCGCGCCCGCCAATCGCCCACCGAGATGCGGCTCGCGCTTGCGCGCCTGCGCCGCCGTGATCCACTCGACCGGCAGGCCGAGGCGCTTTTGGAATTCGAGGTGGTGATGGATGCGCGCCTGATCGTCGGCGGTGAGCGCGACGACGAGCGTGCCCTCGCGCCGCAGATCGACGCTCTCGCCGGAGGCGGCTTCGAGTTCGGCTGCGAAATTCGGCCACAGCGCCTGGCTGGCGCGGCCAAGCGCGATGAGATTTTCCTCGCCCGGTTCGGCCTCGGCGCAGGCGGCAAGCATCCCGGCCGCCGCGTGACTTGCGCCCGACCCGGCGACGCCCTTGTCGAACACCGTGACGGCGCAGCCGCGCTGCGCCAGCCGCCAGGCGATGCCGAGCCCGATCACCCCGGCGCCAATGATGGCGACGGTCGGGCGTTCGGAAGCATGCTCTGCGAGGCTGGCCACTTGGCGGCTCCCTACGCTGGAATGACCCAGACAGGTTCGATGGGTGTGCTCTCAGCCGCGGCGACGGCCGCGGCACCCCAGGCCGATGCTCCGAATATCGGCCTTTTGCCTCCGCACGACAAGGTCCCCATCACGCTTCTTTCGACGCAGGGCCATGCAGCAACCGGGCGACGACAATACCGATCAGCACCATCGCCGCCCCTGCCGCAACGAGGGTCGGTGACGGCCCAACAAGCGCGAAGCCGACCGAGTAGACGACGGGGCCGAGCGCCTGCCCCATGAAGTAGGAGAACGCATGCATCGAGACGGCGGTGCCGCGCGCGGTCGGCGCAAGCTCCGTCATCTGCACCTGGATCGAGGCATGCAGGAGGAAAAAGCCGAACCCCATCGCCATCATCGCGACAAGCTGCACCGGCCAGGGCGGCAGCATCGCTTCGATCACCAGGCTGACGCCGGCAACGGCGCCGCCGAGGATCATGATGCGGCCCGCCCCGAGGAGCGCCAGAAGCCGCTTGATCGCCGCGGAATAAAGCAGGCCGCCGATCGCGAAGCCGCCGATCACGAACCCCGCGATGCCGGCGCGCGGCTCGCCGGTCAGGCCGAGCAGATAGGCGACATAGGGAAAGATGCCGAACAGCACGGCTCCTTCAGCGAAAACAGCACCGTAACAAACCTTCGCGCGCGGATTCGAGAAGACCTGCCGGTAATTCGCGAACACGGCAGCAAAATCGATCCGCTCCGCGCGCGGCGAGACGACATCGCGCAAGCCGAACACGGTTCCGGTGAACGCCCCGACCATGACGCAACCCGCAGCGACGAAGACGCCGCGCCACCCGGTGAGGTCGGCCAGCAGCCCGGATGCAGCGGCGCCGATGAGAAGGCCGCTGATGCTTCCGATCAAAACACGCGAGATCGCGACCTGGCGGGCCTGCATCGGCACCTTGTCGCCAAGCAGCGCCATCGCGACCGGGAAGATGCCGGCACCCGCCATTCCGGCCAGAATGCGCGAGGCGAGCAGCATCGGAAAATTCACCGCCAGTGCCGAGGCGACAGCGCTTAGGCCAAGCACACCGACGCAGGCGGTGATCACCCGCGTCTTGCCGAGCAGATCGCCGACCGGACCGAGGATCGGCTGCATCAGCGCAAACGGTAGCGCGAAGGCGGTGCCGAGCAGCGCGGCCGTGTCGACGTCGACGGCAAAGTCCTGTGCCACATTCGGCACGATCGGATCGGCCATGCGCACGAACAGCGACGCCGCGAAATTGATGCCCGCCAGCACGAACAGAAGGCGCGTCACGTTCGGCATGCGAGCCGCCTTGCGTTCATCGCGATGGAGAAGGATGGCGGCTCAAGTGGCGTCCCGGGCTTTCGCCAAACGATCGAAAGCCATCAGTGTCCGCAGCAACGCTTCCATGTCGCGTAGCGGCAGCATATTGGGCCCGTCTGACGGGGCGTTGTCCGGGTCCTGGTGGGTCTCGATGAAGACGCCGGCAACGCCGACGGCGACAGCGGCGCGCGCCAGCACCGGCACGAATTCGCGCTCGCCGCCCGACGAACCGCCACGTCCGCCCGGCTGCTGCACGGAATGCGTCGCGTCGAAGATCACCGGCGCGGCCGTCGTGCGCGCGAGGATCGGCAGCGCACGCATGTCGGAGACAAGCGTGTTGTAGCCAAAGGAGGCGCCGCGCTCAGTCACCAGAACATTCGGATTGCCGGCACCTGTCACTTTGGCGACGACGTTCGTCATGTCCCACGGCGCGAGGAATTGCCCCTTCTTGACGTTCACCACCCTCCCCGTCTTCGCAGCGGCGATGAGAAGATCAGTCTGACGGCAGAGGAAAGCGGGGATTTGAAGAATATCGACCACTTCGGCGACGCGCGCGCATTGGTCGTTCTCGTGCACGTCGGTGAGTACGGGAAGGCCGAGCGTCTCGCGGATCTCGGCGAAGATCGGCAGCGCCTGCGCCAAGCCGATGCCGCGCGCGCCGCCGGCGCTGGTGCGGTTCGCTTTGTCGAACGAGGTCTTGAACACGAGGCCGATGCCGACGCGCGCGGCGATTTCCTTCAACGCCGACGCCATCTCGAGCGCATGCGCCCGGCTCTCCAACTGGCAGGGGCCAGCGATCAGCGCCAGCGACTGCGCGTTCGAGAAGGCCACGTCGCCGACGGTGACGGTCGGATTGGCTTTGGGGTCGCTCATCGCGTCCGCACCATGGATACTGCTCAAGCGTAGGTCAACGGACACGGATCAACGGTTCGAGCACCAGCACGGCGCCTTGAACGCGCGCAATCAAAGGCGGGCTATCGAGACGCTTCGACGCGCCTTGAGCGGCATTGTCCGCAAAATCCGCCATTGACAGGCGCAACGCGCCGAGACGCATACCACCCGTGACGTCCGGCACCGCCGGACCATATCGCCGCTGAAACGTCTGCGGCGTCACAACCTCGATGATACCGCGCGGCGTGTTCACAGCGATTCCGCCCGCGG
>JAFKKS010000178.1 GCA_017304555.1 Hyphomicrobiales bacterium
GTCTAGGCGAGGGACAGGTGAACCGGCAAGAAACAGCAGATCCGCATCCAGGCCTCGGGCGGCTTGTCCGAGGGCGACATCGAAAAGATGGTGAAGGACGCGGAGGCGCACGCCGCCGACGACAAGAAGCGGCGTGAGGCTGTCGAGGCCAAGAACCAGGCCGAGGCAATGATCCACGCGACCGAAAAGGCGTTGTCGGAGCACGGATCGAAGATCGGTGACGCCGAGCGTACTGCGATCGAGAACGCGATGGCGGATCTGCGCGAAGCGGTGAAGAACGACGATGCCGAGGCGATCAAGGCCAAGACCAATACGTTGGCGCAGGCCTCGATGAAGCTCGGCGAGGCCATGTACCAGCAGGCTCAAGCGGGTGCGCAAGGCGGTGAAGGCGCCGCTGCGGGTCCCGACGCCGCTGCCGGCCAGAAAGACGATGTTGTCGACGCCGAGTTCACCGAAGTCGACGACGACAAGAAGAAATCGGCTTAACGCCGCCGCGCGAAAGGCGATCGCATGCCTGCCGCCTGCGAGAATAAAGGCGCTTCCCGAGCCTTCCCGCCCGGGGAGCGCCATTATTTTCTGATCTCATGTTCACTCGTTCGTGCGCCATCCCGGCCTGTCTGCGTGCCCCGGAATGACGGAGGCATGTCCTGATGGCCAAGCGCTGCTACTACGAAACACTGGAAGTTGCCCGGACCGCGAGCGACGCGGAACTGAAAACGTCGTTCCGCAAGCTGGCGATGAAATGGCACCCGGATCGCAACCCGGGCGACAAAGAGTGCGAACACAAGTTCAAGGAAATCAACGAAGCCTACGACGTGCTCAAGGACGGGCAGAGGCGCGCCGCCTACGACCGCTTCGGCCATGCCGCGTTCGAGCAGGGCATGGGCGGCGGAGGCGGCAACGGCTTCGGCGCGGACTTCGCAACGACCTTCGCCGATATCTTCGAGGGCGTCTTCGGCATGGGCGGTGGGCGCGGGCGCTCGTCGTCCGGCCGCGAACGTGGCGCCGACCTTCGCTACAATCTCGAGATCACGCTGGAGGAGGCCTTCACCGGCAAGACCGCCGAAGTGCGCATTCCGACGGCGGTGACCTGCGAAGCCTGTTCCGGTTCCGGCGCGCGCGCGGGCACGCGACCGAAGACCTGCGTCACCTGCGGCGGCAGCGGGCGGCTGCGGCACGCGCAAGGCTTTTTCACGCTGGAGCGGACGTGTCCGTCGTGCCACGGCCGTGGACAAGTCATCGACGATCCCTGTGCGTCGTGCGGCGGCGCGGGGCGAACGACCCGCGAGCGGACGCTGTCGGTCAACATTCCGCCCGGCGTCGAGGACGGCACGCGCATTCGTCTCGCCGGTGAGGGCGAAGCCGGGGTTCGCGGCGGGCCTGCGGGCGACCTCTATATTTTCCTGTCGCTCGAAACGCATGAGTTTTTTCAGCGCGACGGCGCCGATCTCTACTGCCGCGTGCCGATTTCAATGGTGACCGCCGCCTTGGGCGGCGGGTTCGAGGTGCCGACGGTCGACGGCGGCAAGACGCGGGTCAAAATTCCCGAAGGGGCCCAGTCGGGCCGGCGCTTCCGCCTGACGGCAAAAGGAATGCCTGTTCTGCGCACGAAACAACGCGGCGATATGTACGTGCAGGTGGTCGTCGAGACGCCACAAAATCTCAGCAAGAAGCAGCGCGAACTCTTGGCGGAGTTCGATAAATTGTCGTCGAAGGAGACGCATCCGGAGTCCGCGGGCTTTTTTGCGAAAGTCAAGGACTTCTTCGACGGGCTGGGAAGCTCGGCCTGAACCGGCTTGACCCTCGCGCATTACCGTTTTACCCCTCCTGGATGCGGCGCCCGTTTTGTCGCTTCTGCGTAAATCACAATGATGCCAACGCAATCGCTGCCTCGCCTTGATCGGAAAATTCCGCGCCTCGACGACGAGGTCCGGTTCATCCGTTCGTGGTTGGAGAAGCCGCTGGCGATCGGGGCGGTGACGCCGTCGAGCCGTCCGCTGGCGCGCACGATGGCCGGTTATGTCGATCCGAACAGCTCCGGTCCGATCATTGAGCTTGGGCCCGGCACCGGACCTGTGACGGAAGCGCTGCTCGATCGCGGCATCGAGCAGGAGCGGTTGACCCTCGTCGAGTTCAATCCGACCTTCTGCCAGCTTCTGCGCTCGCGGTTTCCGCGGGCGACGGTCATACAGGGCGACGCCTACAACATCTTCCGCAGCGTCAGCAAAGGCACGTTCGAGCCGGCTGCAGCCATCGTGTCGGGGCTGCCGCTCTTCACCAAGCCGCTGAAGACGCGCGCGCGCCTGTTGCGCGACGCCTATATGGCGATGCAGCCCGGTTCGCCCTTCGTCCAGTTCACCTACGCCGTCGTCCCGCCGGTTCCGAAGATGCTGGCGGGCGGGCATGTCGAAGCGTCGGACCGCATCTGGCTCAATCTGCCGCCGGCGCGCGTATGGGTGTACCGCAAGGGATAATCCCCTTCGGCGGCGCCTCGCCCACTTCATGTCGTCGCGTATTCTGCGCTATCACAGGGCGCACGCCCTCAGCACGTAGCGTTTGCGGCGGTGCTGCGAAGGCCGAGTGAGAGCGACAAGCGGATGCTCCATCCCAAGATCCTCGTCTTTTCAGGGTCGGTGCGGACCGACTCCTTCAACGCGCGGCTTGCGGCGCTTGCGGCGAAGGAATTGACGCGGGTTGATGCGGACGTGACGCGCATTTCGCTCGCCGACTTCCCGATGCCGATCTACGACGGCGACGCCGAGGCGTCCGCGGGCGCGCCGGCGAACGCGGTGAAGCTCAAGCAACTGTTCGGTGTTCATCAGGGCGTGCTGATCACGGGCCCGGAAGACAAGGCCTCGATCACGCCGCTGCTCAAGAACGCGATCGACTGGGTGTCGCGTGTGCGCGAGGGACGGGAGCAACCGTTGGCGGCCTACAAGGGCCGCGTCTTCGGGCTGGCGGCAGCTTCCAATGGAACTTATGGCGGAATGCGCTCGCTGATGGCGCTACGGCACGTGCTGGAACTCGGTTGCGGCGCGCTGGTGCTGCCTGAGCAGGTTGCGGTGCGCGGCGCGGCGGAAGCGTTCGACGAAATGGATGATCTGCGTGATGAGCGTGCGGCCCGCGCGCTCAAAACGCTGGCGCAGCGCCTTGTGGATATGGCGCGGCAAATTGCGTGATCTCTTTGCTC
>JAFKKS010000179.1 GCA_017304555.1 Hyphomicrobiales bacterium
GGTCGGGCATCACCAGGTCGAGGATGACGCAGTCGATCCGCTCATTGCCGGCGGTCAGGAGGCGCATCGCGGCCTGGCCGCCATCGACGGTCACCGGCTCATAGCCGAAGCGGCTGACCATGTTCTCGATCAGCCGGCGCTGCACCGGATCGTCGTCGACAATAAGAACCCGCTCAGCCATGGACTTCGCCGCCACCCTGTCTCGAATTGATGCACTGTGGCGCAGGCACGTTAATGCGCCTTTAAGTGCGGGAGGAAGGCCGGGTCGGGGAGGCGCGGGCGGCGCGGCGCTTTGCCTCTGCCGGAGCGCTGCCTATGTTGCGGGTGAAACTCTCCTCGCAACGGTCGTTCCGTCCGCTGCCCAGCCGAAAGCTCCCCAATGCCGTCCAAGAAGACCGCCGCCGCGACCGCGCAAAAGGAAAAGACCCATGCGCCGGACCTCGGTGTTTTGCCCGAGTGGAACCTTGCCGACCTCTATCCCGGGATCGATTCCCCCGAGGTGAAGCGCGACCTCGAGCGGGCGAATACCGAATGCAGCGCATTCGAGGCGGCGTTCAAGGGCAAGCTCGCGGATCTTGCGGCGGGACCGAAAGGCGGCGCCGCGCTTGCCGACGTGGTGAAGCGCTACGAGGCGATCGACGATCTTCTCGGGCGGTTGATGTCGTTTGCCTCGCTCGTCTATGTCGGGGACACGACGGATGCGAAGCGCGCCAAGTTCTACGGCGACGTGCAGGAGCAGATCACCGACGCTTCGACGCATCTTCTGTTCTTTACGCTCGAACTTAACCGCATTGACGACGCGGTGCTGGAACGTGCGCTCGCTAATCCGGCGCTCGGCCACTACCGCTCGTGGTTCGAGGACGTGCGCAAGGAAAAGCCGTATCAACTCGACGATAAGCTCGAGCAACTGTTCCACGAGAAATCCGTCACCGGTTATTCCGCCTGGAACCGGCTGTTCGACGAGACGATCGCGGGACTGACGTTCGATGTCGACGGACAGTCGCTGACCATTGAGCCGACGCTGCATCTCTTACAGGACGCCGATGGCAAGAAGCGTAAGGCGGCGGCGCAGGCGCTTGCCGCAACATTCGGCGCCAATCTGCGGCTGTTCGCGCTCGTCACCAACACGCTCGCGAAGGACAAGGAGATCTCCGACCGCTGGCGCGGCTTCAACGACATCGCGGCGGCGCGCCATTTGTCGAACCGCGTCGAGCCGGAAGTCGTCGACGCATTGGTACGTGCTGTGACAGAAGCGTATCCGCGCCTGTCGCACCGCTATTACCGGCTGAAGGCGAAATGGTTCGGCAAGGAGAAATTGCCGCACTGGGACCGCAACGCGCCGCTGCCGAAAGTCGACATGCGCACCATCGTCTGGAGCGAGGCGCAGGACACCGTGCTCGGCGCCTATCGCGCCTTCTCGCCGCGCATGGCGTCGATCGCGGAGCGCTTCTTCACCGACCGCTGGATCGATGCGCCGGTGCGCCCGGGCAAGGCGCCTGGCGCTTTCGCGCACCCGACGGTGCCGTCGGCGCATCCTTACGTGCTGCTCAACTATCAGGGGCGCCCGCGCGATGTGATGACGCTCGCGCACGAACTCGGTCATGGCGTGCATCAGGTGCTCGCGGCGCCGAATGGGCCCTTGATGGCGCCGACGCCGCTGACGCTTGCCGAGACCGCGAGCGTGTTCGGCGAGATGCTGACGTTCCAGACGCTGCTGTCACGCACGACCAATGCGCGCGAGCGCAAGGCGATGCTCGCCGCCAAGGTCGAGGACATGATCAACACGGTGGTGCGGCAGATCGCGTTCTATTCGTTCGAGCGCAAGGTCCACACCGAACGGCGCAAGGGCGAGCTAACGCCCGAGCGTATTGGAGAACTCTGGCTCTCGGTGCAGGCGGAAAGCCTGGGTCCGGCGATCGACATCCAGCCCGGCTACGAGACCTTCTGGGCCTACATCCCGCACTTCGTGCACTCGCCGTTCTACGTCTATGCCTATGCCTTCGGGGATTGCCTCGTGAACTCGCTCTACGCGGTCTACGACAATGCGGCCGAGGGCTTCGCCGAGCGTTATCTGGCGATGCTCGCCGCCGGCGGCACTAAACACCACGCGGAACTGCTGAAACCTTTCGGGCTCGATGCCCGCGACCCCGGCTTCTGGCAGGGCGGGCTGTCGCTGGTCGAGCGGATGATCGGGGAGTTGGAGACGATGGAGGGGTAGGGGTTGTACGTTTCGTAAAACGTTGTTATACATGACGTACAACAGTGGAGTTCCGCCCATGGCGAAGCATGAGAAAATCAAGGCCGATGCCACTCAGGTCGTGGGGACGGTTCAGTTAAAGAAGATTGGCAACTCCACGGGGGTTATTCTGTCGAAAGATCTGATGGCCCGTCTCAATCTTCAGGTGGGGGACAAATTCTACGCGACGTTTACGCCGGACGGCGGCATTCGCCTCACGCCCCACGACCCTGATTTTGAACAGGGAATGAAGATCGCTCGAAAAGGTATGGCGATTTATCGCAATGCGCTGGCTGAGCTTGCGAAGTGACCGAGCCGCGATGGCTGGCCACGCGTCTTGTTATCGCAATTCATGACGAACAACTCGCCATTCATGGCGGTTCCCAAGGATTGCGTGACGCATCGTTGCTCGATTCGGCGCTCGATCGCCCGCGTAACAAGTGGGCTTATGGGCAGGCCGATCTCGCCTCGTTGGCCGCGGCTTATGGATTTGGGATTGCTCGCAATCACCCCTTCGTCGACGGCAACAAACGGACGTCGCTGCTTGCGATATACACGTTCCTTGGCTTGAACGGCGTCGACTTTGTCGTGCCGGAAACCGACGCGGCAGCAATTATTCTCTCGCTTGCCGCCGGCGAGGTGAGCGAGGAAAGCCTCGCGCGCTGGATTCGCGACAACTGGCCGTCCGCGTGACCGGTCTTACGGTGGACGTGGCGAAGGCTTAGATCACGGGTTCCTCCATCGGACCGGCAGCTTTGACAGACACCGAACGCAATCGTCTTTCCGCCCGTGCGGTGCGCTATGCGCGCGTCGGCGCCAATGTCGGCGGCGTTGCTGCGCGCCTCGCCGGGGCGCGACTATTCGGGCTCGGGCTCGATCGTGGGAAGAACGCGGCGGAACTCTCGGCGGCGCTCGGCGGGCTCAAAGGCCCGATCATGAAGG
>JAFKKS010000464.1 GCA_017304555.1 Hyphomicrobiales bacterium
AGACGATACGGGTGAGGGGTTAGGGCCTTTCGAGAGACAGGAACCCCTCACCCGCCCTCGCTCCGCTCGGTCGACCTCTCCCTATGGGAGAGGTGAGACGCTGCGGCTCTCGGCAACTCAATCATCCGCCCGCAAATCATCCTCGCGCGGCGTTGAGTCCGGCACGGGCGCGCGGCGACGTACTGTGTTTGGCCCTTCTGCGCCGGCGGCCGGCATCCACGGCCGCACTTGACCGCTCGGCCGCGCCGCTTCGACCGCAAAGCCCGTGCCGCGGCGATACAACGCCAGCGCGCCGGAACGCCGCGACACGGTCCGATCGATGACCATGGCGGCGCAATCCGGCGGCGCCTGCCGGCGCGTGACCACCAGCACGGCGCGGCGGCAGTCCTCCTCGAACGCCTCCGGTTCCAGCACCGCCGAAACCCGCCCTCCCCCCTGCGACGGCACGAGGCACGCCTGCGCATCGCATTGGACGCCTTCGCCCAGCGAAACGTCCTTCGGCGTGCGCGCATCCGCATCCGCCGCCAGCCATTCGCGCACCGCGAAGGTGTCGAAGCCGAGTTTCGCGATGCCGACGAGGACGGCGCCGATCCAGCGCAGCGGCGTACGCAACAAGCAGACCGCAATAAGGCCCGCCGCCCCGAACAGCACCGGCGCGATGCCGAAGGCATGAATATGCCCGACCGCGCCGGGCAGCCGCGCCACCCACAGCGCAACCGCCATCATCCATTCGATGCCGATGCCCATCAGCGACCACAAGATGCCGTCGAAGCCGAACGGCATCGCGAGCAGCGCGAGGATACCCATCGGCATCACCCAGGCTGAGACGACCGGCATGGCGAGCAGATTGGCGAGCGCGCCATAGGGCGCGAGGCGATGGAAGTGGTAAGCGGCGAACAGCGTGGTCGCGAGGCCGGCGACGGTCGACGCGACGAGGAGCGAAATGAGTTCGCGCCCGCCCCATAGCGCCACGCGCGCACCGAACGACGTGTCGGCGCCGCGCACCGTCCACGGCAAGCCGCGCTCGTAGGCTGCGAGCAGAGCTAGCGTCGCCGCGAACGAGAGCTGAAAACTCGGATGCACGACCGATTGTGGCGCCAGCAGCAACACGCCGAATGCGGCGAGCGCAAGATTGCGCATGGTGAGCGCCTGCCGGTCGACGAGCACGCCAGCAAGCACAATCGCCGTCATCACGAAGGAGCGCTGTGTCGCAACCTCGGAACCTGACAACAAGAGATAGAGCGCGGCGGCAATCAGCGCCGCAAGCGCCGCCCATTTCTTGATCGGGAAACGCAGCGCGAAATACGGCACCAGCGCGAGCAGGCCGCGCACGGCAAAGAAGACGACGCCGGCGACGACCGCCATGTGATAGCCGGAGATCGACAGCACGTGGCCGAGCCCGGAGATGAACATCGCGTCGTTCACCGGCGTCGAAATCGCATCGCGTTTGCCGGTGATGAGCGCGGACGCGATCGCACGCACATCGCCTGTGAGCACCGCACGCATACGCGCATCGATGGCGTCGCGCGCGGAGGCGATCATCGTCGCGTAGCGCAGCCACGCCGATGGCGGCGACGGCGGCACGCGCAAGGTGATGTGCCCCATGGTGAAGCCGCTGGCGCCGATGCCTTGGAAATAAAGATCACGCGCGAAGTCGTAGCCGCCGGGCCGCAACGGCTCGAGCGGCGGCGACAGTCGCGATTTCAACGCAATGAATGCGCCGACCGGCGGCGCCGTCCCCTTGCGCACCGAGAGGCGCACGCGCTCGAGCGGCGCGCCGAGGCGCTTGGCTTCGATCGTGTGGACGCGAATGGTGATGCGGTCGGTGCGTTCGCGTTCCTCGCGCACCTCGATCCAGCCGGAGAGCTCCGCGCCGTACACGGTGCGATGCAGGATGGGATGCGCGACGGACGCGCTCTTCACCGTCGCCGTCGCAAATCCGGCCGCAGCGGCGGCGATCGCAAGCGCCACCGGATAACCGAACGGCCGCGCGCGCAGCGCAATCGCGACCATCGCGGTCGCCAGCGCGAGCGCGACCGCTGCCCACAATGCCGGCTCGTGCGCGGCCGCGAAATAGACGACGATCCCGACACCGAAAGCGACGGGCAACCACGGCACCAACCGCCCCGGCGCAACCTCCGCCGCCGACCACGCGCGCCATCGCGACAACGCAAGTCCGCCGAGATTGCGCAGCCATGGCGGCGACGCGCCGGCCACGGCGCGGGCCCGCGCTCCGGCTCCTGCGACCCAAGCGGTCGCACGGCTCCCTCTGTCGTTTCCCTGCCCTTGCCCCTGCCCCAGTCCCATGCCGCGCCCGCGCGCTGCGTCCCCGCAGGCATGCTACAGGGATTGGGATTTACATCCAGAGGTTGAGAACGGTTGCAGAACGTGCGCGACCGCACATGGCTTGTGCTCGGGCCGGCGAAGCCGGGCCCGAGAGCCGGACATGACGATGCGCGATGAGAGAGCTTCGCGAAACTTTGCGATCAGGCGTAGTCGCCGTTCTTCTTCTTCGCCTTGATGTAGGCTTCGACCTTGGCGCGCATCGGCCCCGCCGCGCGAATGGCGCCTGAAGCTGCCTGCCCCGTGATCTTGAACTTCTTCGCGATGTAGGCAACTTCGTGCTTCTGCAGCGACACGCGGATGCGGTCACCCTTGCCTACGTTCTTCACGCTGTCGGCCATGCTCGGTCCTCCTTCGCATCACTGGAGGCGTAACTATACCGCCGTAGTCGCTCAGCGCCAGTCGTGACCTGTTGAGCACTCCCTCGGTAAGGGAGCGCTCTACAGATCGAAGCTCACCCGGCGGCGCGTCGCGCCTCAACCATTTTCCATCCGTTCCCCGCCGGATCGCGAAAGCCGGCATCGACCGAGCCGTAGCGCTCGACGGGCTCCTGCGTGAACTCCACGCCGCGGGCGCGCATCTGCTCGTAGGCGGCGCGGCAATCGTCGACGACAAGCACGAGCGGCGGCATCGCGCCTTTCGCCACAACCTCACGCATCGTCTGTGCGGTCGCCGCGTCGAGCGTCGGCGGCTGCGGCGCGAACAGGCCAAGCTGGAACGACGGCTGCTCCGGGTGCTGCACGGTCAGCCAGCGATAGTCGCCGTTGCGCACATCCGTGTGAACGCGGAATCCGAGCTTCTCGACATAGAACTGCAGGGCTTCATCCTGATCGCGAACATACAGACCGACGACTTGAACACCTTGGCTCATGGGACCTCCATTTCTTCGGGTCCGTTCACACTATCGTCGGCGCCCTGCCGCCGCTTCTCCGAAACTGCGATTGTGAGATCGGGCCGATGGGCGGCGCTGAGAAAGCAGGCCGGCACCCGTTCGGGCTGGTGCGAAGCGGCTTTCTCGCGCGCGCGCAATTCGCCTGGGCTTTCGCCGGTGACGTCACGGAACGTCCGGCCGAATGACCCCAGGCTGTTCCACCCGGTTTGGAACGCGATCTCGGTGATCGAGAGGTCGGTGTCGCGCAGCAACGCCGCGGCGCGCTCGAAGCGGCGCGTGAGCAGATAGCGATGCGGCGGAACGCCAAACGCCTCCTTGAACGATCGCGCGAAGTGCGCTTCGGAGACGCCGCTGACGCGCGCAAGCCGCGGGACCGGCCAGTCCTCGTGAGGCCGCATCCATCCGG
>JAFKKS010000465.1 GCA_017304555.1 Hyphomicrobiales bacterium
CTCATCGATCACATTCCGGACCTTGTCATCCTCGATCCCGCTATCGCGCGCGGCGACGGCCTGCGCATCATCCACGATCTCTCCGACCGCGCCTTCACTGGGCAGGTCCTGCTGACCGGCCAGCACGATCCGGCGACGCTGACGTTGTTGCACAAGATCGGCACACAGGCGGGACTGCAGATGATGCCGTATCTGTGCGCGCCGTTTCAGATTTCCGATCTCGATACGCGCCTCGAGCCGTTCCAGCCGCCGGAGCCGCCACCGAACGCGGAGATCGATTTCGACGAAGCGCTGGCTGCCGGCTGGCTCGAACTCTACTACCAGCCGAAGCTCGATCCGCGCTCGCTGCGCCTGTGCGGCGCCGAGGCGCTGATCCGCATGCGGCATCCGACCTGGGGCTTGGTGCAACCGGCGCGATTCGTTCCGCCGCTCGGCGACCCGCGCCTGATCGCGCTCTCCGAATTTGTCGTCACCCGCGCCGCCGCCGACTGGGCGGCGTTCGCAGCGCAAAGCATGCCGATCGAAATCGCCATCAACCTGCCGCTGACCGTTTTGCAGGAGCCGCGTTTCGTCGACCTCATCCGCCAGCATCTGCCGCGCGACCCGAAATTCCACGGCCTCATCGTCGAGATCAACGAAGCCGAAGCGATCAAGGACTTGGCCCTCGCGCAGGAGATCGCGCTGGCGCTTCGCCTCATCAATGTCGGCATCTCGATCGACGACGTGACCTCGAACGGTTTCACGCCCGCGACCCTGGACACCCTGCCCTTCGGCGAATTCAAGGCCGACCGCAGCCTCGTCCACGGTGCCGCCGACGATCCGCTCAAGCGTGCTGCCTGCCAGACCATCATCGACGTCGCCGCGCGCTGCGGCGTGCGCACCGTCGCCGAGGGCGCCGAGACGCGCGAAGACCTCGCGCTCGTCCGCGACCTCGGCTTCGACATGGTGCAGGGCTTCATCTGCGCCCGCGCCATGGAGCCGCGCCGCTTCGCCTGGACGATGCTGACCCATACCTTCGACGTGCGCCGGCGGGGGTAGTCTCCCTCCCCGGAGGCGCGACAACGAGGCATGACGAGAGTCCCCCTCTTCACCTCTCCCATAGGGAGAGGTCGGATCGTTGAGCGTAGCGAGACGATCCGGGTGAGGGGTTAGAGCCTATCGAGAAACCATAACCCCTCACCCGCCGCCTTCGGCGTCGACCTCTCCCCATGGGAGAGGTGAAGCCGCGCCAGACGCTAGGCGGAGACAAGCCGGGCGCTTATCTGTAGAACCGTCACCGACTTGGTGACGCCGCAGGCAATATCCATAGCCCGAACCCGAAATGCCCTTGATCGTCAAAATATGCGGGTTGAAGACCGCCGAAGCCCTCGACGCCGCGCTCGATGCCGGCGCCGACATGGTCGGCTTCGTCTTCTTCCCGAAGAGCCCGCGCAACATCGCGCTCGCCGAAGCGGCAGCGCTGGCGAAGTGCGCGCGCGGCAAGGCCGAGATCGTGGCCCTGACGGTCGACGCCGGCGATGCGACGCTTTCAGAGATCGTCGAGACGGTGCGGCCGGATTGGCTGCAACTGCATGGCGCCGAATCGACGGACGCGGTCGCCGCGCTGCGTGAGGCGTTCGGCCTTCGGATCATGAAGGCGCTGCCGATCTCCACGAAGGGCGATCTCACGCGGATCGACCGCTACGCCGCCGTCGCCGATCGCCTCCTGTTCGACGCGCATCCGCCGAAGGATGCGACACGCCCCGGCGGGCTCGGCCAACCGTTCGACTGGCACCTGCTCGACGGCATACGCCCGCGCGTGCCCTATCTTCTCTCCGGCGGCCTCGATCCATCGAACGTCGCGCAAGCGCTCGCGATCACCAACGCGCCCGGCGTCGACGTTTCTTCCGGCGTCGAGCGGAGCATCGGCGAGAAGGATCCAGACAAGATCCGCGCGTTTGTCAAAGCCGCGCGGGCGGCCATGCAAACACCGGCATCGGTGTCTTGATGGCGCGCCAAATAACATCCGTCATCCTGAGGTGCTCGCGAAGCGAGCCTCGAAGGATGGCCGCACGTCACCGGCCGTCGTCCTTCGAGGCTCGGCGTTTCACGCCTCGCACCTCAGGATGACGGAGTAAGCTTGAGCAGGAAGACCGTATGACCGTTCAGCAGCAACCCAACTCCTTCCGCACCGGCCCCGACGAGCGCGGGCATTTCGGCATCTATGGCGGCCGCTTCGTCGCCGAGACGCTGATGCCGCTGATCCTCGACCTGGAGAAGGCCTACAAGGAGGCGAAGGCCGACCCGAATTTCCAGAAGGAGATGGACGGCTACCTCAAGCATTATGTCGGCCGCCCCTCGCCGCTTTATTTCGCCGAGCGGCTGACCGCCCATTGCGGCGGCGCGAAGATTTATTTAAAGCGCGAGGAGCTCAACCACACCGGCGCGCACAAGGTGAACAACGTGCTCGGCCAGATCATGCTGGCGCGCCGCATGAAAAAGCCGCGCATCATCGCCGAGACCGGCGCCGGCATGCACGGCGTCGCCACCGCGACGCTCTGCGCGCGCTTCGGTTTGCCTTGCGTCGTCTATATGGGCGCGGTCGACGTCGAGCGGCAGAAGCAGAACGTCTTCCGCATGCAGATGCTCGGGGCCGAGGTGCGCCCGGTGCAATCCGGCACCAAGACGCTGAAAGACGCAATGAACGAGGCGTTGCGCGACTGGGTGACCAACGTCGCCGACACCTTCTACTGCATCGGCACGGTCGCCGGCCCGCATCCTTACCCGGCGATGGTGCGCGACTTCCAATGCGTCATCGGCAACGAGACGCGCGCGCAATTGCAGGAAGCCGAAGGCCGCCTGCCTGATTCACTCGTCGCCTGCATCGGCGGCGGCTCCAACGCGATGGGCCTGTTCCATCCCTTCCTCGACGATCGCTCCGTCGAAATCTACGGCGTCGAAGCCGCGGGCCACGGCCTCACGTAACTGCACGCGGCTTCCATCGCCGGCGGGCGCCCGGGCGTGCTGCACGGCAATCGCACCTACCTGCTCATGAACGACGACGGGCAGATCCAGGACGCGCATTCGATCTCGGCAGGTCTCGATTATCCCGGCATCGGGCCGGAGCACGCCTGGCTCAACGACATGAAGCGCGTGACCTTCCTGTCCGCGACCGACGATGAGGCG
>JAFKKS010000466.1 GCA_017304555.1 Hyphomicrobiales bacterium
GACTGGAATGAAGAGTTGACAAGACTGGTCAAGAGACAGCAGAGCGAGCTGGTCGCCTAGCACATGCGAGCAAGCCGATGCCGCATGCCCGACCGCCGCGTCAAGGGAAGCTGCGCCCGCGGTGCGCGGCCCTTGACCCGCCGGATCGGCCTGGCGGCTGCCCGAGGGTGTTTGCAACACCCAACAGAAGGGCCACGCCATGCCGCTCTATACGATCGAAACAACCTATCGCCTGCCCGTCTACCGCTATCGCACCTATGGCGCCGCTGCCGTCGACGAAGCTTGTCGCCTCGCCATTGAGGATGACGACTGGTCCTATGAGAAGCGTGACGACGAGTCCGCCGGCGAAACTTATGTAACGGGCGTCTGGTCGGGCGAGGACGCCGCCTATAGCGGGCCGACGCAGCCTATCCCCTCTTGCCATGTCGAGACGGCGCAGCGCATCGCGTCGCACTTCGAGGTCCTACTCGGCCTGGTCAAGCTTCTGGCGACACCAGCCGAGGCCGAGCGATCCGATCGCGCCTTCTGGCTCGAGAGCGCACAGCCGGCGATCGCCAAGGCGGAAGCGATCCTTGCCGGCGAACCCGACCCTGATTGAAGAAGTTAGCGCGCCCTATCGGGCCGATCGCCGCTGGGAATAAAGAGCGGGGAAAGAGGGAGGAATAGAGAACCCGCTTGCCGCATGCCCGGCCGCCGCGTCAAGGGTGAAGCTTCGCCCGCGTTCCGCGGCCCTTGACCCGCCGGACCGGAGAGGCGGCCGCAGAGGAGGTGTAACGAAGGACTGAAGTGATGAGGTGATCAGGTGGATCGCTCGCGCTTCAGCCCGGTCAGGCTGAAAGGAGCCGCCATGCACACCTCACTCCCAATCCGAAAGGTCTTCGAGGGCGTCGCGACGCGCCACGACATGTACCGCATGTTTAATCGTCATCGCGGCAATCCAGCCATGGCCGCGGGTGATGCCGGATTTCTGTTCGCGGGCGAGTGGTTCGAGATCGTCGAGCGCGACCACGAGTATATGTTTGAAATCCTACCGCCGTTATTCATGCGCGGCGATCTGTTCGCAATGCGCGAATATCTCACCGACAGCATCACCAGCGTCTTCTTCGCGTTGACGATCGACGGTCGCCGGCGCTTCTTCCACGGCTATTGCGATCTTTCCGAGCGTGGCTCGCCCGAGAGAATGCGGGCCGCGATCGTCGAACGGGAATCGCGGCCGGTGAAGGCCATGACGCGCGAGGAGCGCATCGAGCACATCTGGTCGAGCACGCATGACGACTATCGCGGCTATGCCGGCGAACGCTGGGCGCAGCATCTGCGTGGCAAGCGCACGGTGCTGTTGTACGGCGGCCGGCGGGGCACAGCGCTGAAGCTGCTCGACCAGCTCACCGACGCGGAGATTTCGGCGAAGCTGCCGGTGCATCTGCGCTACCTGCCCGACGCGATCGCGGCGTGAGGGAGGATGCCATGGCGGATTATCACTCACCGACCGTCGTCCAGCCGAACATTCCTGCTGCGGACATGACGCCGCTGGAGCGCCTGATCCTCAGCCTCGTCTTCGACGCCGACAATGAGGACCGCGGCGTCTATTATCATTCATGGTGCGGGCCGAGTGACGTCGTCACTTTGTCCGTCGATGATCTGCGCATCGCTTGCGATACGTCGCACCAACAGGGCGAAAGCAGCATAGGCAGGCACGTCGCCGCGCTGCTCGCCCGATACGACGCGAACGCCGGTGACGATCCGCCGGACGACATCGACGTCGATCTCACCGGTTCCGACAGCGGGTGGGACCAGATGTTTCAGGACATCGTGCGTCGCTCGGCCACGATCGACGAGATCGTGGTCACCGCGGCATTCACGTGCACGAAGATGCGACCGGACGGCTTCGGCGGCAGCGTGATGCTCATCACGGAAGATGCCATCCGGTACCGGTCCACGACCGACATGCTTGAGGAGTTCTGGAACGAGGCCGCAAAAACGTCTGCCGTTCATAAACCTCCCTCGTTTGCGGAAGGCGCATAGGCGCCGGCATCGCTGAAGCTCTGCGACAAGCCCGGCCAAGCGCCGGGCTTCGCTTTTCCGGCGTCGGCAGATCGTCCGGTCCCTCCACCAGCCCAACGCGAATGCCATCGCCTGCCTCCCGCGGGACGACGGCGCGCGCCTTCATCACAAGGAGAATTTCGATGTCCAACGATGATCCCTTCACGCTCGACCTCTTCGGCAACACCGCGCTGTCGTCCGGTCTCGGCCTTGGCGTCACGGCCTTTCCGCCATCTCTCGAGACTGGCTGCGACGAGGAAGACCCATCTCCAACATCGCCGGCGCCCGTGAGCGTTGAGGTGGCGGCGCGACGCTCCCCTGCTCGGCCGACGGGCGAGAATTTCTATCTCGCCGATCGCCGCGGACTTGCGAAGTCCTGGCACGAGCGGGCGCGCGACAACCTTGCTGCCATCTGTCTGGCGAGCGAGATCGAAGAGGCACAGCGGCCGGCCACGACGAAAGAACAGGCCGCGCTGATCAAGTTCATCGGTTTTGGCGCATCCGACCTCGCCAATGGCGTCTTCCGCCGTCCCGGGGAAGCCGATTTCCGCAAGGGCTGGGAAAAGATCGGCGCCGACCTTGAGGACGCTGTTGCGACAGGCGAGTATACTTCGCTCGCGCGCTGCACGCAGTATGCGCATTTCACACCCGAATACATCGTTCGCGCGATCTGGGCCGGCCTGCAGCGACTGGGATGGCGCGGTGGCCGCGTGCTCGAACCCGGTATCGGGACGGGACTGTTCCCGGCGCTGATGCCGGAGGAGCTTCGGGGTGCCTCCCACGTCACCGGCATCGAACTCGATCCCGTCACAGCACGCATCGCGCGTCTGCTGCAGCCGCGCGCCCTGATCATCGCTGGCGATTTCGCGCGCACCGAGCTGCCGGCGCATTTCGATCTCGCCATCGGCAACCCACCCTTCTCCGATCGCACCGTGCACTCGGACCGGGCGCTCCGCTCAATGGGTCTGCGCCTGCACGATTATTTCATCGTGAAAGCGCTTGGGTTGTTGAAGTCTGGTGGGCTTGCCGCCTTCGTGACCAGCCATGGCACGATGGACAAAGCGGACAACGGCGCGCGCGCGCATATCGCCGGCATGGCCGATCTCGTCGGCGCCATCCGGCT
>JAFKKS010000467.1 GCA_017304555.1 Hyphomicrobiales bacterium
ACCCGGATCGTCTCGCTTTGCTCAACGAGCCGACCTCTCCCCATGGGAGAGGTGAAGCGTTGCGGCCGCCGCGGTTATACAGTCTTACCCCCAACGTGCGGCGCGCTTCTCTGCGAAGGAGGCGAGGCCTTCCTCGGCTTCGGCGGAGCGGCGCTTGGCGGCGTGCTCGTCGATCAGCCCGGCGAAGGTCGCGTCGTCCATCGCGCCGTAGGAGAAGCGCAGCGCCAGCGCCTTGGTTTGCGCCACCGCATCGGGCCCGTTGGCGAGGAGATGCTCGACCACGCGCTCCCCGGCCGCGCCGAGTTCGGCGAGCGGCACGACGTCGTGCGCCAGCCCAATGCGGCGGGCTTCCTCGGCGCCGAAGCGTTCGCCCGTCAGCGCATAGCGGCGCACCTGGCGCACGCTGATGGCGTCGTTGAGCTGGGGGATGATGATCGCTGCCGTGAGCCCCCAGCGCACCTCGGCGATGGAGAACATGGCGTTGTCGGCTGCGATCACCACGTCGCAGGCGGCGACGACGCCGGTGCCGCCGCCGAAGCAGCCGCCCTGCACCAGCGCCACCGTCGGCAGCGGGAGAAGGTTGAGCCGCTGCACCGCCTCCGCGGTTGCGCGCGAGACGCGCACGTTCTCCTCTGCCGAGGCAACGCGCGTGGCATTGATCCATTTCAGATCGGCACCGGCCTGGAAATGGCGTCCGTTGCCTTTGATGACGACGGCGCGCAGCCCCTTGACGGGGCCGAGCGCGTCCATCGCGGCGAGCAGGCCGTCGATGAGGTCGCCGTTATAGGCGTTATTCACTTCGGGCCGGTTCAGCGTGACGGTGGCGACGCCACGTGCGTCGACCTCCCACAGAACCGGCCCTGTCGTTTGCGATGCGCTCAAAGTGTGTCTCGATCCTCGTTATTGGGACTGGAATTATTGGGATTGCGTGTAGACGGCCATTTCGGTGCGGGCGTCGGCGAGAGAGAACCAGCGGTGCTGTTCATTGCGGAACGGCCGCCAGCTCGCAAGGATGCGTTTGAACTGATCGCTCTTGGCGGCTTCTTCGTCCAGCACTTCCTCGAGCGCCTTGCGCAGCGCCTTGATGATCTCCGGCGGAAGCACCGAGATCTGCGTGCCCTTGGCGACGAGGCTGCCGACCGCTTTCGCGTTCTTCGCGTCGTAGGAGGCCATCATCTCCAGAAGCGTCGCGGCGCAAGCGCTGCGCAGGATCGCCTGATAATGCGGCGGCAGCGCCGCCCACGCCGCCTTGTTGATGTAGAAGCCGTTGTTGGCTTCGAGCTCGAGCACGCCGGGCAGGTAGTAGTACTTCGCCACCTTGTGGAAGCCGAGCTTCTCGTCGTCATAGGGGCCGACCCATTCGACGGCGTCCATGGTGCCCTTCTCGAGCGCCGGATAGATGTCGCCGCCGGCGATCTGCTGCGGGATGACGCCGAGCTTCGCCATGACCTTGCCGCCGAAGCCGGCGACGCGCATCTTGATGCCCTTGAGGTCGTCGACCGTTTTCAGCTCCTTGCGGAACCAGCCGAACATCTGGCCGTTGGTGTTGCCCATGTTGATCGAGATGACGCCGGACGAATCATAAAGCTCATCGATCAGCGCCTTGCCGCCGCCGAACGTGTACCAGGCGTAGTGCTGGCGCGGCGTCATGCCGAACGGCAGCGAGCCGTCGAACACGAAGGCCGGATTCTTTCCGATGTAATAGCCGGCATAACTTTGCCCGCACTCAACCGTGCCGTTACCGACGGCGTCGAGCACCTGCAGGCCGGGAACGATCTCGCCGCCGGCGAAGGAATCGATCTGGAACTTTCCGTCGGTCATCTCGCCGACGATCTTGGCGAGCGACGGGCCGGCGCCGTAGAGCGTGTCGAGGCTTTTCGGATAGCTCGACGTCAGCCGCCATTTGACGCTGGGATTGCCGCCGCTGCCTTGCGCGCGCGCGGTGCTCGCGGCCGCCGCCAATGCAGCGGTGCTTGCGGCGGCGAGATGGCTGAAATGTCTGCGTGAGATCGTCATGGCCTGCCTCCCTGATGTGCCGCCCGATGCGGCTTTCGTGCTCGGTTTCGAGTCTGTTGTGCGGGAAGCTTAGCAGGATGATCGGCGTTGGTAAGGGGCAGATTGCCGCTTGTACGACAATCGGACCGGCGGCGTGCGCGCGAGCGCACGCGCGCGCCGCGACGAAGCGGAGAGCGCGCGGGATCAGCTAGAGCGATTCATCGTTTGATGGAATCGATGAATCGCTCTTCGTCTTTATTTTATCGCGTTTTCTTCACGCGAACCGGTATCCACTTCGCTTGAAAATGCTCTAGGCTTGCGGCTCGCGCACCAGCTTGAATTGTGCGACGTCGATGGCGCCGAGCGCGAACCCGACCTCGCAATAAGCGAGGTAATATTCCCACATGCGCTTGAAGCGCGTGTCAAATCCGAGCGGCGCGATCTGCGGCCACGCGGCGAGGAAGCGCCGCCGCCATTCCGCCAGCGTGCGCGCGTAGCTCTGTGCGAACGCGTCATGCGCCACGAGCGTCAGCCCCGCGCGTTCGGCGAAACCGCGGATCATCGCGACCGTCGGCAGCATGCCGCCGGGAAAGATGAAGCGCTGGATGAAATCGGGGCGCGCGCGATATTGCGTGAAACGCTGCTCGTCGATGGTGATGGCCTGCAGCACCGCAGCGCCGCCTTCGGCGAGACTCGCTGCGATCTTGTTGAAGTAGGTCGGCCAGTAGCGCTCACCGACCGCTTCCAGCATCTCGATCGAAACGATGCGGTCGAAACGGCCTTCGACGTCGCGATAATCCTGCAGGCGCACGTCGACCTCGTTCTTGCTCCGATGCGGCAGCAGGCGCTGCGCCGCGTAGGCAAGCTGTTCGGTCGACAGCGTGATGCCGGTGACGGCGCAGCGATGCACCTTCGCCAGCGTCTCCGCCATCGCACCCCAGCCGCAGCCGATCTCAAGCACGCGCTCGCCGCCGCGCACGTCGAGCAGCGCGATGGCGTGGTCGATCTTCTCCTGCTGTGCGGCTTCGAGGGAGAGGTCGTCGCGCGTGTAGAGCGCGGAGGAATAGTTCATGCCGCGGTCGAGCCAGGGCGCATAGAACGCGTTGCCGAGGTCGTAATGCGCGGCGATGTTGCGGCGGCTGCCGCGGCGGGAGTTGCGCC
>JAFKKS010000254.1:0-28003 GCA_017304555.1 Hyphomicrobiales bacterium
GCCCGCATCCGGCGGCGTCATGGTCGCGGTCGGTGCGGTGGGAAAACGCCGGTCGTAGAGGTGGATATGCGTGTCACAAAGGCCCGCAGGCGCCTTGAGCCGCGGATAGGTCTGGCTCTTCTCGGCCATGACGTTTCCTCCCGAAATGGGCGCCTCAAGTCATCGAGACGCCGTCGTCGTTGTCGAATTCGGCGCTGCAGAATGTACCGCCTTGGTACCAGTCGCCGACCGGATCGTCGGGCAACTTCGCCTGTGCCGCGAGCGCTTCATCACGAAGGTTCTCCGCGCATCCCGTCGGCCGATATCCGAAACGATAAGCGTTGGACATATCGAACCAGCAGCGCTCGTTATCGGAGACGCCATAGAAAATCTCGAACTTGATATCGGGGTGATCGAGCCCGATGCGCGCGAGCTGCACGGTGTCGTCAGGGCTGAGCCAAATCGCGAGGCGGCGCTTGTCGCGCGGGCCTTCACCGAAGTTGCCGATGCGCAGGCAGGTGACGCGCATGCCATGCTTGTAGGCGTAGAGCGCGCCCAGCGCTTCGCCGAACGCTTTGCTCACGCCGTATCGCGAATCCGGTCGAGTTGTTACGTCCGTGCCGATGCGGTGGCGCCGCGGATAGAATCCGACGGCGTGGTTGGACGAGGCGAAGACGATCCGCTTGACGCCGGCGCGGCGTGCCGCTTCGAAGATGTTGTAACAACCGACGATGTTGGACTGCAGGATCGTATCCCAGTCGCTTTCGTAGGCTTGTCCGCCAAAATGCAGGATGCCGTCGACGCCTTCGACCATTTTCTCGACTGCGGCCATATCGGTTAGGTCGGCCGTTATGAACGTTTCGTCGCTCGCGATGTCGTCTGGCTTACGCCGGTCGCTCAGGCGCAATGAAGGATAAACGCCCTTCAATTGGCGGCGAAGCCGCGTGCCGATTTCACCGGCCGCACCGGTGATCAATACCGTTTTCATCAAGATGTCCGTTTTGCGTGTTGCGGATGAGTCCGAGCGGCTAGAACACGATCTCGAAGAGCACGAAGCCGACTTCGGGAATTCGTACCCGGTCGCAAGGAAGCCGATAGATGCACCTAACGGCGCGAAATTGCACGCTCGTTCTCCTGCAGGGATTCGGCGAGCTTTCGATAGCGATTGCGACTCTTGAGCAGATGGTTGCGCATTGCTGCGCGCGCTTGCGCCACATTGCGCGCCGCGATGGCATCGACGATGAGCCGGTGTTCCTTCTGGAAGGTGCGGAGATTGGCTGCACGCTGTTCCAGATTCGACGAGAGGTTGATGGTTTGGCGCGGAATGATGAAGCGGCCAAGATACTCGAGGAAGCGAAGGAACTTCGGGTTTCCCGTCGCTTCCGCGACACTGCAGTGAAATGCAAAGTCCTGGTCGACGCCCAATTCTCCACGTTCGATCGCCAGATCGATGGCGTCAAACGCGTTTGCGATTTTCTGTAGGCCGCTTTTAGAGGCCCGCTCGGCGGCGAAGCCGGCCGCCTCGATTTCGACGCCGGTGCGCAACTCCATCACCTGCAGAATTTCCGCGATCGATTCGAGGCCGTCCAACTCGATGCGAAATGGGCGGCGCGCATTGTTGGCGACGAAAGCGCCAACGCCCTGACGGGTTTCAACGAGTCCCTCGGCACGCAACGCCGCGACGGCTTCGCGGATGACCGTGCGGCTCACACCCATTGCCGCGATCATTTCCTGTTCGGTCGGCAGTCGTGCGCCGGGCGCGAGCTTGCCGCTGAGGATCTGCGCGGTCAGTTGCTGGACGCATTCATGAGTCAGACTCTGGCGCGCCTCGAGAGGGCGTAGGCCGGAGAAGTCACGTTGCTCGGATTTTTGGATCATGAACACAATTGTGGCCGCAGATATGGTTATCATACGACCCGTTTTCTTGGCGGTAAAGATCGATGTCGCACGCGAACGCGCGCCAAGGGTTGCTGCCTTTGGCGGCGGCGTCCAGCCAAAAAACTCTTTTGCGTTTCGTTCGGGCGGGTTTTGAGTTGGCCTAGTTGGCTCGGCTTTTGCGCGGCTGCGTGCGCCCGGCTTCGCGGCCGGCGATCTGTTCCGCGAGTTCAACGAGCGACTGGCGCACGCCCGCCGTTTCAATGGTCGCGTAGGCGCGCAGCAAACGGACCGCGCCCGCCGTTTTAAGGAAGCTTAGTGCTCCGCTTGCGCCTTCTCCGTCGCGGAGGTCTGCCTGTGCCGGATTTTCGAGGAAGAATCCCACCGGAACGCCAAGGATCTCGCTGATCCGGATCAGGCGTCCTGCAGCGACACGATTCGTGCCCTTCTCGTATTTTTGCACCTGCTGGAACGTGATTCCGAGCTGATCGCCCAGTTCCTCTTGCGACATGTTGCAGATCAGACGCTGAGCCCGGATACGCTGTCCCACCTCGCGGTCGCGCGGGTCCGGCGATCGCGTGTTTTGATCGCGTTGCGTCGAAGACCTACTGCCGATCTGCTTTTTGACCATGTCGCCCAAGCCCGTTGTTGCGATTTGAAGTAATATGAAAGTGCTGACGCAACCTAAGATTTATTTCGTTCGAACAGCGACTGAGCTGTATCGCACAATGACGGGCACAGCATTTCAATCTTCTTTGGCTTTTTATGGATCAACGGGAGGTTGCGGGAGGCCTGCGTTTCCGGTCAAAACAGTCAGGCGATCGTCACGCCGCCGTCGGCGACGATGACTTGACCTGTGATGAAGCTCGCAGCGGGCGACGCGAGAAATGCAGCAACGGGGCCGATCTCATGTGGTTCGCCGATGCGGCGCAGCGGCGTCTGTGCGTTGCGGGCGGCGAGATTGGCCGGGTCTTCCCACAGCGCCTTGGCGAAATCAGTTTTCACAAGGCCGGGCGCGATGCAGTTCACACGCACGTTCTTCGGCCCCCATTCCACGGCGAGGTTGCGCGCCAATGCAAAGTCGGCAGCTTTGGAAATTCCATACGCACCGAGCACGCCGGTGCCGCGGATGCCGGCGATCGAAGAGACGATGACGACCGCGCCATCGCCGCGGGCGGCCATCTCTGGGATCACGAGGTTGCACAGCCAGAGATTGCTTTTGACGTTCGAGCCCATGACCTTGTCGAACGCTTCATCCGGCAGGTTGGCGAGCGGCCCGTAAACCGGATTGACGGCGGCGTTGCAGACGAGAATGTCGATGCGCCCGAACGTCTCGCGCGTCTTGGCGACGAGCGCCTCGACTTCCGCTTTGCGCGAGATGTTGCAGGGGATGATCGCGGCTTCGCCGCCTTTCGCGTTGATTGCTTTTGCCACCTCTTCGCATGTTTCGGCTTTGCGGCTCGAGATCACGACCTTGGCGCCGAGGCTTGCCATCGTCTCCGCGATGGCGCGGCCGATGCCGCGGCTCGATCCGGTGATGACGGCGACCTTTCCGGTCAGATGAAACGGTGTCGTCATGACGCTCTCAATGCTTGGGCGCGTTGCTGTCGGCGCGATACTTCTTGAGCTCGATCTTGGCGATCGTTTCGCGATGCACTTCGTCCGGGCCGTCCGCGAGGCGCAGTACACGCGAGCGTGCATAGGCGTAGGCGAGATGGAAATCCTGGCTCACGCCGCCGGCGCCGCAGACCTGGATAGCGCGGTCAACGACCTTTTGCGCCACGTTCGGCGCCACCACCTTGATCATCGCGATCTCGGCACGCGCCGCTTTGTTGCCGACCGTGTCCATCATATGCGCCGCCTGCAGCGTCAGCAGGCGCGCTTGGTCGATCTCCATACGCGATTCCGCAATCCAATGGCGCGTCACGCCTTGCTCCGCGATGGTCTTGCCGAATGCTGTTCGCGAGACCGCCCTTTGGCACAGCGTTTCCAGCGCGCGTTCCGCGACGCCGATCGAGCGCATGCAGTGGTGGATGCGGCCAGGTCCTAGTCGGCCCTGCGCAATCTCGAAACCACGCCCCTCGCCGAGCAGCATGTTGGACGCCGGCACGCGCACGTTCTCGAACACGACCTCGGCGTGACCATGCGGCGCGTCGTCGTAGCCGAACACTTTGAGCGGACGGATCACCTCGACGCCGGGCGCTTCCATCGGAACCAGGATCATCGACTGGCGCCGGTACGGTTCCGCGTTGGGGTCCGTGAGCCCCATGAAGATCGCGATCTTGCAGCGCGGGTCCATCGCGCCGGAGGTCCACCACTTGCGCCCGCTGACGACGTAGTGGTTGCCGTCGCGCCGGATCTCGGAACGGATATTGGTGGCATCGGATGAGGCGACCGCCGGCTCCGTCATCGCGAAGCAGGAGCGGATCTTCCCTTCCATGAGGGGTTCGAGCCACTGCTTCTTGTTCTCGGCGCTGCCGTAGCGCGCGATCGTTTCCATGTTGCCAGTGTCCGGGGCGGAACAGTTGAAAGGCTCGGGGCCGATCGGTGAGCGCCCCATCACTTCGCAGAGGTGCGCGTATTCGACGTTGGTAAGGGACTCCGAGAACTCTTCCTTCGGCAGGAATAGGTTCCACAAACCGGCGGCTTTGGCTTTGACCTTGAGCTCTTCCATCAGCGGCGGGACATGCCAGCGGCTCGGCAGCGCGTCGAGTTGCCGCTCGTATTCCGCCTCGACTGGATAGATATGCTCCTCCATAAACGCGGTGACCCGCTGGCGCAGGTCCTCCGCATGTTTCGAGAGCGGAAAGAGCATCGGCTTCTCCTCGATAATCCAAGCGTCAGATTAATCCCCCGGCGTCAGCGAGCCGGGCGAGATGATGGTCGGCGTCGCCGAAGAGCGTATCGATCATGGTGACGCGCTTGAAGTAGTGGCCGACCTTCAGTTCCATCGTCATGCCGACGCCGCCGTGCAGTTGCACCGCCTGCTCGCCGACAAATTTTCCTGAGCGGCCAATTTGGACCTTGGCGGCCGCGACCGATTTGCGCCGTACCTCCGCGTCCTCGTCGCGTGCCGTCATGGCTGCGAGCATTGCCATGCTGCGCGCTTGCTCGACCGCGACGAACATATCGACGGCGCGATGCTGCAGCGCCTGGAAGCTACCGATGGTGGCGCCGAACTGCTTGCGTGTTTTCAGATATTCGACGGTCAGGGCGTGCATGGCGTCCATCGCGCCGACGGCGTCTGCGCACAATGCCGCGCGTGCCTCATCGACGACGCGGTCGATGACGGGAAAGGCGGCGTCGATGTCACCAATGGCTGCGCTCTCAGGCAGAGCGACTTGCGAAAACGAGATCTCCGCCGCGCGCTGGCCATCTTGCGTCGGGTAGCCGCGCCGGGAAACGCCTGCCGTTTGCGCGTCGACGAGGAACAGGCTGAGCCCTTTCTCATCGCGCTGCGCGCCCGACGTGCGCGCGACGACAATCAGCTTGTCGGCGCTGTCCCCATGCAGCACCAGGCTCTTCTCACCGTCGATAACCCAACTAGCGCCGGCTTTCTTCGCGGTCGCTTTGACGTCGGCGAGATTGTAGCGCGTTTGGCGTTCGGTTTGCGCGAAGGCAAGACGCAACGTGCCATCCGCAATCTTCGGCAGAATGTCGTCGCGTTGTTGTGCGTTGCCGGCGTGCTGGATCAGTCCGCCACCGAGCACGACCGTCGCAAGGTAAGGCTCGAGCGCGAGCGCACGGCCGAACGCCTGCATCACGATCATCGTGCCGACGCCGTCGTCGCCGATGCCGCCATGCGCTTCGTCGAACGGCAGCCCGAGAACGCCCAATTCCGCGTATTGCCGCCAGAGCGGCAGGCTGAAGCCTTCCGCCGACTTCGCATACTCCTTGCGCCGCTCGAATTCATAGCGGTCGGCCATCAGCCGCGTGACGCTGTCTTGCAGAAGCTGCTGCTCTTCGCTGAGATCGAAGTCCATGCGTCAAAGCCCCAGGATCGCTTTGGCGATGATGTTCTTCTGGATCTCGTTCGAGCCGCCGTAGATCGAGACCTTGCGATAGTTGAAATAGGTCGGCGCGATCGGGCCCGCCCAGTCGGGGCCGACGGGCGGCTCGTTCCAGCCGACATCCTGGTCCGTCTGATAGGGCAGGGCGTAAGGGCCGACGACGTCCATCAGCAGTTCGGTCGTCGCCTGCTGGATTTCCGACCCTTTGATCTTGAGAATTGAGGAGGCGGGATCGGGCCGGCCTTTCTCGCGCTTTCCTTCTGCGGCGACGACGCGCAACTGCGTCATCTCCAGCGCCTTGAGCTCAATCTCCACAGCCGCGAGCTTCTCGCGGAAGCGCGGATTGTCGATGATCGGCCGCTCGCCATCGAATTCCTGCGCTGCGAGTTCCTTGATGCGATGGATGCGATGCTTCGACATGCCGATGCGCGCAATGCCGATGCGCTCGTTGCCGAGCAGGAACTTCGCGTAGTCCCAGCCCTTGTTCTCTTGTCCGACGAGGTTTTTTACTGGCACCCGCACGTCGTCGAAGAACACCTCGTTGACCTCGCGCCCGCCGTCGATCGTCTGGATCGGGCGGACGGTGATGCCCTTCGTCTTCATGTCAATGAGCAGGAACGAGATGCCTTCCTGGCGTTTTGCGGCGTTCGGATCGGTGCGCACGAGGCAGAAGATCCAGTCGGCGTATTGTGCGAGCGTCGTCCACGTTTTCTGCCCGTTGACGACATAATGGTCGCCATCGCGCTTCGCGGTCGTCTTCAGCGACGCGAGGTCGGAGCCGGCGCCCGGTTCCGAGAAGCCCTGGCACCACCAGTCGTCGATATTGCGGATGCGCGGCAGGAAATGCGCCTTCTGCTCTTCTTTGGCGAAGGTGTAGATCACTGGGCCGACCATGTTGACGCCGAACTGCAGCGGCTGCGGCGCCGGCGTCGCCTGCATCTCCTCGAGGAAGATGTATTGCTGCATCGGGCTCCAGCCGGTGCCGCCGTATTCCACCGGCCAGAACGGCGTCGCCCAGCCCTTAGCGTTGAGGATGCGCTGCCAGGTGACAATGTCGTCCTTCACCAGCGAGCGGCCTTCCTCCATCTTGGTGCGGATGTCCTTCGGAAGGGCGCTATCGAAGAACGCGCGCATCTCCTTGCGGAAGGCGATTTCCTCGTCGGTGAAGCGCAGGTCCATGGCTTCGGCTCCATTCCGCCGCCATCCTTCGAGACGACCGCTTCGCGGCCTCCTCAGGATGAGGGGTTTTCCTCGTCGCTCGCCAACGCCTAAGAACCGCGCCGGCAACTGTGATCCTCATCCTGAGGAGCGGCCGTAGGCCGCGTCTCGAAGGATGGCGGCAACCGTCACGAATAGATCTCGAACAAGCCGGCCGCGCCCATGCCGCCACCGATGCACATCGTCACCACGGCGCGCTTCGCCTTGCGCCGGCGGCCTTCGATCAAGATGTGCCCGGTCAGGCGCGCGCCCGACATGCCGAACGGATGGCCGACCGAAATGCCGCCGCCGTTCACGTTGTAGATTTCCGGATCTATGCCGAGCCGATCACGACAGTAGAGGCACTGGCTGGCGAAGGCTTCGTTCAGCTCCCACAGATCGATGTCTTCGATCTTGAGGCCGTGACGCTTCAAAAGCTTCGGCACGGCGAAGACGGGGCCGATACCCATCTCGTCCGGCTCGCAGCCTGCCACCGCGAATCCAACGAAGCGGCCCATCGGCTTGTCGCATTGCCGGCGGTGATGTAGCCGCCTTCGCGCACCGGCTTCAACGCCGCAAGACCTTCCGCTGAAGTGTCGGGGCGATTGCCCTCGTCTTTGGTGAGCGTGACGGCTTCCGTCGTTTCTTCCTTGGTGTCCTTGTTGACGACCCGCTTCGTGGTCGAAAGCGGCACGATCTCGTCGTCGAACTTGCGCGCCTGCTGTGCGCTTGCCGTGCGGCGCTGGCTTTCCAGCGCGAATGCATCCTGCGCTTCGCGCGACACATCGTAGCGCGCCGCGACGATGTCCGCCGTTTCGATCATCGGCATCCACATTTCGGGCTTATGCTTTTGTAGCCACTCTTCGTAGACCGGTGTGCGCTGATCGTTGACGAGGCTGCAGCTCTCAAGGCCGCCGGCGACAACGGTCGTCACTTCGCCGCTCATAATGCGCTGCGCCGCCATGGCGATGGTCTGCAGGCCGGAGCTGCAGAAGCGGTTGACGGTGACGCCGGGTACTGTCACCGGCAGTCCGGCGCGAATGGCGGAAAGGCGCGCGATGTTCTGCCCGGTCGCACCTTGCGGCACCGCGCAGCCCAGGATGACGTCGTCGATCTCGGCCGGGTCGAGCTTGGCGCGCTCGGTGGCATGCGAGATGACGTGGCCGCCCATGGTGGCGCCGTGAGTCATGTTGAACGCGCCGCGTCCGGCCTTGCCGATCGGCGTGCGCGCGGTGGAGACGATGACGGCTTCCTGCACGAGAGCCTCCTAGTCTGAGTGGGATAAAACGGCGGTTAAGCGACCGTCTTCTTGCTGTCGGTCAGCGACGCGAAGGTTGCTTTCTGGTCGGCGAGACGATTGAGCATCGTGCCAGGTTCGAGCCGCGGATCGTTAGCGCGCTTCGCGTACTCAGCGAGGCGATCGCGGATGTAGGGCAGGCCGATTTGATCGGCGTAGAACATCGGGCCGCCGCGCCAGATCGGCCAGCCGTAACCGTAAACCCAGATCACATCGATGTCGCTCGGCCGCTGCGCGATGCCTTCTTCAAGGATTTGCGCGCCTTCGTTGATCATCGGGAAGATGAGGCGCTCGACGATCTCCTTCTTGTCGATCGTGCGGCGGGTGATCCCATTCTTTTTGGACGCAGCGACGATGATCGCCTCGACCTCCGGGTCGGGCTGCGGCGTGCGCGAGCCCGGATTGTAGATGTAGAAGCCGCGCCCAGTCTTTTGCCCGTAGCGGCCGAGATCGGCGATGGCGTCGGCGATCTCGGCGCGCACGCCGAGAGCCTTGCGCGCCCGCGCGCCGACATCGATGCCGGCGAGGTCGCTCATCGCGAACGGGCCCATCGGGAAGCCGAATTCGACAATCGCGCCATCCACGTCCTGCGGCAACGCGCCTTCGATCAGCATCCGTTCGGCTTCAATCGAGCGGGCGCGCAGCATGCGGTTGCCGACGAAGCCGTGGCAGACGCCGACGATCGCCGGCACCTTACCGATCTTGCGGCCGACCGCAACGGCGGTCGCCAGCACATCCGGTGCTGTCGCCTTGCCGCGCACGATCTCGAGCAGCCGCATGACATTCGCGGGGCTGAAGAAGTGCGTGCCGAGCACGGAGCCTTGCCGCATCGTCGATTGCGCGATGACGTTGACGTCGAGATAGGACGTGTTGGTCGCGAGGATTGCGTCCGGCTTCGCGATCTTGTCGAGCCGGCCGAATACATCCTTCTTGATGTCCATCTCCTCAAACACCGCCTCGATCACGAAATCCGCGTCTTTCACGGCATTGAAGTCGATCGTGCCCGTCATCAGGCCGATGCGCTTCTCCGCGTCCTCCATGGAGAAGGCGCCGCGCTTCGCACTTGCCTCGTAGTTCTTGCGGATGATGCCGAGGCCACGCTGCAGCGCTTCGTCCGAGGTTTCGATCACGGTCACCGGAATGCCGGCGCTGGCGAAGCACATGGCGATGCCGCCGCCCATCGTGCCGGCACCGATCACCGCGGCGCGCTTGACGTCGCGCGGCTTCACGCCCGCCGGCATGTCGGCGACTTTGGACGCCTCGCGTTCGGCGAAGAAGATGTAGCGCTGCGCTTTCGACTGGTCGCCGGTGACGAGTTCGCGGAAGATTTCGCGCTCCCGCTCCATTCCTTCGTCGACCGGCAGGGTGAAAGAGTTACGCACCGACTCGACGCAGGCGACCGGCGCGCGCAGTCCGCGCAACCGTGCGGTCAGTGAGGCAGCGATCTCGTCGAACTTCTTCGGATCCTTGCGCGTGGCGGCGAGCTTGTCTTCTTGATCCCGTAAACGCCGCAGCGGCTTCTTTTCGGTAACGAGCTTGCGCGCGAACGCGACCGCGCCTTGCGTGAGGTCGCCGTCGACGATCGCATCGATCAGGCCGAGAGCCAGCGCCTTCTTCGCGCCGATCATCTCGCCGGTGACGATCATGCGCACCGCTTCTTCCGGACCGATGGCGCGCGGCAGAAGCTGCGTACCGCCGGCGCCCGGCAGGATGCCGAGCTTGACTTCCGGCAGGCCCATGCGCGCGCCGGCGTCGCTGACGCGATAGTGGCAGGCGAGTGCCAGTTCGAGGCCACCGCCGAGCGCGGTGCCGTGAATGGCGGCGACCACCGGCTTGCTCATGCCTTCAACGATTTTGCACACCTCCGCCAGGATCGGCGAAACCGGCGGCTTGCCGAATTCCGTGATGTCGGCGCCGGCGACGAAAGTGCGCCCCGCGCAAGCGACGACGACCGCCTTGATCGCCGCGTCCGCTTCCGCTTTGTCGAAACACGCCGCCAATCCGGCGCGCACGGCATGGCGCAACGCATTGACCGGCGGGTTGTCGATCGTGACAACCGCGACGTCGCTTTCGTTGCGGAGTGTGACGACATTCGCGTCGTTGGAGGGCTGTTCAGCCATGGGTCCTCTCGGCGGTCATTTTGTTCTGAACGGGCAGCAATTCTTTTAGCACGTCGCGTAGCGTCGCATTGAACGCATCGGCGCCTTCAAATTGCACCCAATGTCCGATCCCTGGGATGAGGTGAAACGGCACATGCGGGCGCAGCGCTTGCAGGAAGGTGCGGCGATCATCGAGATAGGGCGCGGCGGTCACATCTTTTTCGCCCCAGATTCCGGCCAGTGGCACACGCGTGGCCGTCAGGGCTTCCGCCAGGGGATTGTTGTCGCGCGGCAGGCGGAGCGTTCGCAGCCGCGTGCGTTCCGCGTTTTGCTGCTGCAGATAAAGCGTGAGGTCGTCGATCCTGGCCGGATCGTGGAGCATCAGCGCCGCGAGATTGGCGCGATGCGCCGCAAGCCGGGCTGATTCATTCGTCAGCGTCCGCCACGACTGCATCGGAACGGGGTCGCGTCGCAGTCCCATGCCGACGGCGCCGACGAGGACGAGAGCCTTCACCTGCTGTGGCAGGTCGCGCGCGAGATAGCCGCCGACCATGCTGCCGAAGGAAAAGCCGACGATCGAAACGTCCGCGCCGCCGAGAATCTCGAAGAGGTCGTGCGTAACGCGCTGAGCGACGATTTCCGTGGTCGTAAGGCTGGAATCATAGTCGGAATCGCCCAAGCCGGGTAGGTCGGGAACGATCACGCGATGATCGCGCGCGAGATCGGGAATGTTTCGGAACCAGTGAGTCCACGACCCCGAGCCGCCGTGGAGAAGAAGCAGCGCCGGGCCTTCGCCCCACCAGTGCCAGGCGATGCGCTTTCCGGCATCCCCGGTCCATTGCATCGTTCCGCGTGCTTCGAGGGCTGCGACCGTCTGTGCCGGTGTGGACACGATTGGCATGACGTTCAAATCGCCGCCTCGGTTCTTGTTTGGATTTCGCATTGCGAAATGTCGTTTTGCAATTTGACGACGACGCTAGAAAATGGTGCAGTCGCTGTCAACGCGAGTGGAGTGGCTGGCGTGCTTGACATCATGCGAACGGATGCCAACGGGAAAAGTCGCTCCGCCGATGCGCGGCGTGGCGTTCCCAATGACCGTAAGTTTATTACGGCGCTTGCCCGTGGCCTCGACGTGCTCAGCGCGTTCAGGCCGGACGATCGTTTGCTCGGCAACCAGGAGATCGCGGCGCGGACCGGCCTTCCGAAGCCGACTGTCTCGCGCCTGACGTATACGCTGACCAAGCTCGGCTATCTCACGCATGTCGAGCGGTTTGGAAAGTATCAGTTGGCGGCCGGCGCGATCTCCATTGGCTATACCGCACTTGCCAATATGGGCATCCGCACTGTCGCGCGGCCCTTGATGCAGAAGCTGGCCGACGACCTCGCTGCTTCCGTCGCGCTGGGCGCCTACGATCACCACAGCGTTCTCTACGTCGAGTATTGCACATCGAGTTCGCCGGTCGCGCTGCGGCTCGAAGTTGGATCACGCATTCCGATGGCGGCGACGTCCGCCGGCCGGGCTCTGCTTGCGGTGCTTCCGGCGCCCGTTCGCGCCAGCGTTCGCGACGAACTCAAGCGAACGCAGCCGGCGGACTGGCCGCGGATCGAGGCATCCTTGGCGCATGCCGAACACGAACTCGCCACCTATGGCTTCGCGGTTTCGGCCGGCGACTGGTACCCGGACGTCAACGCCGTCGCCGTGCCGCTGGTCATGGCGGACGGTTCGGGCGCCTTCGCCTTCAATTGCGGGGCGCCGGCGTTCCGTCTGTCGCGCGAGCGGCTGCTGAATGAGGCGGGGCCTCAACTTGTCGAAATGGTCCGCAAGGTCGGCCTTTTGTTGGGAGGCGAAGCCGGCGCGTGGCGCCGATCAATAAAGCAAGACAAAAAAATTCAGGGAGGAACGCGTGACATGGGGGATGCACGAGGCGGCAGCGACGACCGAGCGACCGGTAAGTAGTACTCGGCAGCAGGGCTGCGGCGCGGCTGGCGGAGCGGACGCAACGTCCGCGTTCTCACGCGCGCCGATGCTGAGTGTGTGCGATCTCACCATCCGCTTCGGCGGCATCGTCGCGCTCGACAAGGTATCGTTCGCGATCGGCGCCGGGCAAATCCTCGGCCTGATCGGGCCGAACGGCGCCGGCAAGACGACGCTTTTCAACTGCGTCAGCCGCCTCTACACGCCGACCTCCGGTGACATCCTTTTCAACGGCGCGAGCCTTCTCGGCCAGCCCGCGCACAGGATAGCGCAACTCGGCGTCAACCGGACCTTCCAGAATTTGGCGCTGTTCCGCAGCATGTCGGTGCTCGACAATGTTCGCGTCGGCGCGCATGCGCGGAGCCGCGGCGATTTCTTCACCGACGCACTGCGGCTCGGGCGCGCGCGAGCGGAACAGCGCAAGATCGACACGCGTGCGGCGGCGCTTCTTGCCGATCTCGGCCTCGAAAGCGTGGCGTATCGCTGCGTGGCCGATCTTCCGACGGGCACGCAAAAACGCGTCGAACTCGCGCGCGCTTTGGCGGGCGAGCCGAAGCTTCTGCTGCTCGACGAGCCGGCCGGGGGGCTGAACCATCACGATGTGGAGGAACTCGGCCGCACGATCACCGGAATTCGCGATCGTCACGGCGTGACGGTCCTTCTGGTCGAGCATCACATGAATCTTGTGATGTCGGTTTCCGACACGGTCGTCGCTCTCGATTTCGGGCGCAAGATCGCGGAAGGAACGCCGGAGGAAGTGCGCAACGACGCCGAGGTGATCCGCGCTTATCTCGGAGGCGCCGCCACATGAGTGATGTGCTTCTCTCCACTCGCAACCTTCACGCCTTCTACGGCAACCTGCAGGTTCTGCATGGGCTGGATTTCTCGATTGCGACGGGCGGCGTCACCACGCTTCTCGGCGCCAATGGCGCGGGAAAGACGACGACGCTGCGCGCCTTGACCGGCATGGTGCGCACGCGCGGCGACATCGTCTTCGGCGGCCGCGCGATCGGCGGGTTCGCGACGGAAGACATTGCGCGCCTCGGCATCGCGCATGTGCCGGAAGGGCGCGGCACGTTCTCGCGCATGACGGCGGAAGAAAATCTCCAGCTTGGCGCGATGACGCGCGGTGATCGGCGCGGCATCGCGGCCGACATCGAGCGCGTCTATGCCTATTTCCCGCGCCTCGCCGAGCGTAAGAACCAGCAGGCGGGCACCTTGAGCGTCGGCGAGCAGCAGATGCTCGCCATTGCGCGGGCGTTGATGCTGCGGCCGAAATTGATGCTGCTGGATGAGCCGTCGTTTGGCCTTGCACCGCGCATCGTCGAGGAGATGTTCGTCATCCTGCGGCGATTGAATCAGGAGGAGGGCGTGGCGCTGATGCTGGTCGAGCAAAACGCGGCGCTGGCGTTAGAACTCGCCGACCAAGCTTCCCTCATCGAAACCGGGCGGCTCGTGATGGCGGGACCTGCGCAAGATATCGGCCGCGACGAGAATGTGCGCCGTGCTTATCTCGGATACTAGGACGAAGCGATGGACCTCTTCCTGCATCAGGTGCTGGCCGGCCTCGCGACGGGCGGCATCTATGCCTGCATGGCGCTTGCCATCGTCATGATCTACCAGGCGATCGATCACCTGAACTTCGCGCAAGGCGAAATGGCGATGTTCTCGACCTTCATCGCCTGGCAATTGATGCAGTGGGGACTTCCCTACTGGGTCGCGTTTGTGGCGACGATCGTCATCTCGTTCGCCGCCGGTGTCCTGCTCGAGCAGACGGTGTTGCGGCCGCTGCATGGCGCGCCGGTGCTGAGCCACATCGTCGTCTTCATTGCGCTGTTCGCGATCCTCAACAGCGCCGCCGGCTTCATCTGGGACTATACGGTGAAGCCGTTTCCAACGCCGTTCGGCACGCAGCCGCTGTTCGGGCAGGGCCTGATGAGCGCGCATGACGGCGGCATGATCGCGGTGACGCTCATCATCCTCGTGCTTCTGTATCTGTTCTTCCGCCACACGCGCATTGGGCTCGCGATGCGCGCCGCGGCCGCCAATCCCGCATCCGCTCGGCTTGTCGGCATCCGGGTCGGCTGGATGGTGGCGCTCGGCTGGGGCATGGCGGCGGCGATCGGCGCGGTCGCAGGGATGTTGATCGCGCCCGTCGTGTTCCTCGAGCCCAACATGATGATCAGCATCCTGCTCTACGGATTCGCCGGCGCGGTGGTGGGCGGCCTGACCAGTCCGCTCGGCGCGGTGATCGGCGGCTTCTCCGTTGGCGTAATCGAGAATCTCGCGGGGACGTTCATTCCCTATGTCGGCCGCGAGATGAAACTCACGATCGCGCTGGCGTTGATCGTCGCGGTGCTCACTGTCAAGCCGAGCGGGCTCCTCGGCCGCCGTGTGATGACGCGGGTGTGACGATGGCGCAGCAGGACATCTCATTCTCCGACACAGCCGTGCGAGGCCTCCCGAGCGTCGAGCAAAATTCCTGGGCTCTATGGGGCACTGTGCTGTTTCTCGCTGTCGCCATTGCGCTGCCGTTCTTCCTGCGCAGCTTCGTCGTGTTCCAGCTCACCCTAGCGATGATCTACGCCATCGCGATCATCGGCCTCGTCCTTCTTACCGGAATCAACGGGCAATTCTCGCTCGGCCACAGCGCCTTCTTCGGCATCGGCGCCTATACCGCCGCCGTGCTGATGGATCAGTTCGGCGTCTCATTCTACTGGACGCTGCCGGTCGCTGGCGTCGTGTGCTTCGTGTTCGGGTTTCTATTCGGGCTGCCGGCGTTGCGCCTGGAGGGCATCTATCTCGCGCTCGCGACTTTCGCGCTCGCCATCGCGATGCCGCAGATTCTCAAGTCGTCGCTGTTCGAGCACTGGACCGGCGGCGTGCAAGGCATCGTCCTGATCAAGCCGGACGCGCCGTTCGGGCTTCCGATCAGTTCGGATCAATGGCTCTACTTCCTCACGCTCGCGATCGGCCTCATGCTGGCGGTCTGCGCGATGAACATCGTCAACAGCCGCACCGGACGTGCGTTGATCGCCATTCGCGACAATCCGATCGCGGCGCGCGCGATGGGCATCGACATCTCGCTTTATAAGACGCTCGCTTTCGGCGTGAGCGCGCTGTTCACCGGCATCGCCGGCGCGCTCAGCGGCGTGGCGATTCAGTTCGTTGCACCCGACAGCTTCACCTTCAATCTCGCCATCGGTCTCTTCGTCGGCCTGGTCGTCGGCGGCGTGCAATCGATCCCGGCGGCGCTGTTTGGCGGCTTGTTCGTCCTGTTCGTCCCCAACATCGCCGAGAGCGTTTCGAAGGGGCTCGCCGGCGCCGTCTACGGCGTCATTCTGATCCTCGTCATTTACATGATGCCGTCAGGAGCCGCTGGTCTTGCGCGGCTTGTCGCGGACAAGGTTTTAATGAAGGCCCATAGAAAAGGGCCACGATGAAGGAGGGAGAAATGTCTCGTCGGAAGTGGCTTTGGACGACACTGACGTTGGGCGCCGCGCTTACGGTAACGCCGGCGCTGGCGCAGAAGAAATATGATCCCGGCGCGAGCGATACCGAGATCAAGATCGGCAACACGAATCCCTACAGCGGCCCGGCGTCCGCTTATGGGCTCATCGGCAAGACGATCGGCGCCTACTTCAACAAGGTGAACGCGGAAGGCGGCATCAACGGCCGCAAGGTCAACTACATCAGCTACGACGACGCCTACAGTCCACCGAAGGCGGTGGAGCAGGCGCGCAAGCTCGTCGAGAGTGACGAGGTGCTGCTGATCTTCCAGCCGCTCGGCACGCCGTCGAACACGGCGATCCAGAAGTACATGAACGCCAAGAAGGTGCCACAGCTTTTCGTCGCGACTGGCGCCACCAAGTGGGGCGACTACAAGCACTTCCCCTGGACGATGGGTTGGCAGCCGACCTACCAGAGCGAGGGGCGCATCTACGCGCAGTTTCTGCTCAAGAGCCATCCCAATAGCAAGGTCGCGATCCTTTATCAGAATGACGATTACGGAAAGGATTACGTGAAGGGGCTGAAGGACGGGCTGGGCGACAAGGCGAAAAGCATGATCGTCGCGGAAGCGCCTTACGAAACGTCGGACCCCACGGTCGATTCTCAGATCATCAATCTGAAGGCGTCAGGCGCTGACGTGTTCTTCAACGTCACCACGCCGAAATTCGCCTCGCAGGCGATCAAGAAGGCGGCGGAGATCGGCTGGAAGCCGCTTCATCTGCTCAACAACGTGTCGCAGTCGGTCGGTTCGGTGCTCAAGCCGGCAGGCCTGGAAAATGCGAAAGGCATCTACTCCTCCTACTATCTCAAGGACGCCACCGACCCACAGTGGAAGAACGATCCGGGTCAGAAGGAGTGGACCGCTTTCATGGACAAATATTTCCCCGACGGCGACAAGACGTCGAGCTTCACCGTCTACGGCTACACGGTTGCGCAGACGCTCGCGCAGGTGCTCAAGCAATGCGGCGACAACCTCACGCGTGAGAACGTGATGAAGCAGGCCGCGAGCCTCGATCTCGACCTCGGCATGCTTTTGCCCGGCATCAAGATCAAGACCAGCGCGACGGACTTCTATCCGATCGAACAGATGAAGATGCAGCAGTTCGATGGCGAGCGCTGGGTGCCGGTCGGCGATGTGATGAGCGGCGCTGTCGGAGGTTGATGCTCTCGGAGGGAATTCCGACGCACCGGCGCGCGGGAACGTGATGGCGCCTCCGGACATGCGGGGTTGAGATCGCCGCCTGCGACCGATAATCAGAGGTTGCGGGCGGCACTCTCCCGGTAGCGGGGGCGCTCATGCATGCCCACACGTTCGAATATCCGCCCATCAATACGCTGAAGCCGGTGGCGGAGGATGTTTGGATCGTCGATGGTCCGATCATCCGCTTTGGCCCGCGCTGGCTCCAGATGCCGTTCTCGACGCGGATGACCATCGTGCGCACCGGTAATGGCTCGCTCTTCATCCATTCGCCGACGCCGCTGGTGCCTGACTTGAAGGCGGCCGTTTCCGCGCTCGGCGCGCCGCGATGGATCGTCGGTCCAAACCGCATCCACTATTCATGGATTCCCGATTGGCATGCCGCCTATGCCGACGCGGATGTCTACCTCGCGCCGCGCATCAAAGAGCAGGCGAAGGAGCGGATCGACTTCGCGACGAAGGAACTCGGCGGCGCGAGCGGGTACCCTTGGGACGACGAGATCGCGACCTTGCCGGTGTCGGGCAGCTACATGACGGAGTTCGAGTTCTTTCACCGGCGTAGCCGCACGCTCATCCTCACCGACCTGATTGAGAATTTCGAACCGAAGAAGATGCAAGGCTGGTGGATGCGTTGGCTCACGCGCCTCGGCGGCGTGCAGGACCCCGACGGGAAGATGCCGCGGGACATGCGCTTTACGTTTAGAGGCCGCGAGGCCGAGCTTCGCCGCGCGGTGGAAACGATGATCGCGTGGAAGCCCGTGCGCATCATTCTGGCGCATGGCCGCTGGTACCAGGACAATGCGGAAGCGGAGTTGCGTCGCGCCTTTCGCAATGTGCTTAATGACTAGCGGCGCGTGTGGCCGTACCATTTCACGATCGCCACGGCGAGAGTGTGGATCAGGAGGCAAGCATTGATCGGAGAAATCCTTCTGCGTAATGCGCGCGGCCTCGCCGCGAAACGCTTATGACGGATCAAAAGCTGACCGGCATTCGGGCTTGCGTCTTCGACGCCTACGGGACGCTTTTCGATTATGCGTCGGCCGCCGCGCAGTGTCGCGATGTGCTCGGCGACAGGATCACCGCGTTGACGACGCTGTGGCGCGACAAGCAACTGCAATATACGTGGCTGCGCACGATGCAGGATCGCTACGCGGACTTCTGGCAGGTCACCGGCGATTCTCTCGACTACAGTCTCGAGACGATGGGCATTGCCGATCCGGCGCTACGCGAACGCCTGATGCGGCTCTATCTCACGCTCGACCCGTTTCCCGAGGTTCCCGCCGTCTTGCGGCAGCTCAAGGACGCCGGCCTCAAGACGGCAATCCTGTCGAATGGTTCGCCCGATATGCTGCGTCCGCTGGTGGCGAGCGCCGGCATCGGGGATTTGCTCGACGCCGTGCTGTCGGTCCACGAAGTGGGTGTCTTCAAGACGCACCCGAAAGTCTATCAGCTCGCCGTCGACCGGCTTGGCGTCCCGGCCTCCGCCATCAGTTTCCAGTCGTCGAATGCGTGGGACGCTTATGCCGCCTCCGCCTTCGGAATGCGCGTCGTCTGGTGCAACCGTTATGGGCAGAAGCGGGAGCGGCTGCCGGGTGAGCCGGCCGCCGAGGTGCGCACGCTTGCGGAATTGCCGGCGCTACTGGGCCTTTAATGATTTCCGCAGCGCGGAACGGTGCCGCGCCCACCGCGTTATCGTAACCGGCGATTTCATGACGGAGGAGCTTTATGACGGCCAATCTCGTGACCCTGCAACCGCTTGTCGCTTTGGCTGCGGGTGTCCTGATTCTGATTATGCCGCGGCTCCTCAATTACATTGTCGCCATCTACCTCATTGTCGTCGGAATTACAGGGTTGGTGCACTGACACATCCCTTGCGGCAGGCACCTTAAGTCTTGGCCGGCCGTTATTGAATCTGGCTTCAAAACGCGGCAAGACACTGCCGCAAGTTCCCCCGCACGCAAGGCCGTGCCCGCATTCATTTCAGATCGAGGACGATGCCGATGGCCCAGTGGGTCTACACCTTTGGCGACGGAAGTGCCGAAGGCGCAGCCGCCATGAAGAACTTGCTCGGAGGCAAGGGCGCGAACCTTGCGGAGATGGCGAGCCTCGGCTTACCAGTCCCCCCAGGCTTCACCATCACCACCGAGGTCTGCACGCATTTTTATACGCACGACAAGGCCTACCCCGGAGACTTGCGAGCACAAGTTGAGAAGGCGCTTGCGCACGTTGCCAAGATCACCGGCAGGACTTTCGGGGATCGCGCCAATCCGTTGCTCGTCTCGGTCCGCTCCGGTGCTCGCGCCTCGATGCCGGGAATGATGGACACGGTGCTCAATCTCGGCCTCAACGACACGACCGTTGAAGCCTTGGCGAAGCAGGCCGACGATCGGCGGTTCGCTTACGACAGTTACCGCCGCTTCGTCACGATGTATTCGGATGTGGTGCTCGGCATCGGGCATCATCACTTCGAGGAAATTCTCGAGAGCTTCAAGGAGCGCAACGGCCACACGCTCGACACCGACCTGTCGGCCGACGACTGGATCAATCTCGTCAGCCAGTACAAGGCGCGCGTGAAGTCGGAAAGCGGCAAGGACTTCCCGCAGGATCCGATGGACCAGCTCTGGGGCGCCATCGGCGCGGTGTTCGGCTCGTGGATGACGCCGCGCGCCATCACTTATCGCCGCCTGCACAGCATTCCGGAAAGCTGGGGCACCGCCGTCAACGTGCAGGCCATGGTCTTCGGCAATATGGGCGACACGTCCGCGACCGGCGTTGCTTTCACGCGCAACCCCTCGACCGGCGAGAAGCAGCTTTACGGTGAGTTCCTCATCAACGCGCAAGGCGAGGATGTCGTCGCCGGCATTCGCACGCCGCAAGAGATCACCGAAGCGGCGCGCAAGGCGGCGAAGTCCGACAAGCCGTCGATGGAAAAGGCGATGCCGGAGGCGTTCGCGGAACTCTCGCGCATCTACGCCAAGCTCGAGGGCCACTATCGCGACATGCAGGACCTCGAATTCACGGTCGAGAAGGGCCGGCTATGGATGCTGCAGACGCGCTCGGGCAAGCGCACGGCGAAAGCGTCGCTGCGCATCGCCGTCGATCTGGCGAACGAGGGCGTGATCTCGCAGGACGAAGCGGTGAACCGCATCGATCCGGCGTCTCTCGATCAATTGTTGCACCCGACCATCGACCCGAAAGCCGAGCGCAAGGTGCTGGCGACGGGCCTGCCGGCGTCACCCGGCGCCGCGTCCGGCGAGATCGTCTTTTCTCCCGACGTCGCCGAAGCGATGAAAGCGCAGGGCAAGAAGGTCATCCTTGTCCGCATTGAGACGAGCCCAGAAGACATCCATGGCATGCACGCGGCGGAAGGCATCTTGACCGCGCGCGGCGGCATGACCTCGCACGCCGCCGTGGTGGCGCGCGGCATGGGCAAGCCCTGTGTGTCCGGCGCCGGTGGCCTGCGCGTCGACTACAACGCCGGCACGATGCGCGTCGCCGGCAAGACGCTGAAGCAGGGCGAGACCATCACGATCGACGGATCGACGGGGCAGGTGCTGGAAGGCGCCGCGGCGATGATCGAGCCGGAGCTTTCCGGCGAGTTCGCGACGCTGATGCAGTGGGCGGACAGCAAGCGCAAGCTGAAGGTCCGCACGAACGCCGATACGCCGAACGACGCGCGCGTCGCCGTCAAGTTCGGCGCCGAGGGTATCGGCCTCTGCCGCACCGAGCACATGTTCTTCGACGCCGAGCGCATCCTCGCCGTCCGCGAAATGATTCTCGCCGACGACGAGAAGGGGCGCCGGACGGCGCTTGCGAAACTGCTGCCGATGCAGCGCGGCGATTTCGCCAAGCTGTTCGAGGTCATGCAGGGCTTGCCGGTGACCATTCGCCTGCTCGATCCACCGCTGCACGAATTCTTGCCGCATGGCGACGCCGAGATCGCCGAAGTGGCGAAGAGCATGGGCGCCGACCCGCAGAAGCTCGCGGACCGTGCGCGCGGCTTGGCCGAATTCAATCCGATGCTCGGCTTTCGTGGCTGCCGTTTGGCGATTGCTTACCCCGAAATCGCAGAGATGCAGGCACGCGCAATCTTCGAGGCCGCGGTGGAAGCGGGAAAGCGCACCGGAAAGCCGATCACCCCGGAAGTGATGGTGCCGCTGATCGCGACCAGGGCCGAGTTCGATCTGGTGAAGGAACGCATCGACGCCATGGCGGAAGCCGTTGCCAAGGAGAGCGGCGCGCGTGTCGATTACCAGGTCGGCACGATGATCGAGTTGCCGCGCGCGGCGTTGCGCGCCGGCGATATTGCCGAGACCGCCGAGTTCTTCTCCTTCGGAACCAACGACCTGACGCAGACCACGTACGGCATCAGCCGTGACGACGCCGCGAGCTTCCTCGGGATCTATACCGCTAAGGGCATTTACCCAACCGATCCCTTTGTCAGTCTTGATCGCGAAGGCGTGGGTGAGTTGGTGGAGATCGCCGTCGAGCGGGGCCGCAAGGTGAGGGCGGGCATCAAGCTCGGGATTTGCGGGGAGCACGGCGGCGACCCGGCCTCGGTCGCCTTCTGCCACCAGACCGATCTCGACTACGTGTCCTGCTCGCCGTTCCGGGTGCCGATCGCCCGCCTGGCGGCCGCTCAGGCGGCGTTGGGCAAGGACTTCGTTTCCGAAGCATAGGCCCGCTGGCGTACCCACCAGCGCTGCCCGCCCGGGTGTGGCGTTCTCCGGAGACGGAAGGGCGAGCGCATCCAGCTGCCAACCTCCCTCGACCGGCATTACCGAGCGATAAAAAAAGGGCCGCCTCAAGGGCGGCCCAAGTCTAGGGAGGAAACGCTCATGGAAGAGCGCGACCTCTATCTACGTTGTGCGATGCGAAAAAAGAACATGCTGCAGTGCATAACAGGCATGCATCGAATGCGCATCGTATTCAGTATACGAAAAATTGGGTTGGTGCGTGACTTCAATGTCACATCCCCGGGCGAGACAATAAACCGCATGCAACTTGATGTTTCAGCTTGAGATTTTTCGCCATCGCGGCCGCAAAGGGAAGTTCTCCTCCCGCCGTGGGAAGTAGGGATTTTTCCTCCAAATCAACGCTTACTGACGCTTGTTATTCATGGTGCGATGCGAAACACAAACTGTCGAGCCATCGTGGCCATCGGCTGAGGGGCGATCACTCTGATACCATGAGAGGTCTCGGCCTCAGTCTCTCATTGACCAACAGTCTTCCGTGCGGATGCCCGGCTTAAAGCCGGGCATGACGCCTCAATAAACTGCTTATTCAACAGCACGCAGTCCCGCTGCACTCTCAGGCGGCGGCCGCCGCCTTCTGCGCCGCGATGATCTGCTCGGCCGGCCGGCCGGAAAGCTCGGCCATATGGTCGAACTTCGCGGTGAAACTGCCGACGCCGGCCGTCGCGGAGCGCACCTCGACGATCAGATCGCCGATCTCAGCCTCCGGCATCAGCGCGCGCACGATGTCCCAACCCGTCCAGCCTTCCCGCGTATCGAAGCCGAGCAGTTGTCCGCGCCGGCCTGAGACGATGGCGTTCACCTTTGCCGTCGCGTCGGAGGGGCACACGATCTCGACGCTCAGGATCGGCTCGAGCAGCACCGGCTGGCACTGCGGCAGGGCATCATGCACGCCGATGCGGCCAGCCGTGCGGAACGCCATGTCCGACGAATCGACGGTGTGATACGAGCCGTCGATGAGCGTCACGGCCAAGTCGACGACCGGAAAGCCGAACGGGCCGTGCTTGAGCGCGTCCGCAACGCCTTCGCCGATCGACGGGATGTAGTTGCGCGGCACGACGCCGCCCGTGATCTTTTCGTCGAAAGTGAAGCCGCCGCCGCGCGGCAGCGGCTTGATATCGAGCACAACGTCGCCAAACTGCCCGTGCCCGCCGGACTGTTTCTTGTGGCGTCCGCGCTGCACGATGCCTTTGCGGATCGTCTCGCGGTAACCGACGGTCGGTGGCCGCGTCACGATCGATACGCCGAAGCGTTTGGCGAGCCGCTCCGCAGCGACGCGCAAATGCATCTCGCCTTGCCCCCAGATCACCACCTCGTGCGTTTCCGGGTTGTGCACGACGGTGAGAGAGGGGTCTTCCTCTTGCAGCTTGTTGAGTGCCTGGCCGAGTTTCACATCGTCCTTGCGCTCTTTCGCCGACGCGGCGATGGCGAGGACCGGCGGCTGCGGCGCGATCCTGGCAAGCGCGATGACGGCCTCTTTCCCGGCCGACAGCGTGTCACCGGTGCGTGCTTGGTCGAGTTTTCCGAGCCCGACGGTTTCGCCCGGCCCCGCGGGTCCGCGCTTCTCCGTCGCCTGTCCCATGAGCTTCAAGGTGCCTGAGACGCGGCCGGCTTCACCGTCCGGCGTACTCAGCGTCACGCCATCGCCGATTTGTCCGGAAAGGACGCGCACCACTGACAGCTTTCCGCCGTGCGTGGTGTTGTAGGTTTTCAGCACGGAAGCGATTGCGTCGCCGTTCGTCTTCGCGCCGAGACGCTCGATCGTTTTTGCAACGCCGGGCGCTTCGTGGCGAAGCGCTTTGAGAAGGCGCTGCACGCCATTGGTGCGGGTCGCGACGCCGATCAGTACCGGGCATATTTTGCCTTCGTGCAGGTCATTGGCGAGGTCGTCGAAGATCTTGTCGCGCGGTGGCGGAATGTCTTCGAGCAGTTGCTCCATCAACTCGTCGTCGTGGTCGGCGAGCTTCTCCAGCATGGTGAAGCGCGCTTCTTTTTCGCGATCGAGGTTGTTGCCCGTGAGTTCGATGACCTCAGAGGCCGTGTGCTCCTTGTAGACATGCGCGCGCTCCAGCGCGAGGTCGACGAATCCGGTGATGATGGCGTCCGACCAGATCGGAATCTGGCGCAGCACCAGCGGCACGCGCGAAGCCGGCTGCAATATCTGCAACGTTTCGCGCACGCGCGCTTCAGCCTTGTCGATCTTGTTCAGGAACAGAAAGCGCGGAATCTGCAGTTCTTCCAGTTCACGCAGGATGATCTGCAATTGCGGCACCTTGCGCTCGTCCGCCTCGCAGACGACGACGGCGGCGTCCACCGCAGGCAGGGCCGCGCGCATGTCGTGGATGAATTCGACGGAGCCGGGGCAGTCGATGAACGTGTAGTCGTCGCCGAGATAATTCGTTGTCGCGACTGTGAGCTCCACGCTCATCTAGTGGTCACGCGCTTCCGCGCTTGCATCGCCGACGGAGGTTCCCGCGTCGACGCCTCCCTGGCGCGCGATCGCGCCGGTGCGCGCCAGGATCGCCTCCAGCAATGTCGTCTTGCCGCTTTGAAAGGGGCCCACGAGCGCGATGCATCGAGGGCCCTTCGGACTCGTGCCGCCGTTCTGTGTCATGCCGCAACCTCCCGGGAGCGGCGCAGCCGGAAAGCCATCGCCGCGATGGACCTTCTGAGGAAGCCCTATCGTTTCAGGCGATCAGGAGGCTGGCAAGAGGAAGCAGCCATGCGGCATTGTCGCAATGTGGCGACGCTATGGCTGGTGGGATTTGTGTCGTGGGCGGCGAGGGTGGCTTGAGAGCTTCACCGTCACGCCCGGCATAAAGCCGAGCATGACGAACTTATGGCGCTGCGGTTGGGCGCAGCGTGCCGCTTACTTCAAGTTTCCGCAAAAGCGTTGAATGCGCCGGCCGGCTTCTTCGAGATCTTCCGTCTTCGTCGCATACGAAATGCGGAACGCCGGGCCAAGTCCGAACGCGGTGCCTTGCACCACCGCGACGCCCTCGGCTTCGAGAAGCTCGGTGACGAAATCCTCGTCGGTCGCGAGCTTCTTGCCCGACGGGGAAGTCCTGCCGATCGTGCCGGCGCACGACGGATACACGTAGAACGCGCCCTCCGGGCTCGGGCATTTGAGGCCCTTCGCCTGGTTGAGCATCGACACGATGAGGTCGCGGCGCTCCTTGAACACTTTATTGTGTTTCGGGATGAAGTCCTGCGGCCCGTCCAGCGCCTCGACCGACGCCCACTGCGACACCGCCGACGGATTCGACGTCGACTGCGACTGGATCATTGCCATCGTCTTGATCAGCTTGTCCGGGCCGCCGGCATAGCCGATGCGCCAGCCGGTCATGCAGTAGGCTTTCGACATGCCGTTGATCGTCAGCGTGCGCTCGTAGAGCCGCGGCTCCACCTGCGCCGGCGTCGCGAACACGAAGTCGTCGTAGACGAGGTGCTCGTACATGTCGTCCGTCATCACCCACACATGCGGGTGCTTCATGAGGACGTCGGTCAGCGCCTTCATCTCGGCGCGCGTATAGGCGGCGCCCGTCGGGTTCGAGGGCGAGTTGAGGATCAGCCACTTGGTCTTCGGCGTGATCGCGCGCTCGAGCTGTTCCGGCTGCAGCTTGAAGCCGTCCTCCATGCGCGCCACGACCTCGACGGGCGTTCCGCCGGCGAGCAGCACCATGTCGGGATAGCTGACCCAGTAGGGCGCCGGGATGATCACCTCGTCGCCGGGGTTCAGCGTCGCCATCAGCGCGTTGTAGAGCACCTGCTTGCCGCCGGTGCTGACGGAGATCTGCGACGGCTTGTATTCGAGCTCGTTATCGCGCTTGAACTTGCGGATGATGGCGGCCTTGAGCTCCGGAATGCCGTCCACGGCGGTATATTTCGACGCGCGGCCGCTCTCGATCGCCTTGATTGCGGCCTGCTTGATGTTGTCGGGCGTATCGAAGTCCGGCTCGCCGGCGCCGAGGCCGATCACGTCGCGGCCCGCGGCTTTGAGCGCCCGCGCCTTGTCGGTCACGGCGATGGTCGCTGAGGGCTTGATGCGCGAGAGAGAGTCCGCGAGGAAGGCCATGGGAAATCGTCTCCAGATCGCCCGTCCTGTCCGGGCGTCCACGTCCTAAAGGGCATGGGCGGATCGGGCAAGACGGAAAGCGTGATCAATCGATGAAGCATGTTGATGCCTGACACCGGCATTGCAGCAGGGACATAGCCGACGGACAGGGCCTGTATTTTCCCGGGCCGTTTAACCGGACGACAACGCTGTCTGTGGTAATGCCGGCTTATGCTTCGCCCCGCTCACGCACGGCCGCTCGACGACGACGCCCTGTCGCTTGGGCGTCTCGACCGGTCGATCTGGCTGCTGATCGCAGCGGTGGCATGCGTGGTTTTCTTGAGCCCGCTGGCGAGCGGTTTCCAAGTCGGATGGCGGACCTTCCTTGCGCCCGCAGCGGTTGCGTCGGTTTTTGGGTTGGCGGCGGTTTTCTACACGCGGATGCGCCCGGACCGGCGTCTGGCCTCGGCGCTTGGCTGCACGGCCCAACTGATCGCCTTTGCCGCCGTGGCCGCGCCGTTGTCGTATCTGGCTGCCGCCCTGAACTTTCCACTTCGCGACGGCCTGTTCGATGCGGCTGATCGTGCGCTGGGGTTTGATTGGGCGTCGCTGCTAGCCTGGATGAATGCGCGGTCGTCGCTCTTCGCCATCCTCGATCTCGCTTATGCGAGCTTCCTGCCGCAAGCGGCGGTGACCGTGCTTTGCCTGAGCTTCTGCGATCAGGCATTGCGATTGCGCACCTTCATGCTGGCGTTCGTCGTCACGACCCTGATCACGATCGTGATCTCCGGCGTCCTGCCGGCCTACGGTGTGTGGATGCATCATGGCCTGCAAGCCGAGGCGGGTAGCATCCTTCCGGCTTCGCATACCAGTTGGGCGGCGTTCGGCGCGTTGCGTGACGGCACGCTGCGGCTGCTGGTGGCCTCCGGGTCTGAAGGCATCATCACCTTTCCGAGCCTGCACGCGGCGCTTGGTGTGATCTTCCTTCTGGCGCTTTGGCGGGTTCCGCTGGTGCGCTGGGCCGGGGTCGTCGTCAATGTGCTGATGATCGCCGCGACCCCAATCGACGGCAGTCATTATCTCGTCGACGTCATCGCCGGCGTCGCGATTGCGCTGATCTGCTGGTTTGGGGCAGGCGCGTTCGCGCGGAGAAAGACCCGTGGCGGCTACAGCCTCTCCGGCGCTTTCGCCCGTCCCCCGCGCCTGGCCGCGGGTGAATAAGGGCGGTCACGCCCGTGGCGCTGGCAATCGAGGATCGGCGTTGTAGAATATGGGCCGATCGCTCGGCGATCGTTCCCTGATCTTTTCCCCTTCTGTAAGGACGATATCGATGTTGACCCGACGCGCCGCGCTCGCGGGCTTGGCCGGCTTGGCTGTGGCCGCTCCGCGACAAGGCTTCGCCCAGACGTTCCCGACCCGCAACATCACCATCGTGGTGCCGTATCCGGCCGGCGGGCCGGTCGATTCCGTCGCCCGGCTGATCGGGCAGGAGATCACTGGCGAACTCGGCCACGCGATCGTCGTCGACAACCGCGCCGGCGGCGCCGGCGTGATCGGGTCGGTGGCCGTCGCGCGGGCGGAGCCTGACGGCTACACGCTCGTCCTCGGCACCAACCAGACCCACGCCACCAATCAGAGCCTGCTCAAGAACTGCCCTTACGACGCGGTGAAGGACTTCGCGCCGGTCGCCCGCGTCGCCGATATCCAGCATGTCCTGGTGGTGAAGAAGGATCTTCCGGTGAAGACGGTGGCCGAGTTGATCGCACTAGCCAAGAGCAAGCCCGGCCAGCTCAACTATGGCTCCACCGGCGTCGGCTCCGCCTCGCATCTGGCGTTCGAGCTTTTCAAGTCGAATGCGGGGATCGATCTGCAGCACATTCCGTTCCGCGGTTCGGCGCCGATGTCGCAGGACCTTCTGGCCGGACGGCTCGATGCCTCGATCGCGACGCTGCCGACAGTGATCGGGCACATCGAATCGAAGGCGCTTGTCCCTCTGGCTATCGCGAGCGGCCGCCGGTCCGAGCGTCTGCCGGACGTTCCGACGCTCGCGGAAGC
>JAFKKS010000254.1:28013-34341 GCA_017304555.1 Hyphomicrobiales bacterium
GTCCGAGCGTCTGCCGGACGTTCCGACGCTCGCGCAAGCCGGCGTGAAGGGCGTGGAAGCGGACGCCTGGTTCACGCTTTTCGCACCCGCGAAGACGCCGCCGGCGGTCATCGATCGGCTCTACAAGGCGGTCAACGCAGGCCTGAGCAAGGACAGCGCGAAAGCGGCGTTGGCGAAGCAGGGCATGACGGTCGCCATTCATTCGCCGTCCGACGTCGCCGCCGCCCTGCCGGCGGAAGTCGCTAAATGGGCGGCCGTCATTAAGGCGGCGAACGTGTCGGTCGATTAGCCGCACGAGGGCGGTGGGGAACTCGCGAGAACCGAGTATGCTTAGGCCTATACGGCACGGGTTCCGCCCGCGAGGGCGGGCTCGACCGAGACGACCCACGTCGACGACCCACGTCGCAATCGAGGTGTCCGCGAGAGGCGCCCGATCAAAGGAGGAAATGCCATGGAGCTTACGAGCGAACAGCTTCGCCAGTTTGACGAAGACGGCTACTGTTTCTTCCCGAATTGCTTCTCCGAGGAAGAGGTCGCCCTCATGCGCGTCGAGGGCGACAACATCCTGAAACTCGACCGTCAGGAGATATGGAGAGAGAAATCCGGCGCGCCGCGCACCGCTTTTGCCGCGCACACGTTCAACGAGGTCTTTCGGCTGCTGGCGCATCACCCCCGGCTGGTCAATCCGTTGCAGCAGGTCTTCGGCGAGCCGGTCTACGTCCACCAGTTCAAGCTCAACGCCAAGGCGGCATTCCAGGGCGATGTCTGGCAGTGGCATCAGGATTTCGGCACATGGCACCGCGACGACGGCATGCCGGAGCCGCGGGCGATGAACATCGCCGTCTTCCTCGATGAGGTGTTCCCGTTCAATGGCGCGCTGATGTTGGTGCCGAAAAGTCACCATGCCGCGAGGCGGAAGAGGACGGTAAGCCCGGCATCGTCGCGCCGACCGGCAAGCCGGGATCGGTCCTGATGTTCCACGGCAATCTGGTGCACGCTTCCGCACCGAACATCACGCCCTATCCGCGCAAGATCCTCTATCTCACTCTCTGCGCCGTCTCGAACCACATCACCAAATTCACGCGCGCGGACTGGATTGCGCATCGCGACTTCACGCCGATCGTGCCGGTGGACGACGGCGCGCTGCTCGCCCATGCGCGCGCGCATCGCGTAGCGGCGGAATAGCGAAAGGCGAACGCGGCGCGTGCCGCGTTCGCGACTTTGCGCCGCCAGGTCATCTCTCCCACCCCCGCGCCGGTCGTGTCGGGGAGCGATGAGCCATGCTGTTGCGGCGCGGAGATTGGAATTTCTGTAATCTTGAGCGCGGCAATAATCCTGACCTCTTCGTGATCGGGAATGCTTGCCGCTCGGAAATGAAGCCCCATGTTGGGGCCTAACTTGCTGCCACCGAGCGCGCCGTCCGTTACGGCGCGTTCCGCTGTCTCCGATACCGCTTTGAGGTTGCCGTCAATGTATACGCTCTACTCGATGCAGCGATCCGGCAACTGCTACAAGGTGCGTCTCGCATTGGCGCAACTGCGCATCCCCTGCAATCTGATCGAAGTCGACATCCTCAAGGGCGAAAGCCGCACGCCCGATTTCCTGGCCAAGAACCCAAACGGCCGCGTGCCGCTGCTGGAGGTTGCGCCCGGCCGCTATCTGCCGGAATCGAACGCCATCCTCTGGTACATCGCCTGGTCGACGCCGCTCGTTCCCGACGATCCGATCGATCGCGCCGAAGCGCTGCAATGGATGTTCTTCGAGCAACACAGCCTGGAGCCGAATATCGGCGCGGCCTGGTTCTGGCTGACCTTGGTGAAGGGCGGGCGCGAATTGCAGAGCCATGCCTTCGAAGGCTGGATGGAGCATGGCTACGGCGCGCTCAGTGTGATGGAAAAACACCTCGAAACGCATCGCTACTTCGTCGCCGACCGCTATACGATCGCCGACATCGCGCTCTATGCCTATACGCATGTCGCGCACGAGTGCGACTACGACCTCACCTCTTTCCCGGCGGTGCGCGCTTGGCTCAAGCGGGTCGCTGCCGAGCCCGGCTATGTGCGGATGGATTATCGCGAACAGGAACCGGCTATCGCGGAGTGAGCCGGCGGGCGACGCATCGCGTGGGGCGCGACGCGCCGCAAGCTGCGCGGCTCAGCGCCAATACCGCCGGCCGTGGCCGTACCAGCCGTAACGGTAACGGCGCGGGCCGAAGTAGCCGTAGAACGGCCGCGGCGCGTAGTAGCTGTAATACGGCGCCGGCACATAGTTCGGCCGCCACCAGCAGCGGTTCGGCCCACACACCCAGCGCACGTCCTGCACGTCGGTTGTGGCAGCGCTAGAAGCACCGGAAGGGCCACTCAGCGGCATGGCGAAGGCCACGCCAACGGTCGCTGCGCCGGCCGTCAGCGCGAGGGCTGCGGCGATGGCGATGTTACGAATGCTCATCGAACTCTCCTTTGTCGAGCGATGTTTCCGCCCCGCAAAGAAGAATGCCGAAAGTCACCTGACCCGTTGCTGAAGAGAGAGTTCAGCGAACGTTCAACATCGCGGCGTTTTTGCGCTTTTTACCAAGGCCTTTCACGTCCTGGTTATGACTCGCGTTTATAAAGCGGACTGCGTTCGGTGATGCGCGTTGGTTGGTGACCGCCTTGAATTTGCCCGGTTTTCTTATCCGGTCTGCCTCAGTCCGGTCGAACGCGCGCCCGCATCGCATGGCAAAGTCTTAAACAGACCTATTCGATTTCCAGGATGGTAATCATGCGCAGTCCGGGTGACCGGGCTCTGATGCGAGGGGCAGTGCAGCTTCTCGCGACAACCGGTCTTGTCTTGTCTCTTGCAGTCGCTGGTACGGCCGTGACGTTCGGAATCGCCCGTGCGCAGGTAAGCGGCGCGGTCACCGAGCCCGACGCGAGCCTCATCGTTGCGATGTTCGCGATCGCGATCGCAGCCATGGGCCTCCTGTCGGCCGCGGCCTTTCATCTTGCGAGCCGCCCCCGGCGTTCGCCGTTCCGCTAGGCCGCCGAAGGTTATCGCGCTGCTGCGGACAATGCGCCGCAGCGGCGACGGGCCGCCAGCCGTTGCCGGAACCGCTCCGTCGCGTTCATCGTTGGGCTTCGACTTGAGGAGCCCGCCATGAAGCACGCCGCCATTGTCTGCGCCGCTATCCTCGCTTCCGCCCTTCCAGCGAACGCGCAAGGCGAGCGCAAGGTGATCGGTGACTTGGCGGTCGAGACGTTCGCCAACGGCCTCGATCATCCTTGGGGATTGGCGTTCCTGCCGGATGGCCGTCCGCTGGTGACGGAACGCCCCGGCCGCTTGCGCATCGTCAGTCGTGACGGCAAGCTTTCCGGCCCGGTCCAAGGCGTGCCGAAGGTCGCCGCGAGTGGGCAGGGCGGGCTGCTTGACGTTGCGCTCGACCGCGACTTCGCCTTCAACAGCACGATCTACTTCTGCTTCGCCGAGCCGGCGGAGGGCGGTGTGCGCACCAGCATGGCGCGCGCCAAGCTGCACGCCGACGGCGCGCCGCGGCTCGAGGACGTGCAGGTGATCTTCCGCCAGCAGGGGCCGTTGTCGCGCGGCAACCACTTCGGTTGCCGCATCGTGCAGATGCCGGATCGCAATCTCTTCCTCACGATGGGCGACCACTTCACCTATCGCGACGAGGCGCAGAACCTGCGCAACCATCTCGGCAAGATCGTCCGCATCAAGCCGGACGGCTCCGTGCCTGCCGACAATCCGTTCGTCGGCCGCAAGGACGCGCTGCCGGAGATCTGGAGCTACGGCCACCGCAACGCGCAGGGCGCCGCGATCAATCCCGCCACCGGCCAATACTGGATGCATGAGCACGGTCCACGGGGCGGCGACGAGATCAACATCCCGCAGGCGGGCAAGAATTACGGATGGCCGGTGATCGGCTACGGCATCGATTATAGCGGCACGAAGATTCACGAGGCGACGCGTAAGGACGGCATGGAACAGCCGGTCAAATACTGGGTACCGTCGATCGCGCCGTCCGGCATGGCGTTCTACACCGGCGGTCTTTTCCCGGCGTGGCGCGGCAATCTCTTTGTCGGCGCGCTCGCGGCGCAAGTCCTCGTGCGGCTTGAACTGGACGGCGACAGGGTGGTGAAGGAGGAACGGATGCTGCAGGCGCTGCGCGAGCGCATTCGCGACGTTCGTGCGGGACCGGACGGCGCGCTGTGGCTCCTCACCGACAGCGCGCGCGGCCGCATCCTGCGGGTCGTGCCGGCGAAATCGTAACGCGGCTCAGAGCGGCCCCTGGAAGATGAAATAAGCGCCCGCCGCGATCAGGGCGAAGCCGACAGCGTGGTTCAAGGTCAGCGGCTCGTGCAGGTACCACACCGAGAATCCGGCGAAGACCAGGAGCGTGATCACCTCCTGCATCGTCTTGAGTTGCGCGGTCGAATAGACGGCGCTGCCGAAACGGTTCGCCGGCACCGCGAAACAATATTCGATGAAAGCGATGCCCCAGCTTGCCAGGATGGCGAGGAAGAGCGGCGAGGATTTGTATTTCAGGTGGCCGTACCAGGCGAACGTCATGAAGACGTTGGAGGTCAGAAGCAAGAAGACCGGAGCGATCGCGGCTTGTAGGGACATGGCGGGCCTTAGAGCGTGACACCGGTTCGCGTGAGGAAACGCGACAAAATAAACCGGGAAGAGGGCCTCCACCTTTACTCTCGCGGGCGACCGCAGGATAGCGGTACCGGATGCCGCCTCAGGCGAAATTGACGGTCAAGAAACGCAGACGTCGATTGAGTTGGGCGGGGAAGCGACGTAAGGGAGAGGCCGTCCGGCTCGGGGAGGCGTTCATGCGCGTGATCATTCTGGCTTTCGTGGCGGCTGCCCTCGGCGGATGCGTGCCGTCTCTGGCATCCCTTGGGCAGGGGCCGGCGCTGCAAGCGGCCGCTCCGGGCGAGGCGGTGAGTTCGTCGCGGCCGATCGGCGCATCGCCGAACGAGTGCTATTACGACGAGGGCTACGGCCGCTACACGTCCTGCGGCGCTGAGCATTGAGGCGCGCGAAGCGCCGATCCATTTCTCTCCGTCGTCATGCCCGCACTTGTTGCGGGCATCCACGTCTTTCTTTCTCAAGCGGGAACTAAGACGGATGGCCGGGACAAAAGGGCGTTCACGCCCGTCTGCGACGGGCTATGCCCGGCAATGACGAGGGGCGTGCCTAACCCGCGATCTTCGAGAAGTCGGCGACGGCGCGCGTCGCCTCGCGGATCTCGTTGAGCAGCTTCAGCCGGTTCTCGCGCACGGTCGGGTCGTCGGCATTGACCAACACGGTCTCGAAGAAACTATCAACGGCCGTTCGGAGCGTAGAAAGCGTTTCCATGGCGCTTTCAAAATCTTCGTGCGCGATGTGGTGATTAGCATCAGAAACCGTGCTCTGGATCGTGTTCCAAAGGTGCTTCTCTATCGGGTCGATTAGAAGGGCAAGGTCAGGCTTGCCCTGATACTGGCGCTTATCCTTCTTCTCTTCGATCGCAATGATATTCGCTGCGCGTTTGTAGCCCGCGAGCAGATTCTTGCCGTCATCCGTATCTAGGAATTTTGCCAACGCTTCGACGCGGCGGACGATGAGGAGGAGGTCATCCTGCCCTTCGCCGCCCTGCGCCAGCACCGCATCGACGAGATCGTGTCGCGCCCCTTGCTCTTTCAAAAGAATCTTTAGCCGATCGAGGCCAAAGCTCTTTCGTCCCGATACGAACGCAGCTACGGCGACAGCAAAGTCATTGTCGACATGCGATAGAATCAACTGATCAGCTGTTGCACCTAGTTCCTTCCCGTAAGCTCTCCAATATTTTTGCGCTTGAGCAGAAAAATCGAGCAGTTTGTTCACATGGCGCTTTAATTCAATGACAAGGTCATAGTCAGGCGTTTGAACGATCAGATCAGGCCGTAACTTGCCAACCTTCGACTCCACCAAAAGAGTTGCCGTAGGCGCTTGCCTTTGAATTAGCGAAACTATTTTCGAAAGAGCTTCGCGTTCGTTCGCGGCATCCTCCAAATCGATCCGGCTAATTTCCTTCGCCAGAGCACTTATTTGTGAAGCTACAAATGACTGATAAGCCAACTCAGTGATTCTAGAAAAACTTACTTTGAGACCGTTCTCGATGATTATACGGAGAAACCCCAATTCCGCGCGGCGTAGCGCATAAGGATCCTTCGATCCCGTCGGCTTCTCGTCGATCGCCCAGAAGCCGACCAGCGTATCGATCTTGTCGGCGAGCGCGACAGCGGTCGAGACCGGATCGGTCGGCACGTGGTCGGAAGGTCCGACTGGCTTGTAATGTTCCTCG
>JAFKKS010000255.1 GCA_017304555.1 Hyphomicrobiales bacterium
CCGGATGATTGCAGAGTGAGGCGGCAAAGGCGATTTCCTCCTGCGCGGCTGCGCGCGCCGCAGCATGGTCCGGCGCACCGAAACGTTCGGAAAGGCCCTGAGCCAGAAGCGCGACGGCGGCTTCGTGGCCCGCTGCATCTGTTTCGACAATCTGTACGAGCGTCGACCATCCGAACGAGCCGACGCCGAGGAAGCCAGCCCGAAAAGCCGCCCGATCGCGTCCCTCAAGAGCACCGAGTTCGGTATCCGCGAAAACAAACGCACCCGACACGGCCCATTCGCCAGGCTCGGCGGCGTTCGGAAATATGAAGGTGTCGGACGGATCGAGCCGAATGGTGCGCAGCAATTTCACGTCAGCGGCCCTCCCGTCGCCGGGTCGCGCCACGCCGGCTTCAGGAGCGCGGGCAGCAGGGCGCGACGCGCGCGGGCCTGGCCCGAGCCGCTGCTGAAATCGCCGTTCGCATCGATCACGCCGCGCGCCTCGGCTGCTTCCAGCCGAGCGACGTAATCACGCGCGATCGGCGCGAAACCGCTTTCCTGCCAGCGATCCATCGCCACCATGAGGTGCCGCGCGAAGCCTTCGATCAAGCGCTCGGAGCTCACCTCGCTGAAGCCTTCCTCCTCGAGCGCGGTTACGAGCGGGTGCAAACCGGCGTCGCTGATCATGGACACGGTGCGGATCATGGCGCCGAATACGAGCCAGGCTGGCGGCTTGTCGTCGGAGACGCGTTTCGGCCATCCGAGCCGGCCGCCGCCAACGATCCCGCCGTCGACACGGATGGTATCGGGCCAGGCAATGGTGACAGGCTTTTCCGGCGGCGCGAGCGCCGCCAACGTATCGGCCAGCGCCACCATGCCGGCATAAAAGGCCGCGCGCCGTGCGCTTGCGAACGGCTCCTCCGGCTCCAGCACGACGGCGAATTCTGCGAGATCGAAGCGGCCGACGAAGACCAGTGCACCGGCGCCAAGGTCCGCGGCATTCGCGCAGGCTTGCGTAAATGCGTCGCCGACTTCGCGCAGCCGTACCGGCCGGAATACCGGCGGTAACGTGAGCACGGAGGCATCCTCCTGCGTCCGGCTGCGCTGCTTTGTCCTCATGTTCCGGCTCTACACCTTACTTTTCACATTGTAACAATTATAACCTCAAGGGAGTGGCGGCCAGCCCCCGGGGGTGCGCCGCCGATCGGAGACGCTATGACGGATCAACGCACCATCCTGGTCTGCTCGTGCGAAGACACGATGCCACTCGACGCCAACGCCCTGCGGCGCGGCTGCGGCGATGGCACGATCGTAAGCGGACGGCAACTGTGCCGCGCCGAGCTTGACCGCGTCCGCGCGGCGGCAGCGGCCGGGTCGCCGGTCACCATCGGCTGCACGCAGGAGGCCCCGCTTTTCCGCGAGGTGATCGGCGAAAGCGACACCATCGTGAGCTTCGCGAACGTGCGCGAGGCTGCCGGCTGGTCGGCCGACGCAGCGGCCGCGGGCCCCAAGATGGCGGCGCTTCTCGCAGCAGCGGCCGTGCCGATGCCGGACATTGCCTTCGAGCCGATGCAGAGCGAGGGCGTGGTCCTGATCTACGGGCAGGATGACGCTGCGATCGAAGCGGCAAACCTCCTTAAGGATCATCTCGACGTCACGGTCATGATCGCGCAGCCGCGCGACCTCGCCGTGCCGCGCACGACTGAATTCCCGATCGTGAAAGGCACGATCCGGGCGGCGAAGGGATACCTCGGCACGTTCGAGATCACCGTCGACGACTATGCGGTGCCATCGCCGTCGTCGCGCGGCACGCTCAAGTTCGAGCAACCCCGCAACGGGGCGACGTCGCGCTGCGACATTCTGCTCGACCTTTCCGGCGGGACGGCGCTGTTCTCGGCTGCGGACCTGCGCGACGGCTATCTGCGCGCCGATCCGCGCGACCCTGCGGCCGTGCTGAGAGCCGTGCTGCGCGCGCGTGATCTCGTCGGCGATTTCGACAAGCCGCGCTACATCACGTTCACCGATGATCTCTGCGCGCATTCGCGCTCCGGCATTGTCGGTTGCCACCGCTGCCTGGATCTTTGCCCGACAGGCGCTATCGCGCCGGCAGGCAATCACGTTGCGATCGATGCCGGCATTTGCGCCGGCTGCGGTCAATGTGCCGCGACCTGCCCGACGGGAGCGGCAGGCTATGCGCTGCCGCCTGCGGATGCGCTGATGCGCAAGTTGCGCACGCTGCTCATGACGTATCGGCAAGCGGGCGGCGCATCGGCAGTCCTCCTCTTCCATGATGAGAGCCACGGCGCTCCGCTGATCGATGCGCTGGCGCGCGATGGTGACGGGCTGCCGGCGAACGTCATTCCCGTCGCCGTCAACGAGGTGACGCAAACCGGTTTGGAAGCGATCGCCGCCAGCTTCGCCTACGGCGCGGTGGCCATCCGCTTCCTGCTGCGCGAGCGCGCGCGCCATGATACCGCCGGGCTGAAGAAGACCCTCGCCCTCGCGGAGCCGATCCTTGCCGGCCTAGGCCTCGCAGGCGAGCGTGCGGCGACGATCGAAACCGACGATCCCTTCGCGCTCGGCGAGACGCTGCGCGCCATTCAGGCGAGCGAGCCGGTGCCGCGACCGGCGAGCTTCCAGCCGGTCGGCGGCAAGCGCGAGGTACTCCAGTTCGCCTTGCATGAACTGCATCGCGCCGCGCCGACGCCGGTGGACGTCATCGCGCTGCCAAAGGACGCGCCCGTCGGCGCGGTCGAACTCGACGTCGAAGGTTGCACGTTGTGCCTCTCTTGCGTCTCCGCTTGCCCGACCGGCGCGCTCTCGGCCGATTCCGACCAGCCCATGCTGCGCTTCAACGAGGCGGCCTGCGTGCAATGCGGGCTCTGCGCGGCAACCTGCCCGGAAAAGGTCATAAGGCTCGTGCCGCAACTCGATTTTCGCGCCTATGCGAATCCACCGCGCGTCCTCAAGCAGGAGGAACCGTTCCACTGCATCCGCTGCGACAAGCCGTTCGGCGTGAAAAGTACGATCGAGCGCGTGACCGCCAAGCTCGAGGGCAAGCATTGGATGTATCAGAACTCGAAGCAGCGCCTCGACGTCATCAAGATGTGCGACGACTGCCGCGTCGCCGTCGTCACGGAAGAAGGCTTCGACCCTTACGGCGCGCCGCCACGGCCACGCCCGCGCACCACCGACGACTATCTGCGCGAGCGCGAGGCAAAGCCGGACGCTTAGGGCATTGTTGTGTTGGATTGAATTGTGACGGCCTCTTCACCTCTCCCCGGCGGGGAGAGGGAGTGCGCTGCCGACGCGGGACCGCTCAGTCCAACCAATCCGCTCCGCTCACTGCGTTGCTTTTTTCAAGAACGCGATGAGGGCGTCGCGATCGGTCGCGCCGATATGCTGTTCGGGCATTTTCGTGCCCGGCGTATAGCGTGCGGGACCGACCTCGAACAATTTCGCAACCGTCTCCGGCGTCCAGACGATATTGAGACGTTTGAGCGCTTCGGAAAAATTATAACCGGGCAGGCTCGCGATGCGGCGGCCAAAAATGCCGTGCAAAGTCGGGCCGGCGCGATTGCCCTCGTCGGGATGCAGCGTGTGACAGGCGATGCAGGCGCGGTAAACACGCGCGCCGGGGTCGTTTCCGTAGGCGGCAAGCGGATCGTTCGCCGTGTCGAAAGGCAGCGCCCCGATCGGTTCACCTGTCTGCGTATCCCATCGACGGATGACGGCGTCGGCGCCGCCTGTCAACAGCGTGCGATTGTCGGGAAGGAACGCGGCCGACCAGACGCGTATCCCATCGACGGATGACGGCGTCCACGCCGCCTGTCAACAGCGTGCGATTGTCGGGAAGGAACGCGGCCGACCAGACAGGCAGGCCCGGGCCGACGAGCACGCGGGCGACCTTGCGTTCTTTGCGCTCGACGATCGCGATGGCGCCTTGGATGCTCGCCGCGGCGAGGCGTTCGCCGTCGGACGCCTGCGCCAACGCGATGATCGGCGTCCGCGAAACATCGACCTTGCCGCGCAGTTCACCCGCCGGTGAGAGAAAAGAAAGCGCGCCGTCCGCACCGGCGACAACGATCTCGCCATCTGCCGCGGCGACGACGGCATTGAGCGGCGCAGCAAGCGTCACGATCCGCGGCGCCGCGGATGAATCCTGCAGCGGCCAGACACGCATGGTCGCGTCATATCCGACGCTGACCAGCGCCGCACCGTCGGGCGTGAAGGCGACGCCGTTTACGTTCTGCTGATGGCCTTCAAGGACGCGCGGCGACCCGCCCGCCAACGGCCAAAGCCGCACCGTATGATCCCACGAGGCGGAAGCGAGTGTTGCGCCGTCGGGCGAAACGGCGAGCGCGACGACCGGACCTTTGTGTCCTTCAAGGACGATTTCCGGCTTTTGCTCTCCCGCACGCCAAAGGGCGATGCGGCCGTCCTCGCCCGCCGTTGCGAAACGGCCATCCTGGAGTATCGCGACCGCATTCACCGCACCGTCGTGGAAACGCAGCACCTGCTCTGCGGCATTACGGCGCAGCGACCAGCGGATAGCGGAGGAATCGAAGCTTCCGGACAGTGCCGTCGCGGCGTCCGCGGAGATCGCCAGCGCGCGCACGGGCCCGCCGTGGCCGCGCAACTGGGCGAAGGCAGGCGTGAGAGCCAGCATCGAACCGAGCACTGCCGTGACCCCGGTGACAACGAACTTCATCACGGCCGCTCCCATCAATTCTCGAATGGGTTTCAGCCCCACGGCGCTGCGCTACAAAGCAGGCCACTTGCAAGCAGCGTGGGCCGCATCGCACTCTCGATTGAGTTCTTCGAGCCACGGCAATATATATCGTTTTGCGATTTGCGTTTCTATTTTGGATAGGAAACTGAAATGCGAAGCTTCATTGCCGCTTGCCTTGTTGCCGTAGTCATCGCCGTGGTCGGCGCCTTTGCGCTCAATTCGTATCAGGAGACGGTCGCTCAGGCCTTCGCCACATCGTCCGTTCGTGTTTGATCCGACGAACTTCTGAGCGATAGAGCACTGGCCGATACCTCAGCCTGGCCCGGTACGACAATCCGACTTTCAGCTTGAGCGCGTGCTCCTTCCCTATCGGCAACAACCCGGTGGGAAGGAACGGGTCGGCGCCTGCGGCGCTCGCAAAGCTTATGATCGCCGCACGACCTTCGAATACATCGTAAGAAAGAGCGGAACCAAAAGGAGAATGATCGCGACGGTGACGAGCGTCGTCACCAACGCATTTGCGTAGAAAATGCGAAGCGAGCCGCCGGAGAGAAGCATCGCCTGCCGGAACGCATCCTCCGCCTTGTCGCCGATGACGATGGCGAGAACGAGCGGCGCGATCGGATACTGCACCTTCTTGAAGAGATAACCGACGACGCCGAACCCCATCATCAGCATCACGTCGAGATACGAATTCGACACCGAGTAGGCGCCGACCGTGCAGATCACGACGATCAGCGGGGCGATGATGAAGAACGGCACGCGCATCAGCGCCGCAAACAGCGGCACGGTGAGCAGGACCATAAGCACCGCCACCACGTTGCCGAGATACATCGAGGCGATAAGGCCCCAGACGAAATCCTTCTGATCGACGAACAGCGTCGGCCCCGGATTGAGCCCCCAGATCATCAGCCCGCCCATCATCACGGCGGCGGTCGCCGAACCGGGAATTCCGAGCGCGAGCATCGGCAACAGCGCGCTGGTGCCGGCCGAATGATCCGCCGCTTCCGGCGCGATGATGCCTTCCGGCTCGCCCTTGCCGAAGTTGGCGCCGTTGCGCGAAAAGCGCTTGGCGATGCCGTAACTCATGAAAGACGCCGCGGTCGGCCCGCCGGGCGTGATGCCCATCCAGCAGCCGATCGCGGTGCTGCGCAGGAGAGTCCACCAGTATTTCGGCATGTTCCCGACGGTGCGGAAGACCTCCCTCCAATCCACCTTGGAGTTGACGCCGCGAACGTGCATTTCCTCTTCGACGGCGATCAGCAGTTCGCCGATGCCGAACAGGCCCATGACGGCGACGACGAAGTTGACGCCTTTGACCAATTCGTCGACGCCCATCGTCAATCGCACGCTGCCGGAGACGGTGTCGATGCCGATGGCGGCGATGGCGAATCCGATAGCCAATGCCACGAGCGTCTTGACCGGCGGCGTGCCGCCCATGCCGACGAAGCTCGCGAAAGCGAGAAGGTAGACGGCGAAATACTCTGCCGGGCCAAACTCCAGCGCAACGCTCGCCACCCATGACGCGGCGACGGTGATCAGCACGACGCCGGCGAAGGCGCCGAACGCCGCTGAACTGAATGCTGTCGCCAGCGCAGTCGTCGGGCGCCCGTCCCGCGCCATCGGATATCCGTCGAACGTCGTCGCGACCGACGACGGCTCGCCGGGAATGTTGAACAGGATCGACGTCACCGACCCGCCGAACAGCGCCCCCCAATACATGCTCGAGAGCAGGATGATGGCGGAGACCGGCTGCATGCCGAACGTCAGAGGCAACAAGAGCGACACGCCGTTCGGCGCGCCGAGCCCGGGGAGCACGCCGACCACGATGCCGAGAAATACGCCGAGCAGCATCAGCAGGATGTGCTGGACCGAGATGGCGATCGAAAAGCCGTGCAGAAGCGCTTCGAGATTATCCACGCGCCACCTTCACCATCCAAGCAATGAGCCCAGCCAGCCGTGCGGCAGGTAAACCAGGAACATCCATTCGAAGAGGATGTAGACCGCGGCGGCGAATGCGATCGCGAAAGCCGCAGCTTTCACGTTCGACCAAACGCCGTGCACGGCAATCGAGCCGAAGACGTAAAGGGCCGTGGAGACATACAGCCCGAGCAGCGGAATGAAGGCGACGAAGAGCGTGGCGGGGACGAACAATCCCAGCCAGCGCTTCACCTCCGGCGCGTGCAGGGCAATGCCGCCCTCGCTCACCGCGCCGCGCACCAGATTGACGATGCTGCCACCGAGAATGACGAGGCCCGTGAGGAACGGGAACGTCCCCGACCCCACGCCCTCTTCGGACCAACTGATGCCGTTCTCGGTGCTGGAAATGATCACGGCCACTCCGAACGCTCCGGTCAGGAGCGCCGTGATCAGTTCCAAGTTACGTCGGGAGACCATGCGGGTGGCCGCTCCTTACTTCGAGACGAGCCACCCCTCCTCGGACGCAATCTTATGGACGCGCTCGACGTCCTCCTTGATGAACTTGGCGAACTCGTCGCCGGCGATGAAGGTGCTGGTCTGCGACGTATGCGTCACATACTCCTTCCACTCCGGCTGCTCTTGAACCTTCTTCATCAGGTTGATGTAGAAGGTGACCTGATCGGGCGTCACCTTGCTCGGCAGCCAGACCGTACGCGGCTGCTGGAACATCGGAATGTTCAAGCCGGACTCGACGCAAGTCGGAACGTCGCTCCAGCTTTCCGTAGCGGTGATCTTGTCGCCCTTCGGCAAGCGCTTCGAATTGAACACGCATAGCGGACGCTGCGTCCCGCCGCGCCACTGGCCGAGGCTTTCGCTCGGATTGTTCACGTTCGAGTCGATATGGCCGCCGGCGAGTTGCACCGCGGCCTCTCCGCCGCCCTTGAACGGAACGTAGACCAGCTTGATGCCCGCTTCCTTGCTGATCATACGGGTGAGGAGTTCGTCCGTATCCTTGGACTGCGCCCCGCCCATCTTAAAGCCGCCGGCTTTAGCGTTCGCTGCCGCGACGTAATCTTTGGCGGTCTTGTACGGCGCGTCCTGCTTCACCCAGAGCAGGAACTCATCCTGCACCATTGCCGCAATCGGCGTGAGGTCGGTGTAGTTGTAGGCAAGCTTGGCGACCATCGGCTGCTGCCAGGCATTCGATGTCCCGAAGACTACCTTATGAGGGTCGCCGGCTTGCGACTTCTCATAGATGTAGCCTTCCGCGCCACTTCCGCCCGGCTTGTTCACCACGACGATCGGCTGATCGATCAGCTTGTGCTTGGTGATGACGTTCTGGACTGCGCGGGCGAAGTTGTCGGTGCCGCCGCCAGGGCCTGCCGTCACCACGAACTCGATGGATTTCGTCGGCTTCCAGTCGGCTTTCGCCTGCCCTACCGTCAGGGCCAGAAGGCTCACCCCGCAGGCCGCTACATAACGCGCCGTTAAAGACATCGTTTTCTCCCTTTCATTTATTGCTTGCCGGCTTAAGCCACCTTGTCACGATTGGGCGGAACAGAGGCCGCGTGAATGGCGCCCTGTTCTTCGAATGCACGTATGTCCTCCTCTTTGAATCCATACTCGCGTAAAACTTCGCGCGTGTGCTCGCCGTAAATGGGAGCGCCGGTGCGGACCTTGCCCGGCGTCGCCGAGAATTTGACCGGAAGGCCGATCGTTTGGACGGGCCCAAGCGTCGAATGCTCGACTTCGACAACCATCTTGCGTGCCACCGTCTGCGGATCGGCGAGCGCCTGCAACATATTCTGCACCGGCCCGCACGGCACACCCTTGGCTTCCAGTTGTTCAAGCCAATAGGCCGCAGGCCGCTCGCGGAATCGCTTGGAGAGTTCCTCGACCAGCTCGGGGAGATGCCCCATCCGGTCCGCACCGGTTTCGAACCGTGGATCGGTCGCGAGTTGCGGTGCGCCGAGCACCTCCAGCGTCAACCCCCAATGCTTTTGACTGGCGCCACCGACGACGATCCACCCGTCGGAGGCTTCAAAGGCTTGATACGGCGCGTTGAGTGGATGTGCCGAGCCCATGGCCTGCGGCGCAACGCCGGTCGCGAGCGCAATGGCTGACTGCCAGTAGGTCTGCACCAGCGCCGCCTCGAACAACGAGGTTTCCACCCACTGCCCCTGCCCCGTCTTCAGCCGGTGCGCATAAGCGGCGAGGATGCCCATCGCAGCGAGCAGTCCCGCCGTGATGTCGGAGAGCGGCGGCCCGCACTTCACCGGCGGACCGTCGGGCCGCTCGCCGGTGAAGGTCATGATGCCGCTCATCGCCTGGGCGACGAGATCGAATCCCTTGCGATCCTTGTACGGCCCGGTGCGCCCGAAACCGGACAATGAACAATAGATCAATGCCGGGTTTTCTTGCCGCAGCTTTTCATAGCCGAAGCCGAGCCGTTCCATCGCACCCGGCGCGAAATTCTCCACCAGGACATCGGCGGTCTTGACGAGGCGACGCAGCACCTCCGCACCCGCCGGCGACTTGAGGTCGAGAACGATGCCGCGCTTGTTGCGGTTCATCATCAAGAACGACGCGGCTTCATCACCGACCTTGGGTGGCACGGAGTGGCGCGTGTCATCGCCGCGCGGAAGCTTCTCGATCTTGATGACCTCGGCGCCCATGTCGGCAAGCATAAGCGTGCATGTCGGTCCCGCCATCACGTGCGTGAGATCGACGACCTTCATTCCGCTTAGAGGTCCCATCGCTTCCTCGCCTTTTGATGATGATTTTATTGGAGCCTACGGCCAGGCTCGCCGGCATGATTATCTTCTGTTGCGTCTATTCACCGGTCCATTGCGGCGGACGCTTGTTGAGAAAAGCGTCCATGCCCTCACGGAAATCACGGCTGGTGTAGCAACTGATGATGAGGTCCTGTCCCTCTTCGGAGGTGAGCCGCGTCTGCAACCGCCGCAGCGCTTCCTTCGTTGCCCGCAACGTCAGCGGCGCATGGCCCGCGATCAACCGCGCCAGTTCCTGCGCGCGTGCCTGCAAGGCGGGGCCATCCTCCACCACTTCGGTCAGAAGGCCAAGCGCGTGGGCTTCTTGCGCCTCGACGAGGCGGGCGGTGAAAATAAGGTCCTTCACCCGCGCCGGACCAACGAGCGCCGAGAGGCGGCTCAGGTTCGACATCGACAGGCAGTTGCCGAGTGTCCGCGCGATCGGAAATCCGAACTTCGCGGTGCGTGTTCCGATGCGCAGGTCGCAGCATGCGGCGATGCCTGCGCCGCCACCGGTACAGGCGCCGTTGATTGCCGCGATGGTCGGCACGCGGCATCGCTCCAGGCGGGTGAGCGTACGATCGATGCGCGCTTCGTATTCGATACCGTCTTGCGGCGACTTGAACGCGCGAAACTGGTTGATGTCCGTTCCCGCCGCGAACGCCTTTTCGCCGGCGCCGGTCAAAATCAGCACCTTGAGCGAACGATCATTCTCCGCAGCGTCGCAGATCTCCGCCATGCGCTCGTACATCGCGAACGTCAGCGCATGGCGCGCCTGCGGGCGATTGAATGTGAGAAGGCCGATCCCGTCATGAACCTCGTAGAGAAGCTCCTGATCCACTGCCGCCGATGTCCGCTGATCCATGGTGTCTCCTGCCTCAATGGCCGCACTCTGAATACAAAACCCGCTCTATGCAAGCCGCGATCGCTCTCGTAAGCTCTGAATACCTCATTTTTGCATTCAAAAAACGGGCAGGATCGAAAAGGCATGCTTCACGAAGAGGTGGTGTCCAGGCTGCGGGGGATGCTGCTGGAAGGCGAGATTCCGCCGGGCGCGCGGATTCCGGAACGCGAGCTTTGTGCAGCACTCCAGATTTCGCGCACGCCGTTACGCGAAGCCCTGAAGGTTCTTGCTGCGGACGGCCTCGTCGTGCTGCTGCCAAATCGCGGTTCGCGCGCTGCAAAGCTGACCGGCCACGACGTGCGCAATCTCTTCGAAGTCTGCCAAGGCCTGGAAGCGCTCGCCGGCGAACTCGCCTGCAAGCGAATTTCCGACGAACAACTGGCGGAGATCAGCGCCGCGCATGCCGCGATGGTCAAGCATCAACGCCGAGGCGACCTCACGCAGTACTATCGGTGCAACCGCACGATCCACGAAGCGATCGTGCGGGCAGCCGACAATCCCATCCTCTCCGTGCTCTATGAGTCCGTCACGTCGCGCATTCGCCGGGCACGCTATGTCACGCCGATGGTGCCGGAGCGATGGTCTCTCGCGCTGCGCGAGCATGAGGGCATCCTCAATGCGCTTCTCCGCCGCGACGGAAGCGGACTCGCTCACATTCTCCGCGCGCATCTTCGCCACAAATTGGAAGAAGTGACGCATGCGGGCTTTGCGGAGGATAGTGAAGCAATGGGAAGCGACAACGCAAAAAGTTGATCGAAGCGAGCGACCTATCCTGCCAATGTCCGACGCCGGGCGTCCGTTGCAATCGGCACGACACGCTATAGACTTTAGAGGTCAACAGTGAACGCGTGGCTCTTGCTCGATGGCCGTTCGAATCAACATCGTGTCGACGACGGGAGACGTTCATTTCGGCTTCTTTGCAGAAGCCATCCGCGGCCGCATGATTCGAAGTGACGCCCGTGAGTGCCACTGAGTTCGATTTCATCGTCATCGGAACGGGAGCTGCGGCGCTGACCGCCGCGCTGACCGCGTCGGTCGCGGGACTGAAGACGGCCATCATCGAGAAGACGGACAAGATCGGCGGCACCAGCGCGATGTCCGGCGCGGCTTCGTGGCTGCCGGTCAATCATTACGGCAAGGCCGCAGGCTACGACGATACGCCGGAAGAAGCCTTGGACTATCTGCGCGCGACCGCGCCGGAAGGCTGGCGCGAAACCGAAGACGCGCTGTGGGAGAGCTTCGCGCGCAACGCCGGGCCGATGCTCGCATTTGTCGAGGCGCACACGCCGCTGCGCTACGCGCTCACATCCGAGCCGGACGTCTATTCGGAAGCGCCCGGCGCCAAGACGCACGGGCGCATGGTCGCCCCGATGCCGCTCAGCCGCCGGCTGCTCGGGCCGTATGCGAAGCGGCTGCGCGCTTCGACATTACCGCACATCTTCACCTACCAGGAGATGATCGACAACGACCTTTACCGCAAGCCGATCCGCACCACGTTGAAGTTCGCGCCGCAACTGCTGCGGCGGCTGATCGGCAGCGAGCGTGCAAAAGGGGCGGCCTTGACCATCGGCCTGATGCGCGGCTGCCTCGATCACGGTTGTCATCTCGCGCTCGATACACGCGCGATCGAACTGACCACCGACCCGGCGCATGGCGGCGTCACCGGAGTCGTCGTCGAGCACAACGGGCAGCGGGAAACACTCAACGCCACACGTGGCGTGCTGCTCGCGACCGGCGGCTTCGAATGGGATCGCGAACGTCTGCAGCAACACTTTCCGGGGCCGATCGATCGCCTGGGCAGCTCTCCCGGCAATGCCGGCGACGCGTTGCGCATGGCCGAGCAGGTCGGCGCCGCGCTCGCGCACATGGATCAGGCGCTGATCTATCCCTGCCTGCCGACGCGCTACGACGGCAAGCTGCACGCGATGCCGGCGCCAATCCACATGGAGCCCAACGCCATCGTCGTCGACCGTCACGGCAAACGCTTCGTCAGCGAATACGCAATCGACCTTGGCGAAGCATTGGATCGCCGCGGCGCGGACGGCGAGCCGGAGCATCTCCCGGCCTGGCTGATCAGCGACCGGACGTTCCTGCGACCGGCGCTGCGCTGGTATGCTCACTACGATCCCGATTGGCTCATTCGTGCGCCGACCGTCGCCGCGCTCGCCGACCGCATCAACGTGCCGCGCGAGGCGCTCACGGAAACGATCACGCGTTTCAACAGTTTTTGCGCCAAAGGACGGGACGAAGACTTCCATCGCGGCGAAAGCATCTTCCAGAAAGCAAAAGCCAAGAAGCGGCCGATGCTTTCGCCCATTCAGAAAGCGCCTTACGTCGCGATGCCGTTCAATCGCTGCATTCTCACGACCAAAGGCGGGCTGCGCACCAACGAGCACGCGCAGGTGCTGCGCGAAGATGGCAGCGTCATCACCGGCCTCTACTGTGCCGGTGCGGCGATGGCCAACCCGATCGGCACGCGCGCGATCAGCGCGGGGACGACCATCGGTCCCAACATGACGTGGGGCTATATCTGCGCGCAGAACGTGCTGCGCACCAATCGGCCGACTGCGAGCTAGAGCATCGCCCGGCCCGTACGTACCGCCCGTTCGCCCAGTCAGTAAGGAAGACCGGCCGTGAGGTTGCGCGCTGCGGCCTGAAGGCTGTTCAGATGGCGCGAGAGCGCGTCGGCTTCGCCGCGGGGTGCAGACGCGCTCAGATTGAGCGCCGCGATCGTCACGCCGCTTCGATCGCGTATGGGGACGGCAATCGAGTGCAAACCGATCGCGAATTCGTTGTCGACGATCGCATAGCCCTGCTCGCCGGCGACCTGGATCGCCGCCATGAGCTTCTTGCGGTTGGTCAGGGTGTATTGCGTGATGGAGGGAAGTTCCGCCGTCTGCACGTATTTCTGCAGTTGAGCCGGCGGTAAATCCGCAAGCATGACCCGCCCCATCGCCGTCGCGAACGCGGGCAGGCGCGTTCCCACACTGACGCTTGACGAGATGATGCGCTTCACCGCGACACGCGAGACATACACGATGTCGGGAATATCGAGCACCGAGACGGAGCATGTCTCGTGGACATGATCGACCAGTTCGGTGAGCACCGGCTCGGCAACCTTCCAAAGCGGTAACGTAGAGAGATAGCTGTATCCGAGTTCGAGCAGCCGCGCCTTCAATTCGAAATGCGTCCCGCGCATCTGGATGTAATCGAGATCGCGCAGCGTCAGAATGTAACGACGCGCCGCGGCTCGCGACATGCCCGTGCGATGCGCAATCTCGCCGAGCGTCAGCGCTCCGCCGTCAGGGCCGAAAGCGCGGACGACGTCGAGCCCGCGCGCGAGGGATTGGACGAAATAACGTTGTGTGCTCGGATTCGCCTCCTGGGGAGCCGAGGCACGATGGTGCTCGACAGCCGCGGAATTGGAATGCGCACGCGGAGACGCAACGCCACCAATCCGCTTGCGGCCACGCACTGTCGTCACAAGCTGCTCCTCACCCGTCGTTCGACGAAATCGCCTCGGCACCAAGCCAAAATAGAATCTCGCGCGTCCTCTCGGCCAGGAACGACCCTAGGTTGCTTACTGCAATGAAGCGACGACGCGATCAAGAGCCTTGTGGCATCACACATGAAAAGCCTTCCTGCGCGCGCCGCGATCAGCGCGGCCGCTCCTGAAGCTCACGACGATCCTCGCGCGCGTATCGCGAGGCCAGAATCTTCATGCCGAGATGACGGAAGCGGTGGAACGGAAAGACAGCCGGAAGCGATCGGCTCATCGGCCCGGCGTCGATCCGCTCGCCACGCGCCAAACGCGCCGCGCATTGCCCGAGAAGATGCGTCAGCAGCACGCCGCGGCCCATATAACCGAGGGCGAAGAAGATGCGCTGCGAAAGCGCGCCGACATGCGGAATGTCGTCCTGCGTGATCGCCACCTTGCCGCTCCAGCGATGCGAGATCGGGATGTCGGCCAAGGCCGGAAATATCTCGCCGAGCGCCTGCTGCAGCGGGCGATAGACATCCGGCGTGTCACGTTTTCCGGTCAAGTCGCCACGGCCCGCAAACAAAAGACGCCCATCCTCCAGCAGCCTGAAGCCGCTGAGAATCCGCTTCGTATCGGTGACCGGCGCATCAATGCGCAGCATGTTGGCGCGCACGTCCGCTGGAATGACCTCCGTCGTCATCAGCGCGGAAGTCACTGGCACGACACGCCGCGCCAGGTCACCGGGGCTCGCGGCAAGTCCAGTATAGCCGTTGGTCGCGAAAATCACCTTGCCGGCGTGAACACGGCCCGCCGGTGTCCGTAAAATCACGCTCTGCGCGTCTTCGCGCATGTCCGTCACCGGCGAATGGGCGAAGATCGGCACACCGCGGACCGCGAGCCCCTGCGCGAACGCGCGCACGAAGTTGTAGGGATGGATCGCGCCGGCGCGCGGATCGTAGAAACCGCCGACGTAATACTCCGTGCCGAGTTGATCGCGCGTGGTTTTTCGGTCGAAGATGCGGACCGAACGATCGCCGACCTCGCGCTCCAACCAACGCGCATCCGCCTCAAGCCGTTCCTGTGCAACGGGCGCATGCGCCGCGGTGAAGTGCCCATTGCGCTGGACGAACGGCGCCAGCCCGTAGGCCTCCACCACCGCGTCGAAGTTCGCCAAGGCATCGAACAGCGATCGATGCAGGATGCGCGCCGCCTCGACGCCGTGCTGGGCGGCCAGTGCGGCAAAGCCTCGCTTGTAACGCAGCACGAGGAAGCCGGCGCTGCGTCCGCTCGCGCCCCAGCCGATTTCACCCGCTTCCAACACGACGCAACCGACGCCGGCTTCGGCGAGATTATGTGCGGCCGCCAAACCCGAATAGCCGCCGCCGACGATCGCGATATCGCAGCGATGCTCGCCTTGCAGCGAAGGCATCGCAGCGGTCGAAGCTGCGGTCGATCGCCAGTACGACGCCGGGGGCTGAAGTTGCTGGTCGACAGCGGCCATCGGTGCTTATCCCGGCATGCCCGTTTCGGCTGCCGTCAACGGACGAATATTGGTCGGATAGACCGTCATCTCCGGGATCGACGTTCGCTTCGGCATCAGCGCCACGAAGCGCATCGCGTCCGCGAGATCCTCAGGCTGAATGAACTGGTCGAGAACCTCCTGCGGATACTTCACCTTGCGCCGCGCCATGATCGGCGTGTTCACGTCATCCGGGCAGATGCAGCACGCGCGCACGCCGAATTTCCACGCCTCGTGCGTCAGCGACAAGCTCAAGCCGACCATCCCGAACTTCGACGCGGAATAAGCGGTGCCGGCGACGCCCGACACGCGCCGTCCGGCGGTCGAAGCGATATTGATGATGAGGCCGTCCTGCTGCTTCTTCATGATCGGGAAGACGGCATTGACCATGTTGTAGGCGCCGGTCAGGTTGACGGCGAGGACATGGTCGAAGTCGGACGGCTGCAATTCTTCAAGACGGCGGTTGACGACATTCAAGCCCGCATTGTTGACCAGAATGTCGATCCGGCCGAACTGAGAAATAAGACGCTTCGCGGCCGCATCGACCTTGTCACGCTCGGCAACGTCCAACGCTTCGATCGCGATCTTTCCTCCCGCCGCCTTCGCCTCTTTCGCCACCTCCTCGAGCGGCTCACGACGCCGGCCGATGAGCGCGACTGTCGCGCCCTCGCGCGCGAACATCAGCGCCCCGGCACGGCCGATGCCGGTTCCACCACCCGTGATCCAAACGACTTTTCCGTCAAACGCGCCCATTGTGAAACTCCATATTTGCTTGGCTTATTCCGCCGCTTCGACCTTCCGCCGAAGTTGCGGAAATTCCGATTCGACATGATCCATGGCGGCGTGCAGTTTGCGCGCGTCCACATTCATTTCATCGCGGAGATGCGCGAACACGCGCTGCTTGAGGAAGAAGCGCCACGACACCGGGCGCTGCCGCAGCCGTTCGATCAGCGCATCATAGGTTTCCTTCGGCCAGGCTTTCTCAAACGCCTCGCGGCCGCGGCCATAGTCGAAGTGCCCCTCGCCTTCCTGCTTGCGCATCTCGGCGCGCAGCATCTTGGTCGCCGCCTCGTCCACCTTGCCATCCGCAATGACGACGCCGTACTCCTCGCGCGCGCCGTCAATCGTGACGAAATACTGGCGGACATCGTGCAACACCGCCTCGGTCGGGCGATCGAGCGGCGAGCCGAAGCCGCCGCCGCCCGACGACGTGATGCGGATGACGTCGCCCGGCTGCGCGGTGAAAATATCGGTGTTGCCGAGAATCTGTTCTTTCGGCGTCCCTTCGTTGACGACGTAGCTCGATGACTTTCCCGCCTTGCCGCCGCGCACGCCCCAAGGCTGGAAGCGGGTGCGGTCGCGGTTTCGCGCCGTGATCACCGAATGCGGCGCAAAGACCTTGAAGATCAGCGTTGTCGAAAGCCCGCCGCGATAACGGCCGGCGCCGCCGGAATCCGGCGTCAGGTAATAGGCGAGAATGCGCAGCGGCACCTCGACCTCGTTTATCTCGACCGGCGTGTTCTTGAGGAAACCGCCGTTGCCGCCGGAGCCGTTCGATCCGTCCGAAAACGGCATGGCACCGCCACCGCCGATCAGTGGATCGATCGCCGCCATCACGCGGCGGCCCGTCTCGGGATCGGAGGTTAAAACGTTCATGATCGAGATACTGCCGGCGGGCGCTGCCGGCATCCGATCCGGCAGGGCCTGCGACAAGCAGCCGAAAACAACGTCCTGAAGCCGCGTCGCGGTGAGGCTTCGCATACCGACGGCGGCCGGGAATTGCGGATTGAGCACGCTGCCTTCCGCGAGGAGACAATGGAACGGCCGCGTCATCCCGGTATTGACCAGGATATCCGGCATCAACGAATGGAACGCATGGAAGATACCAACCAGCAGAAGGGTGTGACGTTCGAAGCCACCTGTCGGCACATTCAGCGACGAGGTGAGTTGCGGATCGCTCTTCGTGAAGTCGAAGACGATGCTGTCGCCCTTCACGATCATGTTGAGCGCCAGCCGGCAGGGGAAGCCGCCGACGCTATCCTCGTCGATATAATCCTGGAAGAAATACTCGTCGTCCGGAATCGTCGAGATCAGCGCGCGCGTCTGCTGCTCGCTGTAGGCTAGCAGCGCCTGGATGCCGTTGCGGAACGCGTCGACGCCGAACTTGCCGACCATCTCCAGAACTTTGCGCTCGCCGGTATTCATCGCGGCGACAAGCGCTTTGAGATCTCCCCAGTTCTGATCACGCACGCGGACGTTCGTCAGCATGACCTCGACTAGCTCGCTGTTGAGCTCGCCCTTGCGAAACAGCTTGGTCGGCGGAATGCGGATGCCTTCCTGGTGCACCTCGGTCAACGTCCGCGACAGGCTCGCGGGCACTGCACCGCCGACGTCGGTGTTGTGGATGTGGCCAACCGAGAAGGCGATGAGCTCACCGTCGTGGAAGATCGGCTTCCAGAGGTGGATGTCGGGCGAGTGCGTGCAGACGAACCCGCTATACGGATCGCTGGTGATGCAGATATCGCCTTCCTGGTAAGAGGGAATGAGATCGATCACCTTGCCGTAGTCGAGGCCGACAAACCATGTGGAACCGAACCCCTTCGGCGCGGCGAAGGTCTGCCCCTGCGGCGTCGCGAGGCCGCAGGTGAAATCCTCCGTCTCCTTGACGAAGGTCGAGTGCGCGGTGCGATAGAGCGTACTCGCCATGGCGTCCGCCGCGGCGAGACTGTGATCGGCCAAGACCTGCAGCTGAACCTTGTCGATGCCGAGGCCTTGCTCGTTTCGTTCTGCCTTTGCGGCCGTCGCGGCGCCGGTCGTCATGACAGTGTTCCATCTTTGAGGATGAGATTTCCGTAGCCGTCGACAAGTCCGGTGAAGCCGGGCAGCACGCACGTCGTTGTGTCGCTCTGCGAGACGATGGCCGGACCTTCGATAGTGGCGCCGGGCTCGAGCTTGGTGCGATCGAACAGGCCGGCGTCGTGCATCTTTCCACCGTAGTAGACCGGAACCGTACGATCCGGCTTCGCCGCATGTTTGCGCAATTCGCGCAGCGGAAAGTCCGGCTTCGGATTGGCGGCGGCAACGACCACGCGCGCATTGATGACCTGCACGGCCGCCTTGCGGTCGCAGTAGTCGTAAAGCCGTTGATGCTCGTCGTGGAACGCGTCGGCGATACTTGCAGCGTCGCGCTTCTTGATCCATTCGTCCGTGATCGGCGTTTCGATCTCGAACGACTGTCCGGCATAGCGAATGTCGGCGGAGTATGTCAGTTGCGGTGTGCCCGGATGGCCCTGCTCCTTGCGCAGCCAGTCCATCGCCCGTTCGGCGAGGGTTGCGTATGTCGATTCAAGCGAGGCAAGCGTCGCCGGCTCTAGCATCTCATAGACGGTTTGGATGAAATCGTTCTTGGTGTCGGAGACAAGGCCGCCCAGCGCACTGAGCACGCCCGGCGTCGCCGGGACAAGCACGGTCTCGATCCCAAGCTCGCGCGCGAGGAAACAGGCGATCATCGGTCCGCCGCCACCGAACGGCATAAGGGTGAAGGATTTCGCTTCGGTGCCGTGGCGCGCGAACACCTTGCTCATGCCGGCATACATGCCGGAGACGGCGACCTTGATGACGCTTTCAGCGGCATCGCGCACATCGACGTTCATCTTCTTCGCGAGTGTGCCGATGGCGGTTTCGGCCTTGGCGCGGTCGATGTTGACGGCGCCGTAGGCGATCTCGGCTTGACCGAGGAACCCGCACACGACGAAGGCGTCGGTGGTGGTCGGGCGCTCGCCGCCGCGGCCGTAGCACGCCGGCCCCGGCTCGGAACCCGCGCTCTCCGGCCCGCTCTTGAGCACGCCCTGGTCGTCGACGCGCGCAATCGAACCGCCGCCGCCGCCGATCGACGACACCGAGATCGAGGGCACATGCAGCACGAACTCGCCGACGTCCTCGCCCGATCCGAACTGCGGTTTGCCGTCGATGATCAGCGCAACGTCGGCCGAGGTGCCGCCGATGTCGAGGCTCGCGATATTGCCGAAGCCGCTGAGCTTGGCGACGAAGGAGGCCCCGGTCACGCCCGACGCCGTGCCCGAGAGCAGCACGTCGACGCAGGCCCGCTTGCCGAGCTCCGCGCGCATAACGCCGCCGTTCGATTTGGTGATCTGCGGCTCCGAGGAGACGCCTTCGTCGCGCAGCGCCTTCTGCAGCGACGTCAGATAATTCGTCATCCGCGGCTGCACATAGGCGTTGATCACGCCGGTCATTGTGCGCTCGTATTCGCGGATCACCGCCCAGATGTCGCTCGAGCAGGTGACATAGAGCTCCGGCGCGGCCTCCCCGATCAGTTCCTTGATGCGCTGCTCATGCGCCGGATTGCGATACGAGTTGATCAACGCCACGGCGATGCCGCTCACACCGTGCGCTTTCGCCTGCGCCACCGCGGCGCGCACATGCGCTTCGTCGAGCGGCGTTTCGATGCTGCCGTCGGAGAGAATGCGTTCGCGCATCCCGATGACGCACTCACGGTCGATCAAGGGGCGCGTGCGCAACGAAAAGAGGCTAAACACGTCGGGCATGCGCAGCCGCGCAAGCTCCAGCACATCCTCGAAGCCCTGCGTCGCGAACAGGCAAAGCTTCGCGCCATTGCGCTGGATCAGCGTGTTGACGCCGACGGTCGTGCCGTGGGTGAAGTAAGAGACCTTCGACGGCTCGATGCCATAGCGCTGCTTCAGCGCCCGCAGGCCGTCGATCACCTCCTGTCCGGGCCGCGTCGGCGTCGAAAAAACCTTCAGCGTGTAAAGCTTATTGGCATCGTCCAGAACGGCGAAATCGGTGAACGTCCCCCCGATGTCGACCCCAACCCGATACGTCATTCAAACAACCTCGTGCTTTCGCAAATTACGCCGGTCGCAATGATCATGCTCACCTATGCCGCCGCCTCGAAGACCCCGAGCCGTGCGCGGATTTCCTCGCGCACCTCCTCCCAGGATTTGCGCGGCTTGCCGCGGTTCGCAGCGATGCGGTCAGCGACCATGCCGGCCGCGACCTTGCGCGGATTGATCTTGCGCTTGGCGGATTCGGCAAGCACTTCGCGCGCCACCGCGCCGATCAACTTTTCGTTCGCCTCAAACGCCTGGTCGATATTGCCGCCGAGGTAGTCGACCCAGGATGCGATGATGCCGCCGGCGTTGGCGATGAAGTCGGGGACGGAGAGGATGCCACGTTCGAAAAGCATCTGCTCCGCCCCCTCGGTGATCGGAATGTTGCTGCCGCTCGAGATGATCTTCGCCTGCACGCGTCCGGCGTTTCTTTCGGTGATGACGTAAGGCCGTGCGCCCGGAATCAGGAGATCGACCGGCAGATAGTAGATGTCGGTGTTGGCGATCTTCTTTCCCGCCGGATATTCGAGCACGCAGCTATCGCCATGGTTCGCGCGCAGCGCCATCAGCTTGTCGAAGTCGAGCCCTTGCTCGTCATAGACCGCACCCTTGATGGTCGAGACGGCGACCAGCTTGGCGCCATTCTTGACGGCGTAATTCGAGACGCCGACGCCGACATGGCCGAACCCCTCGACCGCGACCGTTGCGCCTTTGAACGGTCTACTCGCCGCCTCGAACGCCGCGCGCGCCGCGACATAAACCCCGTGGCCGGTGATGTGGAACTCGAGCGGCAGACCGTCGACTTTCTTCGCGAACAAGCCGGAACGGGGATATTCGGCGCCGGCGGCGGCATAGATCTCCACCAGGTCTTCGACGCCGACGCCCATATCCGGCCCGACGGCGACGATGCGCGACTTGAGATAAGGCGCGAGCACCCGGCCGAAGGCCTGCATGTAGCGCTTGCGTGTCTCAGCAGGCATTCCGGGATTGCCGACGATGCCGGCTTTGCTGCCGCCGCGCGGCAAGCCGATGATCCCGTATTTGTACGTCATCGCGCGCGCGAGCGCGGCGACTTCGTCGACGGTCACGTCCGGCAGCATGCGAATGCCGCCACCGGCCGGCCCGAGCAAAGTGCTGTCGACGACGAGAACGCCCTGCATCCCGCTTTCAGGATCGGCGACCATGACCACGGCCTCCGGTCCGATCGTGTCGATCTGCGGGAACGCGATAGGGGCCATGATGATCGTCTCCGATGTGTTCCGATTCAGGCGGCGCTATCGAATGCCGCTGCATTGCGCCACTTGCTCAGAAGGTCGTGTTCACGTCGTTGCGCCGCCTCGACCCGCGCACGCTTGATGTGGCCGAAGCCGCGGATAGTCTCGGGAATGCGCGCGATTTCGATTGCGGCGGCGTGGTTGTCGGACGTCAGCTTGGCGAGAAGCTCGTCGACCGTCGCGCCATAAGCGTCGATCAGGCCACGCTCCATGCGCCGCTCTTGCGTGTAGCCGAACGGATCGAGCGCGGTGCCACGCAGCCCCTTGAACCGCGCGAGCAGACGGAAGACGGAAACGACCCATGGGCCGAACGTCATCTTGCGCGGTACGCCGGTCGTGGGATCAGGCCGCGCCAGGAACGGCGGCGCCAGGTGATAAGTGAGCTTGAAGTCGCCGGCGAACTGCGCGTCGAGCCGCGCGCGAAAGCTCGTCGCCAGATGCAGCCGCGCCACTTCGTACTCGTCCTTGTAGGACATCAGGGTGAACAGATTGCGGGCCACCGCCTCGGCGAGACCGCTGCGGCCCTTCGCCCTCTCGCGCTCCGCCCGCTCCACGCGCCGCACCGCTTCGACATAGCGCGCCGCGTAGGCCGCGTCCTGGTAGTCGGTGAGGAACGCCTGCCGCCGCGCGATGAGCGTCTCGGGCTCACTCTCTTCCGTCCGCGCCGGCTTACCGAGCAGCGTCTGCGCCCAAGCGGGATCGTGCGCGGCGCGCCGTCCCAGCGCGAAGGCACGCTTGTTCGCGTCGACGGACACGCCGTTGAGCGTCACGGCTTCCATCAAAGCAGCTTCGCTGATCGGCACCACGCCGTGCTGAAAGGCGTAGCCGAGCAGGAACATGTTGGCGGTCAGCGCATTCCCAAACGCGACCGAGACAAACTGGGTGGCGTTGAAGGCGTGGACATCGCTGCTGCTCGCAGCGTTTGCGAGCCGCCGAAGCATGAACTCCGGCGAAAGGTCGACCGACTGGTCGAGGACAAAGCTGCCGGGCGGCGCGACATGCGTATTGGCGATAACCTTCGAGTGGTCCTTTTCGAGCGTCGAGATAAACTCGGGAGCGACGGCCGCAACGACATCGCACGCGATGAGCGCGTCGGCGGCGCCGAGCCCAATGCGGGTGGAATGCAGCGCGTCGTCACGCGCCGCGATGCGCACATGGCTCGCGACCGCACCATTCTTTTGCGCTAGCCCGAGTTGATCGAGCACCGATACGGCGACGCCGTCGATATGCGCGGCTTGCCCGAGGATCGCACTGATCGTGACGACGCCGGTTCCGCCAACGCCGGTGATCAGGAGATTATAGGCCTCCGCGATATCCGGCAGCTTCGGCGATGGAAGATCGACCGCATCGAGGCCTTGCGGCTCGACAAGCGCGGGCTCGGCCGCTCGCGGTTTCGCGCCGTGCACCGTGACAAAACTCGGGCAGAAACCTTTGAGGCAGGAGAAGTCCTTGTTGCAGTTCGACTGATCGATCTGCCGCTTGCGGCCCCACTCCGTATCGAGCGGGGCGACGGAGACGCAGTTCGATTGCGTCGAGCAATCGCCGCAGCCCTCGCACACCAGATCGTTGATGAAGACGCGTTTGTCCGGGTCGGGGAAAGCGCCGCGCTTGCGGCGACGGCGCTTCTCGGCGGCGCAGGTCTGATCGTAGATGATCGCCGTGACGCCGACGACCTCGCGCAGCTCGCGCTGCACGGCATCGAGCTCGTCGCGGTGACGGATTTCAATGCCCGGCGCCCACTGCGTTCCGGCCGCATACTTCCAGGGCTCGTCGGTGACGACGACGATCTGGCGCACGCCTTCGGCGTGAACCTGGCGGCTGATCATCGCAGGATCGAGCGGGCCGTCATGTTGCTGCCCGCCGGTCATCGCGACCGCGTCGTTGAACAGGATCTTGTAGGTGATGTTGACCTTGGCGGCGACGGCCGCGCGGATCGCCAGCAGGCCGGAATGGAAGTAGGTGCCGTCACCCAGATTCTGGAAGATGTGATCGATGCCGGCGAAGGCCGCCATCCCCGCCCAGTTCGCGCCCTCCCCGCCCATATGCGTGATGGTGCGCGTGCTGCGGTTCGGCTGCCGGCGGGCGAGCGCATGGCAGCCGATGCCGGCCATGGCCCAACTTCCGTCAGGCACTTTGGTCGACGTGTTGTGCGGGCAGCCGGAACAGAAAAACGGCGTGCGCGCGAGGTCGACCACATTGTGGCTCGAAGCCGCAGCGCCGATGAGATTCAATCTTTCGAGGCGCTCGCGCACGCCGCTATCGTCGGCGAGGTCGCCGAGACGCGCGGCGATGATCCTCGCCACGATCGACGCCGACAACTCGCCATGTTCCGGCACCAACGGCGCGCCATGCTCGTCGCGCTTGCCGACGACACAGCGCGTGACGTCCGGCGCGCTGAAGACGATCTCCTTGAGCTGAGCCTCGATGAGGCTTCGCTTTTCCTCGACGACGAGAATTTGCTCCGCGCCGCGGCAAAACGCGCTCACGCCTTGCGGCTCGAGCGGCCAGCTCATGCCGACTTTGTAGACCGAGATCCCGAGCCGAGCGGCCGCGGCATCGTCGAGCCCGAGTTCCTCCAAGGCCTGACGCACATCGAGATAGGCCTTGCCCACCGTCACGATCCCAAGGCGTGCACGCGATCGAGGCCGTTCGCCCGCGCAAAGGCCTGTACCGCGGGCAATTTGTACTGCAGCAGCCGCGCTTCCTGCGCCAGCGGCAGGTCCGGGTCGCGAATGTTAAGCCCGCCCTTCGGCAGCACGAACGACGGCAGGCAGATTTGGAGTCGGTCGGGGTCGAGCGTGACGGTCGCGCCGCTTTCGACGATGTCGCCGGTCGCCTTGAAACCGACCCAGCAGCCGGAGAAGCGCGACATCGCAAAGCCGATCAGGCCGAAATCGAGATACTCCTGCACACTTGCCGGGCAGAGAACGGGAATAGCCGCAGCGACAAGCGCTTGCTCGCTCTGATGCGGGATCGTCGACGAGCGGCAACCGTGATCGTCGCCGGCGAGCAGCAGCACGCCGCCATGCTGCGCGCTGCCAGCGAGGTTGCCGTGCTTGAAGGCATCGCCGCAGCGATCGACGCCCGGCCCCTTGCCGTACCAGATGGCGAAGACACCGTCGTGCTTGGGGTTCGGCCAGAGCCCGACCTGCTGCGTCCCCCATACCGCCGTCGCGGCAAGCTCCTCGTTGACGCCCGGTTGGAACTTGACGTCGGCCGCCTTGAGAAAATGTCCGGCGCCCTGCAGCGCCGCGTCATAACCGCCGAGCGGCGAGCCACGGTAACCGGAGATGTAGCCTGCGGTGTTGAGGCCGGCGGCACGATCGCGTTGCCGTTGCATCAGCGGGAGGCGAACCAGCGCCTGCAGACCCGTCAGAAACACGCGGCCCGACTGCGCCGTATAGCGCTCGTCCAATCTGCGTACGGCCTTACCCATCTGGGCGCCTTGTCGATGCGAACACGATGCTCGCGATTGACGATTGGAGTCATTCCGATAAACTAATCATGCGCAATGCGCACACTTAGTCTCTATGCGCACAGGCGACCATGCGACGAGAGCGATGTCAAGTGTGGTTCGAATGCTGGAGATTTCGCCGCAACGCAGGTGGTCATTTCCGCTGGCGCGCGAACGGCAGCGTGCTCGAAAGGCCGCCGTCGACGGCGATCGCTTGGCCGTTGACGTACGACGCTTCGTCGCTCGCCAGGAACAAAGCGACGGCGGCGACCTCTTCCGCGGCGCCGGCGCGATGAAGCGGGTTGAGCTGCCCGATCTTTCCTTCCGTTCCGCGCGCCCGCGCGGTGTCGAAAAGTTTCTGCGTCATTCCGGTTTCGATCAGTCCCGGGCAAACCGCATTAACGCGCACGCCGCTTCCATCGAGCGCATTCGCCGCGGTCTGCACCAGACTGATGACGCCGGCCTTGCTGGCGCTGTAGGGCGCACTGCTGGCGTTGGCGCGCATTCCGGCGACCGACGCCGTACAGATGATCGAGCCGCACCCTTGCGCGGCCATAAGCGGTGCGCCGTGCTTGATCGCCAGGAACGGGCTGAGCAGATTGACGCGAAGCGTGCGCTCCCATTGCTCGGTCGTCTGTTCAAAGAACGGCGTCGCGCCGCCGCCGATGCCGGCATTCGCGAAGATAATATCGACGCCGCCCCATGCGCTGCGCGCGGTGTTCAGCACCGCGGCGACAGCCGCCTCGTCGCTCACATCGGCGGCGCGCGCCAAGACCTCTCCTTGCGGCCGCAGCGCGGCAACGACCTCGTCGAGCTTTTGCGCATCCAGATCGACGGCAAGAACGGCGGCGCCTTCGGCGACGAAAGCACGCACGCTGGCGCGGCCGATGCCGCTCGCCGCGCCGGTGACGATCGCTCGCTTGCCTTCCAAACGCTTCATGGCCTGACCTCTCGCATTGATGCCGCGGCAAAGGCGGCGCGAAGAATGCCGAATGCGGATCGTGCGCTTTGCGCACATCACGCACTGGCGAACCGGCGCCGTCCTAATGCGCCGCCGCGCTTTCGTCCACGACGGCGTGTCGCAGTCGCCTCCGCGCAATTGCACGCAAGGGTCGCTTGCCTCGCGCCCTTAGCTCATAGGACGATCGCGTCCGGGGCGGCGGCCTATCCGCGATATCGCTCAGGAACGCGCCGAGCATGACGGGCACGCAACCACAGGATCTGAAGCTCGAGGATGTCAGCCGCAGCTTCGGCCCGGTGGTGGCGCTGGAACGCACAACGCTCACGATCGCGGCGGGAGAACTGATATCGCTGCTCGGGCCGTCCGGCTGCGGGAAAACCACGACGCTACGGATCATCGCCGGCTTCGAAACGCCCGACACGGGCCGCGTCCTCGTCGGCGGTCGCGACATCACCGAGCTTTCACCCAATCATCGTCGCCTCGGCATGGTGTTCCAGGACTACAGCCTGTTTCCGCACATGACGATCGGTCAGAATGTCAGCTTCGGACTGCGCATGGCGAAATTGCCGCGCGCCGAAATCACCGAACGCACGCGGCGCATTCTCGATCTCGTGCGGCTCCCCGGCTTCGACGATCGCTTTCCGCATCAACTCTCCGGCGGGCAGCAGCAGCGCGTGGCTTTGGCGCGCTCGCTGGTCACCAATCCGTCGATCCTTCTGCTCGACGAGCCGCTCGGCGCGCTCGACAAGAACCTGCGCGAGAGCATGCAATTCGAACTGCGGCGCATCCAGCAATCGCTCGCCATCACGACCGTGATGGTGACGCATGATCAGGAAGAAGCGCTCACGCTCAGCGACCGCATCGCCGTGATGGATCGCGGCCGCATCCTCCAGGTCGGCACCCCGACCGAGGTCTACGATCGCCCACGCACGCGCTTCGTGTCGGAATTTCTCGGCACAGCGAACCTGTTCGTCGGCCGCATGACGGAAGGCGCAAATGCCGCGCCTGTCGCCGTGGCACGCCGCGAGGGAAGCGAAAGCGATATCCAGATCGCCGTGCCCGAACGCGATCGCCGCAACAACGGCGATACGGTGATGATCGCCGTGCGCCCCGAGAAAATGCAGTTGAGCAACAACCGCAACGGCGCCGACAACGCTTTCGAAGCCGAAGTGGTCGGCCATGTCTTTCGCGGCACGCACCGGGCTTATCAAGTCAGCCTGCCGGACGGGCGCGGCGAGGTCATTGTCTACCAGCAGGCGGGCAGCAGCGGCGACGAGCCCGTGCTGGCGGTGGGACGACGCGCATGGGTGTCCTGGTCGGCGAACGATTCCATCGTTGTCGACCCGGAAGCATGAGCCAACGGCGAACAAGGAGAGCGTGAGCCGAAGGCGGAAGAGAGCAAAACGAAATTCGTTTAGAGGGAGAGTACTACAATGATCAAATTTCCACGCCGTGATTTTCTCAAAGCGACCGGTGCGGCCGGCGCCGCCGGACTATTGTCAACGCTTCCAAGCGGCGCGTTCGCGCAGAACAAGCCGGACCGCATCACCGTGACCAGCTATGGCGGCGTGTGGGAAACCGCGATCCGCGACTACTTCGTCGCCGATTTCAAGAAGCGCACCGGCGTCGACGCCGATGTGCAGCTTGGCAATCCGAACCAGTGGATCAGCCAGGTCAAGGCAAGCCCGAACAAGCCGCCGCTCGACGCCGTCGTCGCCACGGCCGAGTTGATCATCGAAGCGGGCCGCGCCGGCCTCGTGGATAAGATCGACGGCGCCAAGCTTTCCAACTTGAAGGATGTCGACAAGCGCTTCGTCGATATCTGCGAGGGCTGGGGCGTCTGCTTCGACTACGGCGCCGGCGGTTTCGGCTACCACAAGGGCCGCGTCAAGAACCCGCCCAAGTCGTTCGTCGAGTTCGTCGATCGCACCGCGAAGGGCGAATGGACGGCTTCAATGATGACGCCAAACTGGAACCCGGCGACGCTCTTCGTCATCTGGGCGCTCAACGATGTCTACGGCGGAAAGCTCGACGACATCACGCCGGCGCTCGACGCCATCAAGCGCATGAAGAAGAACTGCATCTTCTGGGGCAGCGTCACCGACTTCCTCACCCATCTCAGCAGCGGCGAAGCCGACATCGGCATCTATCCCGACGGCCGCGTCTGGGCCTATTACGATACCGGCGCGCACTGGATCGACTTCATCAATCCGTCCGAGGGCGGCGTGATGATTCCGGTCGCCATCATGAAGCCGAAGAACGCGCCGGACATCGCCTGGGAGTATATCAACTCGATGATCGCCGCGGAGCCGCAGGCCAAGTTCGCGGAAAAGATGAATTACGGCGTCACCAACAACAAGGTCGTCTACTCCGACAAGGTGAAGCCGCGCATCACGCCCTGGGACAAGACGCGGTTCCCGCCGATCGCCGAGATCGGCCCGCATCTGAGCAACTGGATCGAACGCTGGAATAAGGAAATCGGCGTTTGACGCCCCGCGTCCGAACATGAGCACCGCGTCGACGGCGTCGGCGCCGGCCGCAACCACGGCCGGCACGACGAACCGCAGCCGCTTACGGGCGCTATCGGCACAAGCGTGGCTGGTCGCGCCGGCGCTCATTTTCCTTTTCATCTTTTTCGTGCTGCCGCTGGTCGACAACGGCCAGCGCAGCTTCGTCGTCGGCGACAACCACTGGTCGCTCGCGAACTACAACAAGCTGTTCTTCGACCGCTATTATCTCGGCGTGCTCGGGCAGACGATCGGGCTCAGCGTCGTCGTGTCCGCCATCTGCCTCGTTCTTGGCTATCCGCTCGCCTACTACCTCGTCCGCTATGCGGGACGCTGGCGCAGCCTGATCATCTTCCTGCTCGTCGCCCCTCTGCTCACCTCGATCATCATGCGGACCTTCGGATGGCGCGTGATCTTCGCGCGGCGTGGCATGCTCAACAATTTCCTCATCGAGACCGGGCTGATCGACGCTCCGATTCACTTTCTCAACGGCCCGATCTCAGTGATCGTCGGCCTCGTTCACGTCCTCGTGCCGTTCATGGTGCTTTCCATCGCCTCGGTCTTGCAGGGGATCAACCCGCGGCTCGAGGAGTCGGCGCAAATTCTCGGCGCCGGACGCACCCGCACTTTCCTCCTGGTCACGCTGCCGCTGAGCCTGGACGGCATCGGCACCGGCACCATCCTGGTCTTCATGCTGACCTGCGGCAGCTTCGTCACGCTGCTGCTGCTCGGCGGCGGCTCCATCCACACGCTGCCACTGCTGATCTACCAGCAGTTCAACACGACGCGCGATCTCAGCCTCGCTTCCGCGATGAGCAACGTCATGCTCGTGATCGCGCTGATCTGTCTCTACATCCAGCTCCGCTTCATCCGGCGCAAGGGCGTGAAGGGATGAGGCGCGCGCTCAAATCCATGCCCCTACTGGGCCTGCATCTTTATGTCATCGCGTTCTTCGCGTTCATGCTGCTACCGATCGTCGTCGTCGTTCTCGTCGGATTTTCGTCGACGGACTACATCGTCTTCCCGATCGAAGGCTTCTCGTTGAAATGGTTTTGGCGCGTCTATGAATACAAGCCGTTCCTCCAGTCGTTCGTCGTGACGTTCGAGGTCGCCATCGTTTCCACGGTCCTCGCGATCATTCTCGGCGTGCCTGCGGCGATCGGCCTCGCCCGCTCCGATCACCCGGCGGCGTCGGTCGTGATGACGATGCTGCTCTCGCCGCTCTCGATGCCGGCGATCATCCTCGGCTTCGCGCTGCTGTTCTATCTCTCGATGCTCGGCTTCGGCGTATCGCTTCTCTCCCTCATCATCGCGCATACGGTGGTCGCAATTCCGTATATCGTGCGCACCGTCGCCGCCGTCTATCGCAGCCTCGCACCGAGCCTAGAGGAAGTCGCATTGATCCTCGGTGCGTCGCGCTGGCAAACCTTCCGGCATGTCACGCTGCCGCTGATCACGCCGGGCATTTCCGCCGGCGCGCTTTTCGCCATGCTGCTGTCGATCGACAACCTGCCACTCTCGTACTTCTTCGGAAGCCCGGGAACGAGCACGCTTCCGGTCGTGATGCTGAGCTACCTCGAAAACCAGTTCGATCCGGCCATTGCGGCGGTCAGCACACTGCAACTCGCCGTCGCCGTGATCATATTGGTCGTCATCGAGCGCATTTACGGGCTGCGCGGGTTGTCGGCCGCTTAGCATTGCGCCGCCGAGAACGCAGAAGCGCTATCGCCGGATGCAAGCCTTGAGGTGCCCAGGCCGCACCTCCTCGAGTGGCGGAACAATCCGCGCGCAATCGTCGACCGCAAGCGCGCAGCGTGTGCGGAAAACGCAGCCGGACGGCGGACTGACGGGGCTTGGAATTTCTCCCTTCAGGATGATCCGCTGGCGCTTCACCTTCGGGTCGGGGATCGGAACGCCCGAAAGCAGCGCCTCCGTGTAGGGATGCACAGGGTTGGCGTAAAGCTCTTTCGCCGGCGCGATCTCCATGATCTTGCCGAGATACATGACGATCACACGGTCACTCAAATATTCGACGACGCTGAGATCGTGCGCGATGAAAAGCAGCGTCAGGCCAAGCTCGTTCTTCAAGTCCTGAAGCAGGTTCACGACCTGCGCCTGGATGGAGACATCGAGCGCCGAAACCGGCTCGTCCGCGACGATGAAGGCCGGGTCGACGGCGAGCGCGCGCGCGATGCCGACGCGCTGACGTTGACCGCCGGAGAATTCGTGCGGGTAGCGCTTCATATGGTCGGCAGACATGCCGACCCGCTCGAGCAAGTCGGCGACCTTGTCTTGCTGCTCGCGCCCCTCGGCAAGGCCGTGAATCTCCATCGCTTCGCCGATGGCGTCGCCAATCGTGATGCGCGGGTTGAGCGAGGAGAACGGATCCTGGAAGATGATCTGCATCTCCTTGCGAAGCTCTCTCTGCTTCGCCTTCGACGCCCGCGTGATGTCCTGACCCTTGTAGCGGATTTCGCCGCCCGTCGGCTCGACGAGGCGAAGGATGGCGCGCCCCGCTGTCGTCTTGCCGGAGCCGGATTCTCCGACAAGCCCGACCACTTCGCCCTCTCCGATCGAGAACGAGATGTCCTGTACGGCTTTGACATGCGTGGTGACGCGCGAGAACACACCGCTGCGTATGGGAAAGTAGGCGCGAAGGTCGTTGATCTCGATCAGTGGCGCGCGGGTTGCACGTTCCGCGACGGGCGGATGATGCGCTACCGTCGCAGACGCGGTGGCATCCGACGCAAGCTCGCCCCAGCGCCAGCATCGCGACATGTGGCCGGCGCCCGTGTCCTGCAAAGGCGGCGCCTCGCTTTTGCAGCGTTCGATGGCGAAGCGACAACGCGGCTCGAAAGCGCAACCTTTTGGCAGAAACGCCGGATTGGGAACATTCCCGGGGATGGCGCGCAACCGCTCCTGGCTCTGCGCGGCCTTGTCCACGCGCGGAACCGACTCGATCAGACCGATCGTGTAGGGCATCCGCGGCTCGGAAAAGATCTCGTCGACGCTCGCTTCTTCGACTGTGCGCCCCGCATACATCACCAGAACGCGATCCGCGACCTCGGCGACGACGCCGAGATCGTGCGTGATGAACAGCATGCTCATGCCGGTTTCGCGCTGAAGCTTCCGCATCAGGTCGAGAATTTGCGCCTGGATCGTCACATCGAGCGCCGTCGTCGGCTCGTCGGCGATCAGCAGCTTCGGCCCGCAGGAGAGGGCCATCGCGATCATGGCCCGTTGCCGCATACCGCCGGACATCTGGTGCGGGAAGTTCTTTGCGCGGCGCGCGGGCTCAGGGATTCCGACAAGGTCGAGCATTTCGATCGTCGCGCGCATGGCTTGGGCGCGCCCCTTGCCCTGATGCAGCATGATCGTCTCAGCGATCTGGTCGCCGACCGTGAAGACCGGATTGAGGCTCGTCATCGGCTCCTGGAAGATCATCGAGATGTCGTTGCCGCGGATGCGGCGCATCTCGCGCTCGTTCTTCGCAAGGAGGTTTTCGCCATTAAAAAGGATCGTTCCGCCGGCGATGCGTCCCGGCGGCTCCGCGATGAGACGCATGACAGACATGCTCATCACCGATTTGCCGGACCCGGATTCGCCGACGACAGCGAGCGTCTCGCCGCGATCGAGATGAAAGCTGACGCCATCGACCGCTTTGACGGGACCGGTTTCCGTTTCGAAGTAGGTCTTGAGGTCGTTAACTTCCAGCAACCGCTGCCCGCTCGCCATTCCTAATCCTCTCATCACTCGCGCAGCTTCACAGAAATCAAACGGCATCGCATCAAAATAATCGGAACGCGATCGTTTGCTTTTGCCGACAAACACCGGTGGTTGCAAACGCGCGCAGCGCCGACCACGACATACATTTTCGCGTAAGGACGTCAGCTAATTTATTCGTGGACAGCATGAAGAACTTAGTGTTCGCTTGCGCATTCGCGTTAGATGAGACGCGACGTATCGTCGAATTTTCCCAGGAAACTATGATGGCTCACGAACGCCCTCGACTGATTTTTTTCAACGACAAGAACGTCCCATACGATGATGCGCGCGTTCATGTGCTCACGACTGCCTTCAAATATGCTGCGACGATCTATGAAGGCATTCGCGCTTACCACAACGAGGATACGAACCAGCTCTACGTGTTCCGCCTGAAGGAACATCTGGAGCGCCTCACGCATTCAGCGGCGATCGCACGCATTCCTCTTCCCTATTCGCCGGCGCAGCTCGAAGACATTCTCCTCAAGCTCATCCGTGAGAACGAGCTCCGTCAGGATCTCCATATCCGCTTGTCCGCTTATGTCGGCGAGGACGACGGCCGCTTGGATTCCAACGGACCGGTCGGCCTGACCATCGCGGCGATGCCGATGGGGCGATATGACGCAATCGGATCGAGCGAAGGTCTGAAAGTCTGCGTCAGCTCCTGGCGGCGCATCGGTGACGAATCCATGCCGCCGCGCATCAAGACGGTCGGCAACTATCACAACAGTCGCCTGGCGCTTCTCGACGCCAAGGCCTCCGGCTTCCAAGATGCCATTCTGCTCGATCAGCGCGGCAAGGTGACCGAAGGCCCCGGCTACAACTTCTTCATGATCCGCAACGACAAGGTGCTCACGCCGCCGGTCACCTACGGTATTCTCGAAGGTGTCACGCGCGACACGCTGATCCGGCTGTTCCCGCGCTTCCACGACATCGAAGTGATCGAGCGCGAGATCGACCGCACCGAACTTTACGTTGCGCAGGAAGCGTTCTTCTGCGGTAGCGGCAAGGAGGTCACGCCGATCGGCTCTTTCGACCATCGCCCTCTGGCGAACGGTGCGATCGGTCCGCGGACGGAAGCGATCCGCAAGACCTATTTCGACGTCGCGAAGGGAAGACACAACGAATTCCGCGACTGGCTCACGCCGGTCTACTGACATTTCATTCTGGCACGGAGGGGACCGGGCAATGAACAGTAAAACAAGGACATTGGGCTACGCCGTCGCACTGACGGCCGCGATTGGCTGGTCGTGCATGGCGCCGGCGTCAGCACAGCCGACCGGCCAATTGGTCATCGCGCAGGGCACCGACGCCGTCACGATGGATCCCGGCAATACGACGCAGATGACGGCGATGCAGCCGTTCAACTTCGTCTACGAGAAACTGCTCAACCGCGACAAGGAGATGAAGCTCGTTCCCGAGCTCGCGGAAAGCTGGAAGTCCGTCGATGATCTCACTTGGGAGATCAAGCTGCGCAAAGGCGTGAAGTTTCACAATGGCGAGGACTTCAACGCCGACTCCGTGAAATTCACGCTCGACCGTCTGCGGGTCGCCGGCACGACGGCGGTCTCCGGCGGCTTCACGACGATCGACAAGGTCGACATCGTCGATCCGACGACGGTGCGGATCGTAACGAAGAAACCCGACCCGCTCCTCCCGGCGCGCCTTGCGCAGTGGGGCGCGCAGATCCTGCCCGCCGGCTATTTCAAGGAAGTCGGCAAGGAAGGCGTGGCGCGCAAAGCCGTGGGCACCGGACCTTATCGTTTCGTCGAGTGGCGCAAGGACGACCGGCTGGTTTTCGAAGCCAACCCGAACTACTGGGGCGAGAAGCCGAAGTTCGCCCGCGTCATCTTCCGGCCCATCCCGGATGAGTTCGCACGCGTATCGGCCTTGATGTCCGGTGATGTCGACCTCGTCGTCAACATTCCCGTGGACTTCGTGGACAAGGTGAAGACGAGCGGCTCGACCTATCTGTCGCAGACTTACGCGAGCGCGACCGACGTCTTCCTTCTGGGGAACGACGAAGCGCTGAAGAAGCGCGAGGTGAGGCTAGCGCTCAATCTCGCCATCGACCGCAAGGCGATGATCGACACGCTCTTCCGCGGCTTCGCCCGGCCGATCGCGCAAGGCGCCGCGCCGACCGATTTCGGTTACAACCCCAACATCAAGGACTACCCTTACGATCCCGAGCGGGCGAAGAAACTGCTGGCCGAAGCCGGTTACGCAAACGGCCTCGACCTCCTCGTGCAGAGCAGCAACGGCTACATCCTCGGCGACACGTTGATCGTCGAGGCCGTCGTCGAGATGCTGAAGAAGGTCGGCGTGAATGCACAACCGCGCGTTCTCGAAATTGCACGCCGCGCCGAAATGCTCGGTAAGAAGCAGGTTTCAGGCATGTTGCTCGCGAACCCGGGCAGCACGCTGTTCGACGCCGACGGCATCGTCTGGCGCCTGCTGCGGCCCGACGGACTGGCCGGCGTCTACTGGCCGCGCGGCCAGGAAGGCACCGACCTCTTCAAGCTCATGGAGGAAGCCCGCTACACGATCGACGAGAACAAGCGGCGTGACCTCTACTACAAGGCTGCGGAGATCCTGCACGACGACCCGCCGTGGCTCTACCTGTGGCAGGAATTCTTCCTTTATGGCGTGAGTTGCCGTGTCTCGTTCGAAGCGCGCGTCGACACCATGATTCTTCCGGCCTCGGTTTCCGTCGATAGCGCGAAGAAAGGCGGCGGTCATTGCAAGTAAGGTTGGTCGCCGAAATGTAGGATGACCCCGCGTGTCGTCCCTATCAAACCATGCGCGCCGGACGTGAGCAGCGAAAAGACAACGTTTCGCGTCCGGCGGCGGCATCTCAAGATCGTCCTTCCGATCGCGGTGCTTTGCGCGGTTGTCGCGGTGGCGGTCTTCGCCCCCGCACTGGCGCCGTTTGATCCGACCTCCCAACATCTGAGCCTGCGGCTTCGGCCGCCGAGCTGGATCAAGGGCGGCGACCCGCGGTTCCTGCTGGGCACCGATCATCTCGGCCGCGACATCCTGAGCCGCCTTTATTATGGAGCGCGCGTTTCGCTCCCGATTGCGCTCGCCGCTACGACGACGGGCGCGCTTATCGGGATCACGCTCGGCCTCCTCTCCGGCTATTTCCGCGGCGTTGTCGACAGCATCGTGACGAAGCTGATCGACATCCAGCTGTCCTTTCCTTTCATCCTGTTCGCGATCGCCGTCATCGCGATATCCGGCCCCAAGCTCTACATGCTCGTTCTCGTGCTTGCCGCTCGCAGTTGGACGACCTTCGCTCGCGTGGTGCGCGGCGAGACCTTCGTGATCGGCGGCAACGACTATGTCGTGGCGGCGCGCGCACTCGGCGCCTCGCAGCCGCGCGTCATCTTCCGCCACATCCTTCCGAACATCCTGCCGCTCGCGGTGGTGATCGGAACGCTCGACATCGGCGCGCTGATCATCCTCGAATCGACGCTGAGCTTCCTGGGGCTCGGCGTGCAGCCGCCGACGGTCAGTTGGGGGCGGGAGTTGAGCGAAGCACGCCAATACATTCAGCTCGCCTGGTGGACGACGACCTTTCCGGGCCTCGCGCTGCTCGTCGTCGTGCTCTTCGTCAACCTGCTGGGCGACGGTTTGCGCGACATCCTCGATCCCCGGCTGAGGGCGCGATGACCCGTTTGACGCAGCGCCTGTTTCATTTCGCCATCGTCATTCTCGGCGTGACGACGCTGGTGTTTATCGCGCTGCGGATGACCGGCGATCCGGCGCTGATGCTACTGCCGGGCGATCCGACGCCGGAAGACATCATGCTGGCGCGTCAGAAGCTTGGCGTGGATCAGCCGTGGTTGACGCAGTACATCACGTTCATCAGCAGCGCCTTTCGTGGCGACTTCGGCGTGTCGTTCCAGCACGGTGTCGACGCGACGGGGCTCGTCTTCGAGCGCTTGCCCGCGACCGCAGCACTCGCCGGCAGCGCGCTTCTGCTCGCCGCGGCCTTCGCCATCCCGCTTGGCATTCTCGCTGCGGTTTATCGCGGCACCGTCATCGACCTCATCGTCATGGTCCTCGCGGTGATCGGGCAAGGCGTGCCGTTCTTCTGGCTCGGCTTGATGCTGATCCTCATCTTCGGCGTCGAGTTGAGATGGTTTCCCACCGGCGGTTATGGCGGCTGGCAGCATCTCATTCTGCCGAGCCTCACGCTCGCAGGCTACATCGCGGCGAGCACGGCACGGCTCGCGCGTTCGAGCATGCTGGAGGTGCTCGGCCGCGACTACATGCGTACCGCGCGCGCGAAGGGCCTGGCGCTGCATGTCGTCGTGCTCAAGCATGGACTGCGCAATGCGGCCATTCCGCTGATCACCTTCCTCGGCCTGCAGATGGGGCTTCTGCTCGGCGGCACCGTCGTCGTCGAGGAGATCTTCGGCTGGCCGGGCGTCGGGCGCTTGCTGCTGCAAGCGATCTCCTATCGCGACTACCCGGTCGTGCAGGCCGCAACCTTCATCCTGGCCATGATCTTCGTTCTCGTGAACATCCTGGTCGATCTCATCTACACCGTGCTCGATCCGCGCATTCGCGATCAGCGCTGACCCTCTTATGAACATTGTGGGACGTTGAATATGGATTCGTGGGCAGGCTTCAAAAGTTACGTGACGCATCTCGAATGCAGCGCCACCGGCGAGCGCTACGCCGCAGGCCAGCCGCACAATCTCTCAAAGGCCGGGAAGCCCCTCCTGGTGCGCTACGATCTGCCGGCGATCGCGCGCGCGGTGACGCGCGACGACCTGTTGCGGCGAGACCCGGATTTTTGGCGCTATCGCGAACTCCTCCCCGTTCCGCGCGAGGCCGACGTCGTCAGCCTTGGCGAACAGCTGACGCCGCTCGTCTCGCTCGATGAGACAAGCCGTAAGGCGGGCGGCGGCGCGCTTTTCGTCAAGGACGAAGGCCGCCTTCCGACAGCATCGTTCAAGGCGCGCGGCATGGCCGTCGCCGTCTCGATGGCCAAGTCGTTCGGCATCAAGCAGATGGCGCTACCGACGGTCGGCAGCGGCGGCGCGTCGTTCGCCGCATACTGCCAGCGCGCCGGCATCGACGCTTACGTCTTCTGCCCCGACGACTCGCCGCCCGTGACGATGAGCGAGATCGCGTTCTACGGCGACAAGTTCTTCGCCGTAAAAGGCGCGCTCGAAGACTGCAACCGCCTCGTCGCGGAAGGCTGCGAGCAGAGAGGCTGGTTCAATATTTCCACGTTGAAGGAGCCCTACCGCATCGAAGGCAAGAAGACGATGGGTCTGGAACTCGCCGAGCAGTTCGGCTGGACGTTGCCGGACGTCATCTTTTACCCGACCGGTGGCGGCACCGGGTTCATCGGCATGTGGAAGGCATTCGACGAGCTTGAGGCGATCGGCTGGATTGGCAGCAAGCGGCCGCGCATGGTCGCGGTGCAGACGACCGGATGCTGCCCGATCGTGAGAGCCGCGGAACAAGGCCACAAGGAAGTACAGACGCCGTGGCCGGACGTGCGCACCAAAGTCTTCGGCGTGCGCGTCAAGAAGCCGCTCGGCGACTATCTCATCCTGCGCGTCGTCTATGAGAGCAAGGGCTTCGGAAGCGCCGTCAGTGACGAGGACGTCGACGAGACGCGCGCTGCCGTGGCGAATGCCGACGGCGTGATGCTCTCACCCGAGGGCGCGGCTTGCGTCGCCGCCTACCGGCAAGCGCTCAAGGATGGCAAGGTAACGAAGGATGAGCGCGCAGTCGTCTTCAACACGGCCATAGGCTTGCGCTCACCGATGGGCACCGTGAAGAACTACATTGACCCGCAAAAAGGCGTCGACTACGCGACGCTTTGAAAGCGCGAAGGCTTCGCATCGCCTTCGTCACACGCCGGCCTATGCGGCCAGTTCAGTGGCTTGCGGCTCTGGCCCGCGGCGCCAGAGTCGCCAGATTCATTGCGACTGCATAGCTGCCCGGCGAGACACGCCAGTACAGCACCGTGACGACTGCGACGCAGAACAGATGCAGCCCCCAGCCGGCACGATAACTTCCTGTCAGGTCGTGTAAGACGGCGACGATCCAGGGCGGCATTGCCGCGATCAGGAAGCCGCCGCCCTGCATCAGCGCAGACAACGCGCCCGCTTGCGCCGGATCCCGCAGATGATCGAGCGCCACGATCATGGAAAGCGAAAAGCAGCCGCCCAAACCCGCGCCGAGCAACACCATCCAAAGGAGGGGAGCAGCCTCCGGCTTCAGCGCCAGTGCGACGAAGCCGACCGCTTGCATCACGAGCGTGAGCCACAACCACGGCCGGCGATCCTCTTTCCTTCCGGCCAGCACCGGCAGCAACAAAGCTGCAACCGCCTGGCACACCGCCATGATCGCGAGCAGGCTGCCGCTGGTGGCCGCAGTCCAGCCGAGGCTTTGATAATACGGCGCGAGCCACGCCACGACGGTCGCATAACCGCCGTTGACGAGGCCGAAACACGCCATCAGGAGCCAGGTGCGCGGCTGCTTGAGGAAAGCGCGCGCCGAAGCGCTGCCGCTCTTCTGCCGACTCGTGTCCTTCGGCAGACTGCGCACAACCAACCCAACGGCAAGCACGGCGGGCAACGCCATCCAGGCGAGACCGGCCCGCCAGCCGCCGGCCGTTGCCGCGATCAATGGCGCCGCCTGCGCGCCGAGCGCCCCGCCGCCCATCAGCATGGCGGAATAGAGCCCCATGACAATGCCGACATGGCGGGGATAGCGCTCTTTGATCACGCCCGGAAAGACGGCCTGCACAGTCGCAGCACCAAATCCGAGCAGAGCCGCGGTTCCCACCATCTCCCAGCCAGTAGAAACGAACAAACGCAGCAGAGAGCCGAGGCCGAGAACAACAAGCGCGGCCACGATCGATCTGCGCGCGCCGACCCGAGCCTGCAGCGACGGTCCCGCGAATGCGAGAACGCCCATCAGGAACATCGGCACCAGCGTCAACAGCGCGATGCCTTGCGGATCGAGGCCCGTCTGCGCGCCGATGTTCGTCGCCAGCGGCCCGACGCCGGTGATGAAAGGCCGCAAGTTGAGACCGGCCAGCGCGACAGCCGCGAGCAGCAGCGCATGGCCTGCGGTTGTCGATGTCGCCTCGCGTTCCATCGCTCTATCGCTGCCCACCGCGGCTCTGCGTCCATTGCTGATAAAGGTCCGCACGGCCTTCCGGGCGCACGGGGACGTAGCTGATGGCCATGGATTGCTCGGCAAAAGGCTTAGCGAGATCTTCGTAGACCGCTGCCGTCGAGAGACCGAACGGAGCGCCATCGTCATTGGAATAGGCGTAGGCGACCCTTTTCACGCCGGATATCCGCATCGCCGCCATGCACATCGGACACGGATGGCCGCTGGCATAAACGACACAGCCGCTGAGGTCGGACGATCCGAGCTTGTTGCTTGCGTTGCGAAGCGCCGTCATCTCCGCGTGGGCGGTCGGGTCGTTGGTGATGTGGATCTCGTTCACGCCGGTAGCGACCACCGCGCCATCGCGAACCACCACAGCACCGAACGGGCGGCCGCCTTCAACAATGTTGGCGCGCGCGAGTTCGATCGCTTCGGCGAGAAATCTCGTTTCGTTGCTCATGAAAATCTCCTTTCCATCGACGCTGAGGATCTTCAGCGCGCACCGGCAGCTGCAAGCAGCTTTTCAATCGTCTTGAAGCCCCGCGCGCGAGCGTGCTGGAGCGGCGTCACTCCCTTGCCGTCAGCCAGATTAACGTTGGCGCCGGCCTTGATGAGCAAATCGACGATCCGCTCGTGCCGCTCACCGCCGTCACCCAGGATGATCGCTTCGAGCAGCGCCGTCCAAGCGAGCTTGTTGACGTGATCGACATCGACACCGGCCTCGATCAGCGTACGCACGGTCTCGACATGACCACGCTCCGAGGCCGGGATAAGAGCCGTGCCGCCGTAGCGGTTGGTGCTTCTGAGATCGGCGCCGTGCGCCAGCGTCATCTTCAGGATTTCGAGGTGCCCGCGCGCACCGGCGTAGAGATAAGGACTGTCCTCGATCTTGTCCTTGGCGTTGACGTCGGCGCCGGCGTCAATCAACGCCCTCGCCGCTTCGATCTTGTTGGCATGAGTCGCAGCCAGAAGCGCGGTGGTGCCAGCGGCGTCACGCGCATCGATCTCCGCGCCATCGGCGAGAAGTTTCTTGATGGCGGCGACGTCGTTCTTTCCTGCCGCCGCATGCAATGAGGTTTTGCTCATGGTTTCTCCTGCTGCAACGAAAGAGGCAGCCGCCAGCAGTAGAGACGTGACACCTGTGAGCACTGAACGGCGAAGCATTTTGAGTTCCCGCGATGACTGGCCGGAGACGGCCAGGGCTATGACTGCGCGGCCAATCGCTTGACCACGCCATCCAGATAGGGAGGGACATGTTCATTTGGAAATTAAATGTTCAGATAAGCTATATTATAGTTCTGAATGTTGATGACAGGCCTCGCACGAGCGCGCCCTGGGTGACCAAGCATGTTCGATCCGCGTCTTCTTCGCGCCTTCACCGCAATCGTCGATGCGGGGAGCTTCACACTCGCGGCGGAGCGTCTGAACATGACGCAATCCACCATCAGCCAGCAGCTCGCCCGGCTCGAGGAAGCTGCAGGTTCGACGTTGATTGACCGCGCTGCGCGGCCGGTCGAGCCGACAACGGCCGGCGAGCGGCTTCTGGGCTACGCCCGCCGAATCCTAGCGTTACAACAGGAAGCGACGTCGGCGCTTGGCGATCCCGCCGGAACGGGATCCATCCGGATCGGCGTTCCCGAGGACATCGTCAGCGCAGCGATGGCGAAAGTGTTCGGCGATTTTGCCCAGCGTCACCGCACGATCAGACTGGACGTCACCGCAGGCCTCAGCCGCGACCTGACCAGACGCTATCGTGCCGACGAATTCGATATCGTCATCGTCAAGGAACCTCAGGCCGCCCCCGATTGCCGGGCGACGTTTCCGGAAGCCATGGCGTGGTTCGAGAGCGTTTCCGCGCGGGGCAAGTGGCCCAATCCGATTCCGCTGGTCGCGTTTCCTCCGGGAGGTCTCTACCGCGAGGCGATGTTCGAGCGCGTCGAACGTGAGCAGCTTCGCTGGTATGTCGCCTTCACCGGCAGCAACCTTCACAACGTCTTGGTCGCGGTGGAGGCCGGACTCGGCCTGTCCCTTCTGCCGAAGAGCGCGACAACCGGATATCGCGTACGGCCATACGCACCTTTCGGCACGGAGCCGGCGATGGCGGTCTCCATCTATTCCTGGGAAAGCGCAGGCCCAGCCTCGGAACTGGTCGAGCGGATGCGTGCGGTTCTCGCTGTCAGACGCACGCGCAACGGATAGATGAGAGCGTCATCTCTCCGCTGCATGCGTTGCTAAGCGAGCCTCATCGCTCACACGAAATCGAACTCGTGGTGCGCGACACTCCAGGTGGTCGGGACCTTGCCGAGATCGACGATCGAGGCAACCTGCGATCCGTTCATCAGCCATTCGACGGATTGGCCGCTGGTGTCGTTGTGCCAGAGGATGTCGTCCTTGCCGTCGCCGTTGTAATCGCCCGTGGTTTCTATCGTCCAACCGCTGCCTTGATTGCCGATGCTTTGCGCGTTCGTGGCCTGGGCGCCATTCATGAGCCAGATCGCCGCTTGCCCGGAGTCATTGCGCCAGAGGATGTCGGCGTTGCCGTCACCGTTGAAGTCGCCGGCGCTCTGGATGTGCCATGTCAGCCCGGCGCTGCCAGCCGTACCGGCAGTGACCTGGTTGCCATCCATCTGCCACAGCGCGACCTGGCCGTTGTCATTGCGCCAGAGGATGTCGTCCGTGCCATCGCCGTTGAAGTCGGCGAGCGCCTGGATGTGATAAGCGCTGCCAACACCGCCATAGTTGGTCGTTGAACTGACCTGACCCGTGTCGGTCATATTCCAAGCGACGACGGCTCCGGTCGTGCTGTTGCGCCAGACGATATCGCTGACGCCGTCGCCATTGACGTCCGCAGCGCCTTGGATTTTCCAGTCTGTGCCGACACCGCCGAGATTGATCGTGGACGTGACATCGTTGCCGTCCATGGTCCAGATCAGCGCCTGGCCGCTGTCGTTACGCCAGAGGATGTCGGCCATGCCATCGGCGTTGAAGTCACCGGTATCCTCGATGTGCCAGGAGGTGGCAACTGTTCCCGGCTTCAACATGGATGTGGCGTGGCCCGTATTATCCAGTTGCCACAGGGCGACCGCCCCCGACGTGTTCCGCCACAGGATGTCGGCGATGTGGTCGCCGCCGAAGTCGCCGTTCGTCGTCGCATCCGGGATGATCTGCACGGTGGTCGAGCCGGTCGCATCGAGCGGCCCGCCGGTGCCTTGACCGCCGCTGTTGCCGTCCGAGAACGTCCAGTCGATCTGCGCGGAGGCCGGCGGATGGCCGCCGTTGTTCCTGTAGGTGATGTCGTGCATCGCCTCGTTGACCCGCGCCTCCGTCGCGTTGGCGTTGAAGGTGATAACCAATTCGCCGTTGACGTTCGTCACCGTGCCGATGTCGGTGCCACCCAGCAGCGCATGCCCGCCGGTGAAAGCGAGATTGCCGCTCGCACCGAACATGTCGCTGGCGTCCGCGCCACCATGGCGCGCCAACGTCAGCGACGCACCATCGTAGGAACCGGCGATATGCAGCTCGGCGTCGTAGACCGCCACGTTGGCATCGAGGACGACCGGCGCGCCATGCTGCGTGAAGGTCGGTGCGCCGTCGAGGGTGTTATGGGGGTCGAAGGTCGTGTCGAGCGAGCCGTCGGCGTTGTAGCGCACCAGCGCGAAGTCATAGTTCGAGCCGTTGTAAGAGGTGCCGCCCAGCACGATCTTGCCGTCGGCCTGGACGGTGACGCTGTAGCCTTGGTCGTCGCTGCCGCCGACCGGCGTGGTGACGATGCCGTCGCCGCCGCCGAAACTGGTGTCGAGCGAGCCGTCGGCATTGTAGCGCACCAGCGCGAAATCGGTGTTCGAACCGTTGAGGCTCTCGCCGCCCAGCAATATCTTGCCGTCCGCCTGGACGGTGACGCTGTAGCCGAACTCGTAGCTCACGCCGACCGGCGTGGTGACCTTGCCGTCGCCGCCGCCGAAACTGGTGTCGAGCGAGCCGTCGGCATTGTAGCGCACCAGCGCGAAATCGGTGTTCGAGCC